>JAGZBF010000054.1:0-2513 GCA_018370025.1 Collinsella sp. | reverse complement strand
ATTACGCCTTTCGTGCGGGTCGGAACTTACCCGACAAGGAATTTCGCTACCTTAGGACCGTTATAGTTACGGCCGCCGTTTACTGGGGCTTCAATTCATACCTTCGACTTACGTCTAAGCACTCCTCTTAACCTTCCAGCACCGGGCAGGCGTCACCCCCTATACATCACCTTGCGGTTTAGCAGAGAGCTGTGTTTTTGATAAACAGTTGCTTGGGCCTATTCACTGCGGCTGGCTTTTACACCAGCACCCCTTCTCCCGAAGTTACGGGGCTATTTTGCCGAGTTCCTTAACGAGAGTTCTCTCGATCACCTGAGGCTACTCGCCTCGACTACCTGTGTCGGTTTGCGGTACGGGTAGATATGACTTTACGCTAGAAGCTTTTCTTGGCAGTGTGACATCAGAGAGTTCGCAACCGTAGTTGCTTCCCCATCACAGCTCAATGTTAAAGAGAAATGCATTTGACACATCTCACACCTCACTGCTTAGACCAGAATCCATTAACTGGCATCTCTTAGCCTACTGCGTCCCTCCATCACGATCATATCTAGTACTGGAATATCAACCAGTTGTCCATCGACTACGCCTTTCGGCCTCGCCTTAGGTCCCGACTAACCCAGGGCGGACGAGCCTTCCCCTGGAAACCTTAGTCTTACGGTGGATAAGATTCTCACTTATCTTGCGCTACTCATACCGGCATTCTCACTTCTTAACGCTCCAGCACTCCTCACGGTATACCTTCATCGCGGTTAAGAACGCTCTCCTACCATTGATAAAATATCAATCCAAAGCTTCGGTAATATGTTTAGCCCCGGTACATTTTCGGCGCAGGGTCACTCGACTAGTGAGCTATTACGCACTCTTTGAATGATAGCTGCTTCTGAGCTAACATCCTAGTTGTCTGTGCAACCCCACATCCTTTTCCACTTAACATATATTTTGGGACCTTAGCTGTTGGTCTGGGCTGTTTCCCTTTCGACTACGGATCTTAGCACTCGCAGTCTGACTGCCGAACATGTGTATTAGCATTCGGAGTTTATCTGAGATTGGTAATCCTAGACGGACCCCTCACCCAAACAGTGCTCTACCTCCAATACACTTACATTTCGACGCTAGCCCTAAAGCTATTTCGGAGAGAACCAGCTATCTCCCAGTTCGTTTGGAATTTCTCCGCTATCCACAAGTCATCCAAACACTTTTCAACGTGTCCTGGTTCGGGCCTCCAGTGCGTCTTACCACACCTTCACCCTGCTCATGGATAGGTCACTAGGTTTCGGGTCTACATCATGATACTAAGTCGCCCTATTCAGACTCGGTTTCCCTACGGCTCCGTCTCTTCAACTTAACCTCGCATCATAACGTAACTCGCCGGTTCATTCTACAAAAGGCACGCTCTCACCCATTAACGGGCTCGAACTTCTTGTAGGCACACGGTTTCAGGTGCTATTTCACTCCCCTCTCGGGGTTCTTTTCACCTTTCCCTCACGGTACTGGTTCACTATCGGTCACTAAGGAGTATTTAGGGTTGGGAGATGGTCCTCCCGGATTCAAACTGGATTTCGCGTGTCCAGCCCTACTCAGGATACTGCTAGGTATAAGCGCTATTTCGTCTACGGGATTATTACCCTCTTTGATTAACCTTCCCAGGTTATTCGACTATAATGCTTAAGTCCACGTTGCAGTCCTACAACCCCAAGAAGCAAGCTTCTTGGTTTGCCCTTCTTCGCGTTCGCTCGCCGCTACTTACGAAATCGTTTTTACTTTCTCTTCCTGCAGGTACTTAGATGTTTCAGTTCTCTGCGTTACCTTTACATGAGCTATGTATTCACTCATGAATAACTGCTAGTAGCAGCTGGGTTTCCCCATTCGGAGACCTAGGGATCAATGCGTACTTACTGCTCCCCCTAGAATATCGTCGTTAGTCACGTCCTTCATCGGCTCTTAGTGCCAAGGCATCCACCGTGCGCCCTTATTAACTTTGCCATGATGATTTATAATCATCGTTTTTCAAGTATAAGTTTGTAAATTCTTTAAAATTCACAGCTTTTGGTTTATTTATCGTTATTAGATATTGTTATTTAGTTTTCAATGTTCAAGTGATTTTAACGTCTTGTCTGACAATGGAGCCTAGCGGGATCGAACCGCTGACCTCCTGCGTGCAAAGCAGGCGCTCTCCCAGCTGAGCTAAGGCCCCACAATCAAGAATTTGATTCTTGCTTAGGTTTATCACTAAACCCCTCAAAACTGAATAAAGTTGAATGCTCATGTCTTTGTATATATTCCTTAGAAAGGAGGTGATCCAGCCGCACCTTCCGATACGGCTACCTTGTTACGACTTCACCCCAGTCATCGGTCTTACCTTAGGAAGCGCCCTCCTTGCGGTTAGGCAACCTACTTCGGGTACTCCCAACTCCCGTGGTGTGACGGGCGGTGTGTACAAGGCCCGGGAACGTATTCACCGCGGCGTGCTGATCCGCGATTACTAGCGATTCCGACTTCATGTAGGCGAGTTG
>JAGZBF010000053.1:0-2522 GCA_018370025.1 Collinsella sp. | reverse complement strand
CTATAACAAGTAGCTATAAATACAAAGAAAAGGAGTTCCGTTTTTATGGAACTCCTTTTCTTTGTATAAATGATCAATTACAATTTATCCCTGAACAGAAAATCCGTCTTCCTCCTATACGCCCATATCAATGCAAGTATCGTAATGCAAAGGTTAAAGATAAATGGGAACTCCTGCGAACGTACATGAAACAATGATTGGAAGAAATCTACGATAAACGGACAAAGCAGCACAGCCAAGTAGTTCATTGCCATCACAAAAGCCAGTGCCAGCGTGGTTTTCTGGGGAACAGCCGTATCCACCGTTTTATCATAGATCAACGGTTGGATAACACCATAGCCCAATCCTACCAGTATGCAGCCCGGTATGATCAGCCATTCTTTGGGAGAAATCCATATCAGTGCCAACCCCAGTGCAATACACAGCAGGCTGTAAAACTTCGTCTTTTCCTTCAGATACTTTACAACATGCCCCAGAAAGAAACCGGGTGCCATGATAGCAAGGAAGAAGAGGGAAATCATCATCCCCGAGTTCCCGCTGGAAAAGTGATGTTCCTCCATCAGGAACGGAAGGTTGAACGTCACGATCAATACGATATAAGTGGTAAGCCCATAGAAAAGCATCAGTTGCAACAGATGACGGACATGGATACCATACTTGCCGGGGATAGCGGGAGCAGCCGTTTCTGCCGAAGAAGAAGTATCAGCAGGAGATTTATCCGATGAAGTGACTTGTGCTTCACCATCCGCATTTTCGTCTTTCAGATGGATGGTGAGTATGATGGCTACCAAAGGTAGTAAATAGACCAGGAAAGGCAGATGCCAGCTGACTTCTGCAAGATAGCCCGTTACGGCAGTTGCTATCACTAATGTGAAATTAGTAATAGCGGAGCTTAATCCGAACTGTTTCACCCGATAGGTTCCTACAAAGTATCTGGAAACCAACCCGGTAGATAAAGGGATAATCAGACCGGAACCGATACCGAGCAAAGCACTTACCACAATTAATTGCCACATTCGATTGGAAATCAGATACAAAATACCGCTCGCGGCAAAAAGCCAGAGTCCGACTTTCAATACACGGACATAATCGACTTTCTCCGTCAGTTTACCACCCAGCAATATAAAAGGAATAATGAGCAGTGATGGCAGCGAAGTCAACATCTGTATGTCCAGATCCGTAGCTTTTGGAAATATCTTCGTAAGATCACCCAATATAGGTGAAACAGCCAGTCCCGGCAATGAAGTCAATGCCGAAATAGACCAGATGGCAATTAAAGTAATAAGAGGAATTGTTCCCCGTCCCGTCTGTATCTTCATAATGCTTATTCGTTAAAAGTTTAGGTTTGAAGAAAACAATAGTTGCTTTATAAAGTTCAAATATGCACCGAAATGAGCCAAATGAACATTTATTGAAACGCAGATTAACGCAGATTTTCGCAGATTATTAGAAGGCTGCGCCATGTTTGAGAACTTTTTTATTCTTTACGAAAATCTGCGTTAATCTGCGTTTCAATACTTATTTGCTAAAATATCAATTGATTCATAACCGTGTGGGAATGAACTAATCTTAGTTCTTCTAAAATTTAATTGGTAATATGCGATGATTTAATATTCATCATACATAAATTTATTCGTCTGACAGTTGTTGAACTTTCGTCTGGCAGTTGTTTCTTTTTCGTCTGACAGTTGTCAGACGAAAGAATAACAGCTGTCAGACGAATAAAATTATGTATCATTAGCCATAAACCCATTAGGCATCAAAAATAAATCTGCACAAGCTCGAAATTAGTTCAAAACTAGTACGATCATAAGCTTTTCCGCTAAATCACAAAAGCTCCGCTTCAATAAGGGCGTCCTCCTCCTTAATAAACGCCAAATAATGTAAAACCGGGAAACTTTCAAACCTATCTGCTGTTGTTGTGGGAAATTCGACGGGGAAAATCCCCATCGCCCTAAACCTTTAAAAAAACAAATTAGTATGGAAGATTTAAATTTCAGAAAAGGTGATGCAAAAACCGATGTATTTGGTTCAGACAGAATGTTACAACCCTCTCCGATAGAGAAAATACCTGATGGACCTACTACTCCTGAAGTCGCCTATCAAATGGTGAAAGATGAAACATTTGCTCAAACCCAACCACGTTTGAATCTGGCTACTTTCGTGACTACTTATATGGATGAATACGCCACTAAGCTGATGAATGAGGCCATTAACATCAACTACATTGATGAAACAGAATATCCGCGTATCGCAGTGATGAACGGTAAATGTATCAACATCGTTGCCAACTTGTGGAACTCTCCTGAAAAAGATACCTGGAAAACAGGTGCTTTGGCTATCGGTTCTTCAGAAGCATGTATGTTGGGTGGTGTAGCTGCCTGGTTGCGTTGGCGTAAGAAAAGACAAGCACAGGGCAAACCGTTTGATAAACCAAACTTTGTTATTTCTACAGGTTTCCAGGTTGTTTGGGAAAAGTTTGCACAGTTGTGGCAGATTGAAATGCGTGAAGTGCCTTTGAC
>JAGZBF010000005.1:0-95060 GCA_018370025.1 Collinsella sp. | reverse complement strand
TTACTCCAACGACGAATTCTAGGCGGTGTCCCCTCCCTTTCAAGAAAGGGAGGGGGCGGGGCATGCCCCGCCTCTTACACCACATCTCTGCGCGCTACCTGCCCTGGCCAAACTACGGCAAATATGAGTACTGTCACTAAATCAGTAACAGCAAAATCAAGGAATTTAGAACTCGGAGGCGGCGTAAAGTGAGAAGATAATAAACAAATGTAGAATAACTAAGCATCAGGTTGGCGACACTGAGCGCAAAATCTGTCCGAGAGGCCAAAAGTGCCTGTTACTAAATTGGTGACAGTACTCATATTTGCCGTATTTTGGCCGGGGCACCCTAAGAAGGGTGCCCCGGAGCTCCCCGTAGGGGAGCTCCGGGCTTCATGGGGGCACGAATGGTCCGCCCCGACCTGCGAAATCTGTACTCGCGATGCGAATGACGCCCCTAACCTTAAACTTTAGCTTGAACTTAGCTATAATGCGCTACGTTCCTACCAGGCTGTGGTTGCGGACGGACGAAATGCCCGTCCTAGTCCAAGACAGACGCGGTCAAAGGGATCCACGTAAGCGACCGCGTGCGCGCGGCGCGATCATGGCGCGTCCTAGATGTAAGCCGCACCGTCCGTTCTACTTTCTTTGGGGCAATACCGCCTCGCGGGCGAGCGGGCCAGTCGTGAAGGTGGCTGCGGCCTCCCGAGCAAACACCCCGGTGCGCAAGTGTGGGGTCAAATACCAGGTCAGCTGGTGGGAACAATCTGATATTCCGCGCAACGCACGGATCGTATACGACACAGAAGGCAGGGTAGTGGACATGGTGAGGGGCAGCTTGATGCACGCGGCTCGGTTGGGCGCTGGGACCGCGGCGGTCATCGCCGTATTGGGTCTGAGCGGATGCGCATTCAACCCGCTGTCCACGTTCACGACGCCTACAATCGACCAGATCGAGCGCGAGACCGTCACCCCTACGGTGTCGGACGATGCCCTGGTCACTCCCGGTACCCTTACGGTCGCCCTCGACACTTCCGATGCCCCGCAGGCCATGCAGGGCGCCGATGGCAACCTCACGGGCTACGCAGTTGACGCCGCTCGCGCTCTTGCAAGCCGCATGGGCCTCAAGGTCGCTTTTGTCGATGCGTCCTCGGCCGATTCCGCGCTTGGCGATAAAAAGGCCGACATCTTCATTGGCGACATCAATTCCACGAATGGCGACGTCAGCACGCTTGGTACCTGCCTCTATGATGCTGCCGCCGTGTTCGGAAAGACCAACGACGGCAAGTCGTTGAACGTCACTACCGAAACGCTTAACACCGCCACCCTGGGCGTTCAGGCTTCCTCGGCATCGCAGGAAGCACTCGCCAAACAGAGCGTCACGGCCAACCAAAAGACCTTCTCCAACATTAATGAGTGCTTTGAAGCGCTCGAGTCTGGCGAGGTCGACTATGTGATCTGCGATTCCACTGCCGGCGGTTACCTTGCACGCCTGATGAGCGAGATCTCCTATGTCGGTGCGCTCGAGGCGCCCTCGACGCTTGGTGTTGCGGGCCTCTCGTCCAATGACGAACTGCGCCGTGCCGTGAGCGATGCCCTCGACGGCATCACGGTCGACGGTACGCTCGAGGCGGTCCACTGCGTCTGGTATGGCACGATGCCCTACGACCTCACCACTAAGACAGTATCTGGTGTCAACCTTCAGTCGTCTGGCTCCGCATCCTTCGGCAGCGAGTCCTCCGATTCCAACAATGAGACCGCATCCTCCGAAGACAAATCGTCCAGCCAGGAAGACACCATCACCGACGACGACATTAACAAGCTTAATAGCTAGTTATTGCTAGGGGTGGCGTCTCCTATGCACTAGGAGAGACGCCTCTTCACGGTTTCAACACGCACTGCCGGGCTTCCCCAATAGGGGAGCCCGGCTTTTTTATCTCTATAAAACCAGCAGGTCAAAGCCAATTTTCGGGACCAAATACAAAGTCGCCGGCTCCCTCCTATAGCGCACTTTTCCACAGAAAAGTGCGAGACTTCGGTATGCGGTATCAAGCAATCGTTATTCGGGTCTTTGGGAATCCGCGTGATTAAATGCACGGCAATGGGTACATAGTCAGTACAGTAAGTCCCCGAGGCAGATTGGAGCCACGTATGGATATCAAGGTTTCTGGACGCAAGACGACGGTAACCGATGCTCTGCGTGCGCATGTGGATGAGAAGATCGGCGAGGCGCTCAAGGTTTTCGATATCGAGCCCATGACGGTCGACGTTGTACTTCGCTATGAGAAGAACCCCTCGAACCCCAACCCGGCAATCGTCGAGGTTACGGTTCGCGCCCGCGGTTCGGTGATTCGCGTTGCCGAGCATGGTGCAGATATGTACGCCGCCATCGACCTCTCCGCCGATAAGGTCACCCGCCAGCTGCGCAAGTTCAAGACCAAGGTCGTGGACAACCGCCAGGGCGGTGCCAGCGCCGCGGATGTCGCGCCGGTCGAGCGCGTCGAGGATCTGGCCGACCTGCTGCTGCCCGAGGAGGAGGACGACCTGCTCGTCCGCGAGAAGGTTATCGACGTCACCCCGATGACTGAGGAGCAGGCGCTGGTGCAGACCGATCTGCTCGGCCACGACTTCTACGTGTTCGAGAACGCGACGACCGGCCTTATCAATGTGGTGTATCACCGTAAGAATGGTGGATATGGCATCATCAAGCCCCGCATCGAAACACTTGACGAGTAAAATACGTTAACTTGCATGAGTTAACGGTTGGCGGCCATCCCATGCGGGTGGCCGCCTTTTTACGTAAGGAGTCGCTTTGATGGACAAGGCCGCATCTACCGGTCATTCGGACCGTTGCCGCATCGTCGTCGATACCTGCTGCGACTTTAGCCCCGAGGTCGCCGCGAACCTCGATGTCGATATCCTGGGTTTCCCCTTCATTATCGATGGCGAGGAGCGCACGGATGACATCTGGTCGAGCATCACGCCCAAGGAGTTTTACGACCGCATGCGCGCTGGTGCCCGCGTGTCCACCTCGGCTGTGTCGCTCGGTCGCTATATCGAGTTCTTTACCGAGTGCGCCAAAGAGGGCACGCCCACGGTCTACCTGTGCTTTACCTCGGCGCTGTCGTCGAGCTACAACTCCGCGTGCCAGGCGGCAGATGCCGTGCGCGCCGAGTATCCCAACTTTGAGCTCTACGTGGTCGACAACGCTCTGCCCTGCGCGACCGGCGCGCTCTTGGCGCTCGAGGCCGTGCGCCAGCGTTCGGCGGGACTGACCGCCAAGCAGCTGGTCGATTGGGCAAACGAGGCAAAGACCTACGTCCACGGCTACTTTACGCTCGAGAGCTTCGACGCACTGGCTGCCGGCGGCCGCATTCCGCCCGCGGCGGCGCAGCTCACGGCAAAGCTCGACGTCAAGCCCGAGCTCTCCTACGACCTGGCCGGCTCGCTGTCGCTGATCGGCGTCAACCGCGGCCGCAAGAAGGCGCTCAAGTCCATCCTCAAGTCGTTCCGCGAGAACTACGTGCCCGATCGCACCATGCCCATCGCCATCATGACGGCCGATGCCGAAAAGGATGGTGACTGGCTCGAAGCCGCCATCCGCAAGGAGGAGGGTTGCGCCGACGTCACGATCATTCGCGGCTCCGTGGGTCCCACCATCGGCTCGCACGTGGGCCCCGGCATGGTGGGCTGCGCGTTTTGGGGTAAGAACCGCGCCGACAAGGCGTCGCTTTCCGACCGTATCGCCCGCCGCGTGCGCGGTCAGTAGGCAAGCGCTGCGTCCGTAATCGCCCTCGACTCACAGCCCAAACGCTGGCACCGAGTATTCAACCTGGTAACAACACCCAACCCAAAAGGAAAGGTTTCATGGCAAACAAGCTCTCCGTCGCATTCATTGGCACCGGAATCATGGGTGCCCCCATCGCCGGCCACATTCTGGACGCCGGCTATTCCGTCACGGTCAACAACCGCACCAAGTCCAAGGCGGCGGCGCTTATCGAGCGCGGCGCCGTCTGGGCAGATACGCCGGCCGATGCCGCGGCGAACGCCGATGTCGTCTTTACCATGGTGGGCTATCCCTCCGAGGTCGAGGAACTCTACCTGGCGGGCGACGGCCTGCTCTCGTGCACTAAGCCCGGCGCGGTCTTGATCGACCTCACCACGAGCTCGCCCGAGCTTGCCCGTGACATTGCCGAGGCCGCCCAGGTTTCTGGTCGCATGGCGTTTGACTGCCCCGTCACCGGCGGCGAGTCGGGCGCTATCGCCGGTACGCTCACGGCTATCGTGGGCGCTACCGAGAGCGACGTCGCGCCGGTCCGCGACATCCTTGCCACCTTTGCGGCCAACATCTGCTGCTTCGACGGCGCCGGCAAGGGCCAGGCTGCCAAGCTCGCCAACCAGGTGTCGCTGGGCGCCTGCATGGTCGGCATGGCAGACGCCATGGCATTTGCCGAGTTGAGCGGCCTTGACCTGGAGAAGACCCGCCAGATGATCCTGGGCGGCACCGGCAAGTCCGGCGCCATGGAGAGCCTGGCTCCCAAGGCGCTCGACGGCGACTACAAGCCCGGCTTTATGGTCGAGCACTTTATCAAGGACCTGCGCTTGGCGCTCGCCTATGCCGACGACCGCGAGCTTGCGCTGCCCGGTGCCGACGTGGCCTTTACGCTCTACGACATGCTCGACGCCATCGGTGGTGCCAAGCTGGGTACCCAGGCCGTCACGGTCCTCTATAAGGAGGAGGCCGACGCCATCGCCGCCGGTCTGGACTGGTCGCAGTATCGTCCCGAGGAGCATGGCGCTCACGAGGAAGGCTGCGGTTGCGGCGAGCATGGCGACGATCACGAGTGCGGTTGTGGCCACCACCACGACGAGGGCCACGAGTGCTGCGGCGGCCACGGCCATGATGACGGCCACGAGTGCTGCTGCGGCCACCATCACGGGGAGTAGCGCCCATGAGCTGGACGTTCGTGGTGCTTGCGCTGGTGCTCTTTCTCTTTGCGATCTACATTGGCTTTTTGTGCGGCCAGTGGGCGTGCGAAAAGCGCGTCATCACCAAGCGCGACTACTGGATTGCCAACTTTGCGGGAGCGGCGGCAGTCGTCCTGCTGACCTGGGTGTTCTCGCTGTTCCCGCTGGTGCAGTTTGCGCCGATCGGCTGGCTCGGCGGCTTTATCGCCGGTCTTAAGATGAGCTTTGGTGAGTCCGTCGGTCCGTGGCGCAAGCACGACGAGGTCTTTAACGTCAACAAGGCTCATCGCGCCGCCGCCGACGCGGGCGACGCTGAGGAACGCCGCCGTGCGCGTCGCAATGGCGCGGCCGACCGACAGCTCATCTCGGTCACCGATGACAGCAAGGGTGCTGGCAAGCACGCTAAGAAATAGTAAGAAGAGGTAACTATGGCAGAAAACAAAGACGAACAGCTCACCGACGAGGAGCTGGCACAGCTTCAGCTGGCAGAGGAGAACGAGAACGCCGTCGACCGTCTGGTCAAGGAGCTCGGCTGCCCCACGCGCCGCATCCGCCAGTTTGCCGCCCGCGTGCTGCACCTGCTTGCCGAGCGCGATCCGCAGCGCGTCGTGCCCTGCGTGCCCGCGCTGATCGAGGCGCTCGACCGCCCCGAGGCGCAGACCCGCTGGGAGGCCCTCGATGCCCTGACGGCGCTCGCTACCACCTGCCCCGAGCAGCTGGGCGATGCCTTTGAGGGCGCCGAGACTGCGCTGTTCGACGAGATCTCCTCCACGCTGCGCTATGCCGCCTTCCGCCTGCTGTGCGTGTGGGGTGCCACGAGCGTCGAGCGTTCGCGCGAGGCTTGGCCCATCCTGGACGAGGCCATCCAGTGCTACCACGGCGACCTCGAGTATCGCGATATGCTCGGTTGCCTGTACGAGTTTGGCCAGGGCGAGATTGACGCCGAGGTTGCCGAGAAGCTTGCGCTGCGCCTTAAGTTCGATGCCGAGAACGGTAAGGGCAGCTATCTCAAGGCCCGTTCGAGCGAGATTTGCGAAATGCTTGTTAAACGTTTTGGCCTGGATCTCTCCAAAAAGAAGAAGCGTGCTAGCGTTAAAAAATCTGACGACGCCGAAGACGAGGAGTAACAGATTATGGCGCACGATGTAGTCCTGATTCCCGGTGACGGTATCGGTCCCGAGATTACGCAGGCCATGCGCCGCGTGGTCGAGGCTGCCGGTGTCCAGATCAATTGGAACGTCCAGGAGGCCGGTGCCGGCGTCATGGACGAGTTTGGCACGCCGTTGCCCCAGCACGTGCTCGATGCGGTCGCTGAGACCAAGGTTGCCATCAAGGGCCCCATCACCACGCCGGTCGGCACGGGTTTCCGCAGCGTCAACGTGGCCCTGCGCAAGCATTTTGACCTGTACGCCTGCGTGCGCCCCTGCCTGTCGCAGCCGGGTGACGGCTCGCGCTTCCGCGACGTCGACCTGGTCATCGTGCGCGAGAACACCGAGGACCTCTACGCCGGCATCGAGTTCGATGAAGGCGCTGCCGAGGTCGAGGAGCTCTCGCAGCTTGTCGAGCGCTCGGGTCAGAAGACCTTCGCCGCTGATTCCGCCATCTCAATTAAGCCGATCTCCATCGCCAAGAGCCGCCGTATTGTGGAGTATGCCTTTGAGTATGCCCGCCGCTGCGGCCGCAAAAAGGTGACGGCCGTGCACAAGGCCAACATCATGAAGGCGACCGACGGCCTGTTCCTGCGCGTGGCACGCGAGGTGGCCGCCAACTATCCCGATATCGAGTTCAACGACAAGATTGTCGACGCCACCTGCATGGGTCTGGTCCAGAACCCCAACGACTTCGATGTTCTGGTGCTGCCCAACCTGTACGGCGACATCGTGAGCGACCTGTGCGCCGGCCTGGTAGGCGGCTTAGGCATGGCCCCCGGCTCCAACATCGGTGCTGACTGCGCCATCTTCGAGGCAACGCACGGCTCCGCGCCCGATATCGCTGGCCAGGATATCGCCAACCCCACGGCCGAGATCCTCTCTGCTGCGATGATGCTCGATCACCTGGGCGAGAACGACGCGGCCAATCGCATTCGCGCCGCCGTTTCTGCCACGCTCGACGAGGGTGAGCAGGTTACCGGCGACGTTCGTCGTGCCCAGACCGGCTCCGTTGAGGGCGCTGTGGGCACGCAGGCCTTTGCCGATGCCGTTATCGCGCACCTGGCCTAAGGTATGCACGCTGCAAACGCCTAAATAGTACTTAAGTGTTTGCGTATAACCTGAGAATCAATACGCCCGGCGCTCTGTCGGGCGTATTCTATTGCGGACTATGTTTCCTAACAAGGAGTAACTGATATGGGTCTGATTCAAAAGAAGGACGAGAAGGACGAGATCGACGGCATCCAGATCATCGAGCGCGGCGAAGGCCCCGACGGTGACGAGGACGAGAAGATCGATCTGGTCGCCGGTACGTCTGCCGAGCACATTGCTGCCGGTACGACGGCCGAGGAGGAGGACGCTCGCCTGGAGGCTCAGATTGCCGCAGATGCCGCCGACGAGAACCTCATGCCCGAGGAACAGGACGAGGACGACGACTCCGACGCGGACGACCATGCATCCAAGCACAAGAAGACGATGATTGCTGCCTTTGTGGTCGCTATCGTGATCGCTGCTGTGGTCGGCTTCTTTATCGGCAACGGTGGTTTTGGCGGCAAGGGTGTCGGCTCGGCGACCCTCACCGAGGACCAGCTCGATTCGACCGTGGCAAGCTACAGCTACAACGGCAAGAAGAGTGACATCACCGCGCGCGAGGCCATCGAGAGCCAGTACAGCCTCGATACCGTCAAGGATGGCGATGGCAACTACACCGCTCCCTCTGCCGACGTCATCCTGTCCTACGTGCGCAACAAGATCCTGCTGGACGCTGCCGAGGACGAGGGCATTACCGTCTCTTCTAAGGAGATGAAGAAGTACGCCGAGGATTCCATCGGCACCTCCGACTACAAGACCATGGCCACGCAGTATGGCGTGTCCAAGGACCAGGCCAAGCAGATCGTCCGCCAGTCCGCGACGCTGCAGAAGCTCTACAAGAAGAAGGTCGGCGACAGCTCCGCAAGTATGCCGACCGCCCCGACCGAGCCTGCTGACGGCAACGAGGAGACCGCGAGCAAGGACTACGCCGACTACATCATCAACCTTGCCGGCGATGAGTGGGATAGCTCAAAGGGCACCTGGAAGGATGCCGACAGCACCTATGCCAAGGCCTTTGCCGATGATGCCTTTACGACCGATAGCGCCACCTACAAGCAGGCCATGACCGCCTACTACACTGCTTATCAGCAGTATTCCTCGCAGGCTTCGAGCGCCAGCTCCAAGTGGACCGAGTATGCTAATGGCCTCTACGCCAAGGCCAACATCAGCATCTACGGCCTGTTTGCGTAAGGTTTGCCTGCACTACTGCGCGCTAACCGATCTACCTGATTGAGCCCGCTAGAACGGACAACGTTCTAGCGGGCTTTTTGTTGCCGAAATCAATAGGATAGGCCTCGCGCCCGCACAAGCGCTCCATCGGGTTCCCCTAATTCATCTGGGAAAACAACTGCAAACGATTGCAAGTGACCGGTGAACGGTCGAAAACTACCGTTCACCGATAATCTCAAAACTGGTTCTAACTGGTATTAAGTTAAAAAGACCAATTCACATATCTTCACAATGACCTGCAATTTTTCTACACGCTATTTTTAGCCGCCCTGCGTTGTTTAGACACCGGGAAAGATCCGTTCTTTTGCCAAAGCGTTTCGAAACGGTTTCAAAACCGCAGGTAGAAGTGTTAACGAGCGGTAAACGGTCGAAATATCACCGTGAGCGGTGCAAAAACGTTTTACTGTTTGAATCAGCGAAAGCGATCTCTTCTGGGGTGATATAGTGACAACAACACGTCACGTGGTTACTACCAGTTTAGAAACCACTGGTCTTCAAAGAACGCTTTCTAAGAAGCTTTAAGGGCAAGTGCCCGCTGGCTTCCGAAAATCATCGGACTCAGATCGTACACACCTTCGGAAGGGAAATTTGAATGGTTGGCTTTATTCTTACCGGTCATGGACAGTTCGCACCCGGCCTTGCAAGCGCTATCGCTATGGTTGCCGGCGACCAGCCTGCTTTTACCGTCGTTCCTTTTGAGGGCGATCAGGCCGCATCCTACGGTGAGGATCTCCGCGCCGCTATTACCGCCATGCGCGAGGAGTGCGATGGCGTGCTCGTCTTTACCGACTTGCTCGGTGGTACCCCGTTCAACCAGTCGATGATGATTGCCCAGGATGTCGACAACGTCGAGGTTCTGACTGGCACCAACCTTCCCATGGTTATTGAGCTCCTGTTCCTCCGCGGCAATGCCACGCTCGCCGAGCTTGGCGAGCAGGCCGTGACCGTTGGCCAGACGGGCATCACCGCCCAGACGGTCGCATCCGTTGCCGGCTCCGAGGAAGAGGATATCTTCGGCGACGAGGACGGCATCTAATGGCCGATTTCGGAGCCAACGTCCTGAGCTCCTCGGTCGCCCTTTTAGGCCTGCTTGTCATCATGGGCTTGATTTACACCATCTGGTCGCAAATCAACATGAAGAAGAAGCAGAAGTACTTCAAGGAGCTGCACACCGAGCTCAAGCCGGGTCAGGAGGTTCTTTTCGCCGGCGGTATCTACGGAACCGTCAAAGGCATCGAAGGCGAGAAGGTCCAGATCAAAGTCCGATCCGGAGCCGTCGTAGATGTTTCGCGTTACGCGATTCAGGAGATCAAGTAACTGTCGTCAGCAAATATCGAAAGGAAGCTGATCAACATGGCAGAACCCAACATTCTTCTTACCCGCATCGATAACCGACTGGTTCATGGTCAGGTTGCCACCCAGTGGAACTCCACTCTGGGCTCCAACCTCATCCTCGTCGCCAACGACGACGTGGCGTCCAACACCATGCGCCAGAACCTCATGAAGATGGCCGCTCCCGCCGGCGTCGCTACGCGTTTCTTCTCCCTGCAGAAGACCATCGACGTCATTGGCAAGGCGAGCCCGCGCCAGAAGATCTTCATCGTGGCCGAAACACCGGAAGACGTGCTTACGCTCGTCAAGGGCGGTGTGCCTATAAAGAAGGTAAACATCGGCAACATGCACATGTCGGAAGGAAAGCGCCAAGTCGCCACCTCCGTCGCAGTTAACGACGAGGATGTCGCTGCGTTTAAAGAGCTGCAGGAATTGGGGGTGGAGTTGGAGATCAGGCGCGTTCCGAGCACGCCTGTTGAGGACACGAGCAAGCTCTTCTCGTAATCCTCGTGATCCACGTTGTCAGGAGTGAAACCCTGACGTTCTGTACGTGATATCCAAAGTGCGTACATACATTTTGAAAGGAGGAGCAAGATGGAATACTCGATCATCCAGATCGCTCTGGTCTTCGTTGTTACGTTCATCGCGGCAATCGACCAGTTTGACTTCCTCGAGTCTCTCTATCAGCCCATCGTCACCGGCGCCGTCATCGGTCTTATCCTTGGCGACCTCAACACCGGTCTTCTCGTGGGTGGTACCTATCAGCTCATGACGATCGGCAACATGCCGATCGGAGGCGCTCAGCCGCCTAACGCCGTCATCGGCGGCATCATGGCAGCCATTCTCGCTATCGCCACGGGCCTCGAGCCCAACGCGGCAGTCGGCCTCGCCATTCCGTTCGCTCTGCTTGGCCAGCTTGGCGTTACCCTGGTCTTCACGCTTATGTCCCCGCTTATGTCCACGGCCGATAACATGGCTCACAACGCGGACACCAAGGGCATCGAGCGCCTGAACTACTTCGCCATGGCTCTGCTTGGCCTGATCTTCGCTGTCGTCGTCACCCTGTTCTTCATCGCTGGCGCTACCATCGGTCAGACCATCGCTTCTGCCATCCCGACTTGGCTGCAGACCGGTCTGTCCGCTGCAGGCGGCATGATGCGCTTCGTCGGCTTCGCCGTCCTGCTCAAGGTTATGATGAACCGCGATATGTGGGGCTTCTTCCTCATGGGCTTTGGCCTCGCGCTCATCACCGTTGCCAACGATTCGCTGGCAACCCCTGCTCTGCTCATCCTCGCTCTCATCGGCTTCGGCATCGCTTTCTGGGACTTCCAGCAGCAGACCGAGCTGAAGGGTGCAGCTGTTTCTGACGGAGGTGACTTCGAAGATGGCATCTAATGAGTATGTGATCCCGGAGCACTACGAGGATCTCACTCCTGCTCCGCAGCTCGACCAGAAGACCCTCAACAAGATGGCTTGGCGCTCCTGCTTCCTGCAGGCATCGTTCAACTACGAGCGCATGCAGGCCGCTGGCTGGCTTTACTCCATCATCCCCGGTCTGGAGAAGATCCACACCAACAAGAACGACCTCGCGGCTTCCATGAGCCACAACCTGGAGTTCTTCAACACCCACCCGTTCCTCGTCACCTTTGTTATGGGCATCGTGCTTTCGCTCGAGCAGAACAAGGTTGACATCCCCACGATCCGCGCCGTCCGCGTCGCCGCAATGGGCCCGCTCGGTGGTATCGGTGACGCCCTGTTCTGGCTGACGCTCGTGCCTATCACGGCCGGCATCACCTCCAACATGGCCATCAACGGCAACGCCGCTGCGCCGATCATCTTCCTGGTGATCTTCAACGCCGTCCAGTTCGCTCTGCGCTTCTGGCTCATGAACTGGTCCTACAAGCTTGGCACCAGCGCTATTGACGCTCTGACCGCCAACATGCAGGCCTTTACGCGTGCCGCTTCCATCATGGGCGTCTTCGTCGTCGGTTGCCTGGTCGTCACCATGGGTGGCACCCAGATCAACCTCGAGATCCCCAACGGCACCACCCGTGGCCTCTCCGCCACTACCGTGATCGTCTCCGAGAAGGAGGCCGAGAACTTCACCGGTATGGAGGGCATCGATACCGAGACCGCTGAGGCCGGTACCATCGCCATGACTAATGAGGACGGCGACGCCCTCACCGCCACCGATGCCGACGGCAACCCTGTCGAGTGCGGCGTCACCGATCTGGGCAACGGCATGGAGTCCGTGACCTACGGCACCGTTACCGAGGATCCGGTCAACTTCTCTGTTGCCGACACCCTCAACACCATCGTCCCGAAGCTCGTCCCGCTTATGCTTACGCTGCTGCTTTACTACATGTTCGCTAAGCACAGCTGGACCCCGACCAAGGGCATTCTCCTGCTCTTCGTCCTTGGCATCCTGGGCGCTGGCCCGCTTGGTCTCTGGCCGAGCATCTGGTAAGGCTCTAGCTTGAGGGGTGTGTCCCTACGCGGCTCACACCCCGACCCCTTAAGCCATGTGTATGTTAAAAGCCGCGTGCTCGAAAGAGCGCGCGGCTTTTGTTTTCTTGATGATTCGGGTGTGGCAGACAGATAATGCTAAGCACCCTAGGTAGCTAGCCGAATTCGAGCAAAAGGGAGGATAGGATGGCGATCGGAGCGCGTAAGCAACCGCTGTACGATCAGCTGGTCGATATTCTGACCGAAAAGATCGACCATGAATATCGCGCCGGTGACATGATTCCTTCCGAGCGCGAACTTTCGGAGCGCTATGGTCTCTCGCGTACTACGGTACGCCTGGCTCTGCAGGAACTGGAGCGTTTAGGACTGGTGGTTCGGCAGCACGGTCGCGGTACCTTTGTGACCGACCGTTCGGCAAAGGCAACCAATCTTATGCAGTCCTACAGCTTTACCGAGCAGATGCGCGCGATGGGTCGCGACCCCGAGACCACGATTCTCGAGTTTTGCGAGATGGAGGCCGATAAAAATCTGGCCGAGCATATGGGATTGCGTATAGGTGATCGTATTTTTAAGCTTAAGCGCCTTCGTTCTGCCGACAACATGCCCATGATGGTCGAACGCAGCTATCTACCAGTTCGTCAATTTTTGTCCCTAAAGCGACCGCTGCTGGAGCGTAAGCCGCTTTACGATGTGATTGAGCAAGACTTTCAGCAAAAGATACGCGTGGCCGAAGAGGAGTTCTATGCGAGCATAGCCCGTCCCACCGACGCCCACCTTTTGGGAATTGTCGAGGGCTCGCCTGTGCTCGATTTGGTCAGGACTACGTATAACGAGTCAAACGAGGTTGTGGAGTACACACTCTCGGTTGCTCGTGCCGATCAGTTTAAATACAAGGTTTACCACCAGCGTAGCGATTAGTGTCCGCATCGTTTCCATATGATGATTCTTTGCATTTAACTGGTTACTACCAGATAACCAACCGAAGTGTATAATTGCACGTCAGAGGATTACTTCTAGAGAGAGGTATTAAAAATGTTCGAGAAGAGTGTCGAGGAGCTCACCGAGCTCGGCGCCCAGATCACCACGGCCGAGATTGCTCAGCAGCCCGAGCTTTGGCGTGATACGCTCAACATCTATCGCGAGAACAAGGAGGCCATCGAGGCCTTCCTGGCCGAGGCTCGCGCTATGGGCGAGGGCCGTCTGTCCGTTGTCTTCACCGGTGCCGGTACGTCCGACTATGTTGGCGATACCTGCGCCCCGTACCTGCGTCACGCTGGCAACACTGATCTCTACGACTTTAAGCCCATCGCCACGACCGACATCGTGAGCGCCCCGCGCGACTTCCTGCGCGCCGAGGATCCCACGCTCGTGGTTTCCTTTGCCCGCTCTGGCAACAGCCCCGAGAGCCTTGCTGCCGTTGCCGTTGCCAAGGAGCTCGTCCACAACGTCAAGTTCCTCAACATCACCTGCGCTCCCGAGGGCAAGCTCGCCGTCGAGTCTGCCGATGATCCCAACGCGCTGACGCTGCTCATTCCGCGCGCCAACGACAAGGGCTTCGCCATGACCGGTTCTTATTCCTGCATGACCCTGCTCTCTACCCTTATTTTCGACACTGCCTCTGATGAGCAGAAGGCCGAGTGGGTCGAGACGATTGCCAAGATGGGCGAGGAGGTCATCTCCCGTGAGCCCGAGATCGCCGATTACCTGGCTGGCGACTTCAACCGCGTGACCTACTTGGGTTCTGGCTCCTTCGGTGGCCTTGCCCAGGAGAGCCAGCTCAAGATCCTCGAGCTCGCTCACGGTCTGGTCGCTACTTCCTACGACACCTCCATGGGCTATCGTCATGGACCTAAGTCCTTCGTCGACGATAAGACGCTCGTCTTCGTGTTCGTCAATAACGACGCCTACACCCGTCAGTACGACATCGACATCCTCAACGAGATCGGTGGCGACGAGATCGCTCAGCACACCATCGCCGTTCAGCAGGAAGGTGCCACCGTCTACGAGGGTGAGTCCTTCACCTTTAAGGGCTACGAGGCACTTCCCGAGGGCTACCTTGCCCTGCCGTTCGTGATGTTTGCCCAGGCTATCAGCCTGCTCAACTCCGTGCGCGTGGGCAACACGCCCGATACGCCGAGCCCCACCGGCACGGTCAACCGCGTGGTTAAGGGCGTGACGATTCACCCCTTCACCGCTTAATCGCGTCCCCCTGTAAGGGCGCCCGTCCGCTCATAACGGCGGGCGGGCGCTTTTTGTTTTTACATGGACCGGGTATAAGCATTACCACAGTCAACTGCTTTAGAAGCAAGGAGTGCATATGAGCACGTACGCAATTAAGGCTGACAAGTTCTTCTTGCCGGCAGGCCCGCAACTGGGCGGCTATCTTATGGTCGAGGATGGCGTTTTTGGCGCCTGGCAGGCCGACGAGCCCTCTTGCGAGATCAAGGACTACACGGGATCGTGGATCGCACCGGGTATGGTCGATACTCACATCCATGGCTTCTATAACCACTCGACTACCGATAACGATCCCGAGGGCATTGATATCAGCTCGACCGAGCTCGCCCGTCGCGGTACCACCAGCTGGCTGCCCACGACGTTCACCGATGGCGTCGAGCAGATCAAGGATGCCTGCGCCGCCATCGCCCAGGCGGACGAGGGTCGCGGCCCCGACTTCTGCGGTGCTCGCATTCAGGGCATCTATCTGGAGGGCCCCTTCTTTACCATGAAGCACGTGGGCGCGCAGAACCCCGCTTATCTTATCGATCCCTCCGAGGAGGTCTTCGATCAGTGGCAGGAGGCTGCGGGCGGTCGCATCGTTAAGAGCGCCATGGCGGCCGAGCGCGACGGTGCCGCTGCTTATGCGGCTGCTCTGAACGCCAAGGGTGTGGTGACCAGCATCGGTCACTCCGACGCCACCTACGATGAGTGCATCGCCGCCATCAACGCCGGTGCCAGCTGCTTTACGCATACCTATAACGGTCAGCGCGGGCTGCATCACCGTGAGCCCGGTGTCGTGGGCGCTGCCATGTCCACGCCCGAGACCTACGCCGAGATCATCTGTGACGGCAAGCACGTTAACCCTGCCGCCATCAAGGCGCTGCTGCAGGCAAAGGGCTGGCAACACACGGTGCTCATCACTGACTGCCTGGGCTGCGGCGGCATGCCCGAGGGCAGCTACACCAGTGGTGGCATGGACGTCATCATGAAGGACAACCTGTGCTGGCTCGCCGACGGCAAGAGCATTGCCGGCTCGGTGCTCACGCTTGCCCAGGGCGTCAAGAACATCGTTGACTGGGGCATCGCCAGCGCCGATATCGCCATTCGTATGGCAACCGAGGTGCCGGCACGCTCCGCGCACATCGAGGATAAGTGCGGCAGCATCATGCCGGGTCGCGACGCCGACTTTGTCGTGTTCGACCATGAGCTTACCCTCGTCGAGACGTATGTTGGCGGCCAGAGCGTCGGCAACGCCTTTACCGAGTAACGATAGAAAAAGACGGCGGGCCCGAATCTGCTCGGACCCGCCGTATGGGTTGAACGCTCAAAAGCACCTTCACAGTTACAGCTTGTTAGCGATTTTCTTTGCCGTGCGCTTGACGCCGGCCACCAGGCCTCCTGCAGGATGCTCCTTCTCGTATGCTAGACGCTTCTCGCGCTTGGCGTACTCTTCGACGATGATATCGCCATATTCGTCTTCGATCTTGTCGAAGAAGTCGACGGCGCCCTTAATTTCCTCAGCGGTCGGGTGTCCCTTTTGGACACCGCCGGCGAGTTTGAACGGCCCCCACGTATCAAAGCCGGGGCAGCCGTAGACACCCATAAAGATGGCCTGCCTCATGCGGCAGATGCCATCGATATCCTTGCCGTACCACTTGTTTTTGCCACCGTAGGTCATAAGGCCAAACACCTTGTCCTGCGGCTGCAGCACGTTCGTGAGCACTCGTGCCATGTCCTTGTCGATCTCGGAGTAATAGATGCCCGTGGCGACACCGATCAGATGATATTCGTGCAGGTTGGGATACTCGTTTTTACCGAGTGCCTTGACGTCGAGGGTATCGATCTCGGGGTGTGCCTCGACGATGGCGTCCACGAGCTTTTTCGTATTGCCGTGATGGCGCGAGGCGTAGAGGATGATGGTTCGCATAAGAAGGCCTTTCAGCTGTAATTGCATCAATGTCTGTATGGTACCCCGTTACATGGCTGGGATACCGGACGCATCGATGAACGTGCGGGTTTGTCCTTTGGTTAGGGCCGAGACGGGTACTTGCGAGCAAAAAGCAGTTGTTCGAAAGGATGGGCAATGGAATACGCTCTCTCCAACGATTCGATTTCTATTAAGGTGTCCACGGCTGGTGGTTCGTTTACCTCGATCAAGGCCGGAGGTTGCGAGTATCTGTGGCAGGGCGATCCCGCCGTGTGGTCCGGCCAGGCACCGATTTGCTTCCCGATTTGCGGAGGCTTGCGCGATAACAACGCCATGACGTTTGCCGGGCATCATGTAAAGCTCGCTCGCCATGGGTTTGCGCGCAAACAGGAGTGGAAGCTGCTGAGCCAGAGCGAGAACGAGCTGGCGATGTGCCTGGCTTCGGAGGATAACGCCGCGCTGCTGAGCGATTATCCGTATCCGTTTAAGCTTGTCGCTCGTTATACGCTTGAGGGGGATGCCGTTCGCGTCTCCTATGAGGTGACCAACGAGGGAACCGAGGACATGCCGTTCTTTATCGGCGGTCATCCCGGCTTTAGGTGTCCGCTCGATGAGGGCGAGGCCTATACGGACTACGAGTTGCGCTTTGAGAAAGACGAGGCTGCGGAGCTCTGCACCGCCGTTCCCTCGACTGGCTTGATTGACGTGACCAATCGCTCCAAGAACCCCATGGTGGGAAAGACGCTGCCTCTGTCACATGAGCTCTTCGATTTTGCGGAGACCATCTTTGACGTGCTCGAGAGCTGTCAGGTCACGCTTTCCAAAAAGGGCGAGGACAAGGGCGTCCGCCTGAGCTTTGAGGGCTTCCCATATCTCATTGTGTGGAGCAAGCCCGAGGGCGATTTTGTGGCGGTTGAGCCCTGGGGCGGCCTTTCGACCTGCTCCGATGAGGACGACGTGCTTGAGCATAAGCGCGGCTGCCTTGTCGCCAAGCCCAAGGAGACCGTCGTTCGCTCGTTCACGATTGAGATTCTGTAATTCCGTTTTGTCGACTCGTATCGCGAGGCACAAGGAGCCTGCGAGATAAGGAGCTAAAAATGATCCTCACCGTTACGATGAACCCGTCTGTCGATACGCGCTATCAGCTCGATGAGCTCGTTATCGACGACGTCAACCGTGTGACGCCCGAAAAGACCGCTGGCGGCAAGGGCCTCAACGTGGCCCGTGTGCTGGGTCAGCTGGGCGACGACGTTGTGGCAACAGGTCTGCTCGGCGGCCACATGGGCGCCTACATGGCTGAGCTCATGGACGCCAACGGTATTAAAAACGACTTTGTGCCCATCAAGGGCGAGACTCGCATTTGCCTCAACATCCTCCACGCCGGCAACCAGACTGAGCTGCTCGAGAGTGGCCCGACAATTGCCCCCGAGGAGCTCGATGCCTTTACTGCAAAGTTCGCCGAGCTTGCAGGCAAGGCCGATGTCGTCACCATCTCGGGTTCGCTGCCCCGCGGCGTCGAGGCGGACTACTATGCCAAGATCACGGGCATTGCCGAGAACGCCGGCGCCAAGGTGCTGCTCGATACCTCGGGTGCTTCGCTCGAGGCCGCCCTTAAGTCCGAAATTAAGCCCGAGCTGGTCAAGCCTAATCTGACCGAGATTAACGGCCTTCTGGGCACGAGCTTTACCACCGACGATGTGGACGAGCTCCGCGCCGCACTTGCCTCTGACGCCCGCTTCTCCGATATCCCCTGGGTCGTCGTGTCCATGGGTGCCGCCGGTTCCGTGGGCTTCCACAATGGCCGTGCGTTCCGCGCCAAGACTCCCGATATCCCCGCCGTTAACGCTACGGGCTCTGGCGACTCCACTATCGCAGGCTTCGCGCATGCCATCGCTGCTGGCGCAGACGACGAGACGGTACTGCGTACCGCCAACACCTGCGGCAAGCTCAATGCCATGGATCCCATGACCGGCCATCTGGTCATGGACCGTTGGGACGAGGTCTACAACGGCGTTGTCGTGACCGAGCTGTAAGAGCTTGGGTGACGGCCCCGGCATCGCTTGCTAGCTCATGTCGACGACAAGTGCGGTAGCATTATGCCGGGGCGCGACGCCGAGTTTGTCGTGTTCAATCCCGACCTTACCCTGGTCGAGGCGTATGTGGGTGGCAACAGCGTCGGTAACGCGTTTGCCGAGTAGCCGCCAAAGAAGCGATCCGAGAGGGGATTTAGATGATTTACGGTGCATTGGGCGATATCGAGGAGTATCGCGGAATGCTCAAGGGCCTCGACGTGTTGATCGACTGGCTCGAGGAGAACGACCCGGCGGAGCTCGAGGTCGGCAGCCATCCGATTCTGGGCGACAAGGTCTATGCGAACGTCATGGCTCCCACGACGCGTCCCGAGGCCGAGGCTCACTATGAGACGCATCAGCGCTATCACGACCTGCAGATCGACGTTGAGGGTCGTGAGGCCTTTAAGGTCGCTACGGGCAGCCTGACGCTGGTCCAGGAGTTTGACGAGAAGGACGACTACGATCTGGTCGATTCCGACGCTTCGATTGCCGGCGATCTTGCTGACGACAAGTTTGCGCTGTTTGTTGCCGGCGAGCCTCATATGCCCACGCTCGAGTTCCCGGGCGATGGTGCGCAGCCGGTCAAGAAGATCTGCTTTAAGCTGCTTGCAGATGCTTACTGGGAAGAGTAGCGCGCTGCTCGGCTGAGCTGTTCGTATGCTGGCGTGATTCCATTGAGGAGCGCGCTTGAGCCCCGTTAATCGCGGTTCCCTTGGGGATTGCGGTTGGCGGGGCTTTCTGTTTTTGAGTAGGGGAGTTGAGGCCGTTACGATACGTGGATTGGCGCACGCGCACTCAAAATCGGCAACAAAAAAGCCGCCCGAAGGCGGCTATCTTGTGCAATGGAGCCAGCGACCGGGCTCGAACCGGTGACCCCCGCTTTACGAGAGCGGTGCTCTACCAACTGAGCTACGCTGGCGGCCATGTGATGACGCAACAGAGGCGTCAACGGCTGTCTATGATACGGGACATCGCAAATCCGCGCAAGGGTTCTGACGGCTTTTCTCACTTTAAATGCACTAATATTGGAGGCGTGATGTCTTGCTCTTACGGGTCTCAAGCAGAATGGGGCAGTGATGGCTCAACCCAGGATCCTTCTCACGCGTATCGATGACCGTTTCATTTACGGGCAAGACGTTGAGCTGTGGAACGAAGCCGTGGGTTCCAACCTTATCCTAATCGTCAACGATGAGATCGCGGCGGATTCGCGCCAATGGGCACCCATGAGGGTCGCGGCGCCCGAGGGCGTGTGGACGCGGTTTTTCTCGGTGCAAAGGGCCATCGACATCATTCATACCGCAACGCCGCGCCAATTGATTCTGATCATGGTGGCCTCACCCGCCGATGCACTCGCGCTGGTTAAGGGTGGCGTGCCGATCACCAAGATCAGCATTGGCCATATGCAGGCAGGGGAGGGCAAGCATCCCGCAGCGCCCGCAGTCGCCACAGACGATGCGGACGTCGCTGCTCTCAGAGAGCTGCAAAAGCTCGGCATAGAACTAGAAATCCGCTATCTCCCCAGCTCCAATCCCGACCCCATCGGCAATCTGTTCAACTGATCCCTTGGGGACGGAGAAAAACGAATCATTCTGCCCTTGCGAGGGACGCGCGCGATGCTGCCTGTCAAAAACAATGCCCATTTACTACGTTTGATCGGCTATCGCCGAGCATGTCGAATTTGAGAAAAACAAAACCGCAGGTAGGCGGCTCGCGAATTTAGCAAAAACCGGTGCATGGTCGAGCATCCCGGGCTAAACGTAGTAAATGGGCATAGTTTTGATATGTCACTCATACAGTCACAGCGAAATTGAGCCCGAAAGATGAAAAAAACGCCCGTCGGCGGTGGTGCCGGCGGGCGCTGCTGTGCGGTATGTTGCGCTGTGGGCTTAGTGCCTCATAAAGTGGTATTCGATCACATTGCTATAGGGGTGACCCGGGCCCACAATGCCCTGCGGGAACAGTGGCTGGTGCGGCGTGTCGGGGTACATCTCGGCCTCGAGGGCAAAGCCGGCGCCCCAGCCATAGTTGGCGTCGTCCTTGGCGTGCTCGTCGCCCAGCCAGTTGCCGGTGTAGAGCTGCACGCCCGGGGCAGTGGTGTAGTAGTCCAGCTCGCGGCCAGTCCACATTTCCTCGACATGTAGGGCGCGACGCAGGTTGCGGCCGTACTGATAGCCATCGATGCACAGGCAGTGATCGTAGCCACGGGCCTGCTTAATCTGCGGGTCGTCGGCCTCCATGCCGGGTGCGACGGGGTGCAGCTCACGGAAGTCAAACGGCGTGCCCTCGACCGGAGCAATCTCGCCGGTGGGAATGTTCTGATCGTCAATGGGCAGATAGTGGACGGCGTTGGCAACAAAGAAGTGCTCACAGTCCATGCCGGCGTTGTGACCGGCAAGGTTAAAGTACGTGTGGTTAGTCATGGACACGTAGGTGGCACGGTCGCTCTCGCAGCCATACTCGATGCGAAAGACGCCGGTGCGCGTAACGGTAAACACAGCCGTAAAGGTTCGGTTGCCGGGCAGGCCCAGCTCGCCATCCTCAAGCGAGGTGGTCATGCGCACGGCATTGTGCACCTCGTCGAGCTCAACATCCCATACGCGCTTGTGCAGACCGTGCTCAAGATCGCTATGCAGGTTGTTGACGCCTTCGTTGGCCGGCATATGCCAGTCCGTGCCGTCGATGGCGATCGTGGCGCCCGCGGTGCGGTTTGCCACGGGGCCGATGGTCGCGCCAAAGCAGGCGGGGTTGTCAAAGAAATCCTCAAGCTTATCGAAGCCCAGCACCACATCGCGCACGTTGCCGGGAATGTCGGGCACGTCGATGCCCAACACGGTGGCACCGTAGTCCATAATGCGAACGCAGATCTCGGGCCCGTTGAGGGTGTAACGATGAACGGGGGTACCGCACGGCGCGGTGCCGAAAAGCTCGGAAGTGATCATTTGGTTCCTAACATCGAGGTATTTCCGACAAACTGTAGCGCGAACAGGCGAGATTATCACTACATCCCACTAAAGCAGGGGGTATTTTTCTCAAAAAAGTGATGATTGGAGCTGTGCGGGCGTTCATTTTTGACGCGCACGAGTCTGATACAATTTGTTCGTTACTGTTTGAATGATATGCGCGCAAAGAACGGCGAGGATTCATCGTGATTAAGGCAGAGCGACAGGATAAGGTTCGGCAGCTGCTCGAAGAGCAGGGCACGGTCTCGGTTAAAGAGATTTCTGATGCGTTAGGTGTCTCGGATATGACGATCCGCCGCGACCTTGAGGAACTTGCGAGCCTGGGCGAGATCGAACGCGTGCACGGTGGAGCCCGCAGTGCGCAGGGCCGTCCACATGCTATGTTGCGCCATGAGTATTCGCACAGCGAAAAGCGCACCAAGCATGCCGAGGAAAAGTTGCAGATCGCGCGCCGCGCCGTGGAGCTTATCGAGGAAGGCTCGACCATCTTTTTGGGTACGGGCACCACGGTTGAGCAGATGGCCTCGATGCTGCCGGCATTTCGTCTGCGCATCGTGACCAATTCGCTTTCGGTGTTTAACCTGCTCGAGGCGCGCGAGGACTGCGACCTGTGCCTAGTGGGCGGCATGTACCGTCGCCGTACCGCCGCTTTTGTGGGACCAACGGCCGAGGATACCCTGCGTGCACTGGGTATCGACGCGGCGTTTATCGGCGCCAACGGCATTCTGGATGGCGACGTGTCTACGTCTAATATGGATGAGGGTCGTATCCAGCAGCTCGCCTTTAGCAAGGCCGACTCGCGCTATCTGATCGCCGACTCCAGTAAGATCGGCAAGCGCGACTTCTACACCTTCTGCCGCCTGGACAGTTTGGACGCCGTGGTGTGCGAGCCGGGTATTGCCGCCGAGGATCGCGCCGCCATCGAGGAACACACGCAGGTCATCTGCTAGCTATCGCTGCGGGAGATCGGACCAAGTATTCAGTTTGTGGGCTAGACCAGGCGGCCGTAGTCCTGTGACTGATGAAAGACATGGGCGATATAGATCGTATCGCGCTCAAACTTGTAAAGACACACGTATTTGTTGACGGTAAACGATCGATAATTGCGTGCCGCCAGCTCTCGTATGTGGGAGAGGGGCCGTAGGAGCGGCTGCTCGCGAAGCAGATCAAGCTGATATTCAAACTCAGCAACAAAATTGCCTGCTGCACGTGGGTTCATAAGGATTTGAGCAAGGTATCTGACAATAGCCTCGTATTCATATTGTGCGCTTTCGAGTATTACGACGTTATAGGCCATATTTGTCTCGTATCGCGGTCGCGAAGGAGTCGTAGTCGCTGTAGTCGCCTTGCGATATCTCGTCTTCTGCCAACATCATACGAGACAGCAGCTTGGCTTTGGCGATTTCGTCTTGCATGAGACGATACTGGTCGCTGCTGATGCAGTGCATGGCCTCATAGCCGTTCTTAGTTACGGTGACGTCGCGCTCGGACTCAACAAGCGCGGTAAATGCAGCGGTGTCCTTCATGTCTCGGACGGGCACACAGGTGGGCATAGGTACCTCCTTTGCGTTGGGACACAATTGTACCACGCCTTGACAAGAATTCGGTACCGTCAAATTGTCTCAATCTGTAACGGGTGGGTGTGATCGGAGAGTCTGAGGGTCTTTATGGGTGGAGCAAACGGCGTGACATGCGCTGTTGAATCCGTACGCCCGCTTGCGTTTTCGAGTGAAGAGGCAGCAAAGTTGATTGGCGTAAGCGCGAAGACCCTTGCAAATTGGCGCTGTCCTAGTAAGGGGCCGGAGTACATTCGCCTCGGCAAATCCTCGCGATCCCATGTTCTTTATTGTTACGATGATCATGAGGCTTGGCTGCACTCTCTGCGCCAGCAGGCCAAGGTAAATTGATTGATAGCTGTTGGGCGCGGACAATATCGTTTGGACGGGTATAGCATGGTTCCATGCTCCGCGTTGCTAATTGCGCCGCTGCGTCATTTGTGAAATGGAATGATTGATGATGGAGAGGCGTGAGGTTCTCGGCTTGCCGCTTTTCACTTGGACTAATGACTGCGGCGGCAGAAAAATGTCCTGGCGAACGACTATCGTATAGAACGCAGCGGTGGTTAGATGGGTCTTCGCGGTTTGAGTGGTACATGGATTGTCGGATGTGGGAGACGTGAGAAACCCATGGTTTGGGGCAAGGTTGCTATTCTGACGAGTTTATCTCTTCATCCCTGTGGCAAAATGAGGACATATTGTCCTGTTATCTATCCAGAAGGTGCGTCATGCAATTATCAGCAGATGAGGTAAAGGCCAAGAGACAGGAGCTCGGCTTGACTCAGAAGGAATTCGCCGCTGCCCTAGGCATGGGCCCCAACGGCGAGCGAACGGTGCGCCGCTGGGAGGCAGGCGAAACAAGGCCCACCGCAGCCGAGTCGAAGTACATCTCCACCCTCGGCCATCGCGCCCCCTTTGCACCCGCAGGGGAGGGGAAGCCTGCCTTCACCTTCATCGACCTGTTCGCGGGCATCGGCGGGATCCGCATGCCGTTCCAGGAGCTGGGCGGCAGGTGCGTCTTCTCCTGCGAGTGGGATAAGTTTGCGCAGAAGACCTACCGCATGAACTACGGCGAAACCCCGGCGGGGGACATCCGTGAGGTCGCCGCTTCAGACATCCCCGACTTCGACGTGCTGCTCGCTGGCTTTCCATGCCAGCCGTTCTCGCTTGCGGGTGTGTCCAAGAAGCGCTCCCTTGGTCGCGCTACGGGCTTCGAAGACAAGACGCAGGGCACGCTCTTCTTCGAGGTTGCACGCATCCTGAACGAGAAGCGCCCGAAGGCGTTCCTGCTCGAGAACGTGAAGAATCTGATCAGTCACGACAGGGGCAGAACGTTCGACGTCATCATGCAGGTCCTCCAGGACGAGCTCGGTTACCACGTTCACTACAAGGTTCTGGACTCCAAGGGTTGGACATGCCAGCACCGCGAGCGCATCTACATTGTTGGCTTTCGCGACGATGTGGAGTTCTCTTGGGACGACCTCGACTGCCCGAACAGTGGTCAGAAAGCCGCGGAGATTCTGGAGGAGGATGCGGACGCGAGGTACGTGCTCTCCGACAAGCTGTGGTCATATTTGAAAGCATACAAGGCCAAGCACGAGGCCGCCGGCAACGGGTTCGGCTACGGTCTTATCACTCCATCGGACACCACGAGGACGCTCTCCGCACGCTATCATAAGGACGGTAGTGAGATCTTGGTCTCGCGCGGCGAGGGCGAGAACCCCCGTAAGCTGACCCCTAGAGAGTGCGCGCGCTTGCAGGGATTTCCCGACCGGTTCATAATCCCGGTCTCCGACACACAGGCCTACCGCCAGTTCGGCAATTCGGTGACGGTCCCTGTAATACGGTCGGTGGCCAAGCTCATGATGGGAGCGTGTCAGGATGGATTACGGGGCGCTTAGCAGCTACTTCGACGGCGCGGTCTCGAAGACCCTCGCGGACGTCGATATCGACGCAGGTAGGAGTAATCAGCACGAGTTCAACGGCACGCTGCCGCTGAGGTCGCTGTTCGGTGACGACGACATCCGCGACATCCGCACCACGTTCGCCTACATGTGCGACGAGGCGGAGCCGGAGATGTGCGACGGGACCGTGACTTGGTACGATGCGCGCCGCAAACATCCCACGAGAACCGAGTACCGTCTCTACTACAAGGACAACCCCGCCATCAGGCAGGCATCCGCTGGCGACCTCATGGTGGTCGCCAACTCCGATGACCTCGGGCTGCTCATCATCTTCGCTAAAAAAGGCTCGACCATCGAGTCGCAGCTGAGGTGGCTGTTCGGCTTCGAGGAGCCCGACCGCTCGGGCTATGCCGTATCAAAGGGCGAGCGCAACCGTATCGGTGCGGTGGCCTCGCGCATCCTCGGCATGATTGGTATCGAGACGCGCGCTCCCTTGAGCGCGGATATCTACTTGGACGATATGGTCAAGAGGTTTGGACATACGTTTCCGAAGGGCATCGACTTTACGGAGTACTCCATCTCAACCCTTGAAGGTCTCGACTGGGCGGATGACCCCGATCGAAGCCTGCTCGCGTGCTACGAGCGCGAGGAATTGCTGTTCAAGGTGTTTGAGCGCCATCTGCTTGAGAGAGACCTTGCGCCCTATTTGAACGGCCAGCTCGACGTCGACGGCATTCTGAAGACCACCATGTCGACCTTCCAGCGCAGGAAGTCCCGCGCGGGCACAGCGTTCGAGCACCAGCTTGAGTTCCTGTTCAAGGGTAGGGGAATCCGATACTCCGCACAGCCCTACACCGAGGGAAAGTCGAAGCCGGACTTCATTTTTCCGTCAATCGAGTGCTACCGGGATGAGGGGTTCCCCTCCTCGAGCCTTACGATGCTCGGAGCGAAGACGACCATCAAGGAGCGCTGGAGGCAGGTGCTCGAGGAGGCGAACCGCATCGAGCGTAAGCACCTTATCACGCTGGAGCCCGCCGTGAGCGTGGACTACACGAACGCCATGCGTGACAGCAAGCTCCAGCTCGTCATCCCCTCCCAGCTTTTCCCCACCTACACGCCTTCACAGCAAGAATGGCTCATGGATGTGGGAGGCTTCTGCGAGATGGTCGAGGAGAGGCAACGGGTACTTGACTAGGCCGGGACAATAAGAGCGTTGAGGCGGCGCGCAAGCGCATGACCATCCTGAAGGGCTCCGAAAAGATTGTGGCATCGCTCAATCAGTTCGGCGTTGTCCGGCGCGTGAGGCGGGGGCACTACGTGATTGCAGAGCCCATCGAACTGAATGACGAGCTTACGCGGTTTTTGGTCTTTGCCGACATGCTGGTAAACCGGTCGAGTTACCGGACGTTCCTGGAACTGCAGGACGTGGCCGAGTTGTTTCCGTTCGCGTGCCGTGTGAGCAAGGAGGGACTTGTGGCTGACGAGCGGTTCGAGGTGAACAACTTCGGCGGGGAGTTCTCGGTGGGGATACGGGAGTAGGAGAGTACAGGTCACTCCTACGACGCAACACCTTTGCCACGCGTGAAAAGCATATCGTCAATCGAAAGCTGCAGGATTTGCAGTTTACCCTGCTCCTCGGCTGGTATCAGCGACGAATCGAGCTTCTCCTTAAGGACTGCGACTATGTACTGGCAGTTGATTGTGCTGGCGCGTGCGATTATGTCACGCAACACCTTACCCTCGATGTTTTCAAGGACGTCATGCACTATGAAGCGCGGAGTCTTGATGCCCTTTGATTCTGCAAACTGCTGATACGCTAAATCAAATGCGGCGATGAGTGACTTGCGTGTGCCCGTGCTGGAGCCAGCGGTATCACGTATTGCAACGGGGAACTTGTTCGACTCTTCATAGTAAACGAGCAGCGGCGATTCGTTGTTGAACTCCCTGGCAAGCGGAGTGAAGAATGCGTTAAACGCAAGCATCATTGCAGCAAAATCGTTGGATTGCGGCTCGTCGCCATCATCAGACGAGCCAAGCGATGCGATTTTTCCCTCAATGCTGGTCTGTTCTACCTCAAAGCTGTTGAGCGTATCTATTACTTCTCGGCATTTGCCGATACTGCTCGAAAGCTCAACTAGGCGTGCCTGAAGCGACTCGTACTCATCGATGAGGTCTTGCTCCACCAATGACATGAATTGGCTGTTCTGCGATGACAGTTGGCTGATTTCACGTTGCACAGATGCACGCTCGGCCTTCAGTTTTTCTGCCACACTCGCGAAATAGGCAATCTTGTTGTCGCAGAGCTGGTTGTTGAATGCGACCATCTCTTCGAAAGATGCATTCACCATCGGGATCATCGAACAGACTTCCTCGAAAAACCGTCTGCTCAAATTAACGTCGGCTTGTCTACCGCGCTCTTGCATAGCAGTCTGCAGGGCCTCTTCATTTCGTTGCAGCCTGTAGTCTATGTCTGAGAGTTGCAGTGTCAGAGATGCGTATCGGGTGCGTGTAGCCGCGATTTCATCGCGGTTGGCCCTGTAGACATCGGCGTCGATGATGCTGTTGAGCTTGCACTGGACTTCTTCATGCTCGGCTTCGAGCCCTGCAAGTATCTGCTGCTGCTCGCTGACCGTATCGACGTTCTGGACTTTCTTATAGCGTTTGATGGACTCACGCGTCTTGTTCAAGTCCTTGTTGAGGTCGTCACGCTTTTTGTCGAGCGCCGGATCTGAGATGCCGAACAGAGCGTTGTAGACACTCCGGTAGATGGATGTGCTGCCGCTGGGAACGGTTTTGAGGAAGGAATTATCATCCCCGCCTACGGACACGCGGACAAATGAATTGATCAATTGGCGAAACGTGGGCACATTCGCTTCGTTCCCGAAAAGCAAGACATTGAGTCGTTGCTGGTAAGCTTTCTGCCCCATCTTTTCGCCGTCTATGTAGTACCTTCCATTCGGGAAGAGGTCGATTGTGAGAATCACGTCATCGCCATCGGGAAAATCCGATGTCAGTGTCATGTCGACGGCGATCTTGTTTGTGACGATGAAATCGCGTAGCTCCTCGGTCACCGTGCCCGTGTCGGCGTCTGTGTAAATGAGCTTCCTGTCCTTGGCGCCCATTGCGATATCAATGAGCTTGAGGAAGGTTGTTTTTCCAACGCGATTGTGCGATTCGGAGTCCTCGGTATCGACGATGAGGTTGGCACCCTTGTGGAATAAGACCTCGCGAACTATTTCGTCAGTTGTTGTCTTGCGAATTCTAAGCGACTTGATGAACATGTAGCCCTCCCTTCTCGTCTATTGACACGCGTCCGAGGAGGAAGAGAAAGTCCAAAGCCATGACAAAGAAGTCGTAGCTCACTTCTTTCTTGACCAGAGTGTTCGCCGTTACCTCATAGAGTTGACCGGCGTCCAAGCCTGGGTTCTGGTCGATGTAGCCATCCAAGGCGGCAGCGATGTAATAGACCGTGCTCGTCGGCTCATTATTGCGATCAAGCAGCAGCATCGTCATCACCTGGCCTCAGAAGGACTCTGCATTTTGCCACGGCAACGGCAATCAACGCAACGCAGAACTGGTTGATGATTTCTTCGGGGACCTCGTCAGCCTGAAAGCTTGCGTCATTCACAATCATGTTATAGATCTCGTTCTCGATGAGCTTGAGCTGTGCATCGCCGTTTCCTACGCACGGCTTGCCGTCATCGCGAACGTCTGCCACATTGACAAACATCTTGTTCAGCCTTTGGATGATGGCTTCGCTGTCGGGGAATTCCTTGATCACGCTGTCGAGACGAGCGTAGTTCTCAGAATACTCGTTGATGATGTTTAGGTAACGCGGTGCGTGGTTGTAAATCAGCTTCTTCTCTATAGGAGGCGGAGGCGTAAGGGGGAAATCTTCGCCCGTTGGCTCAGTCGACGAAATCATGATTTGCAGGAGTTTATACATGAGCGTCTTTGTAAGCGGCCGGTGCGGGCCAGACGAGACGGGCTGGTAGATGTTTATGTCATGTGAGTCATAGCTATTGGAGTCGCCGGTTATGTTCGTGGCGACCTTTCCAATTGCGCTCTGGCTTGTCTGCGTTGGCTTATCGCGAAGCATGGATGTTCGCCGAGTTGTTGCTGCCTACGACGTTTGTGGCAACTTTACCTGTAGCGGTCTGCGAGTTGTCGCTTAGACTCTTTTTGATTGACTTGATCTCTTGCTTGTTTTGGAGCGAGATGACGGCGGCGGCGATGGATGCGATAGACGCGATAATTCCAAGGATAAGGTTCACAGTCTCCATCTTGCCTCCCAAATGTCAAGTCCAATATTCTAGACCATTATCGAGCGTTCGCTCGTTGCGTTGCCTCTAATTCTTGCTAATGGTCACAAACTGCCGAACGGACTGGATGACCTCACTTTGTGACCGACCTTTAGCCTATTTGCATGGTTAAGGGACGGTTCGTTTGTGCTGGCCTATGTCAATCGAAAGGCAGGCCGACATGGACGGAGACGACCATAGCATCGACGACGAGGAAGAGGTCGCAGCGCAGGCGGGCGGCCAAGAAGGGGTCGCGCAGGCGGAAGAGCCGCAGGCAGTGGACTCGGAGAGGGGCTACCAGGCGCTTCTCGCCAAGCAGGAGGCTCGCATCAAGGAGCTTGAGGGGCAAGTGGCCGAGGCTGCCAAGAGCGCCGAGGTGGCGGACGCCCTGCGCGACGAAATCCAGCAGGTGAAGGCCAGGCGGCCGATGAGCGCATCGCCTTCGCGGCAGACATGGCGACGTTCGCAACCATGAACCTGACCCACCTCTTCTACTCATGCACGGCGCTGGAGGTGGTCTCCGGTTTGGGCAACCTCGCAGGTGTCAAGTCGTGCGGTTCGCGTTCGCTTCGCGCTCGTCGCCCGCCGAGCTGGACTTCCGAGGCTTCGACCCGTCTGCGCTCACCGACCTGACCTACTGCTTCTCGGGGTGCTCGTCGCTGGTGACGATCTACGCCGACGCCACCTGGGCGCTGCCTTCGAGCGGGGTTTCGGACTCGCAGTGCTTCTATAACTGCTACAAGCTGACGGGCGGCAACGGAACCACGTATGCAAGCAGCAGGACGGTTTATACCCACTTCCGTATCGATACGACGGCTACGCCTGGTTACCTGACTGTCTCTGCTTGACATGCTCTTTGGCTACGGTATTTGCGTCAGTCTGGGTAATATCCGAGAACATTTCATCAACGATGCGGACATGGCATTCATAAGCTGCATACCTGCTGGACCTCACCGCATTTTCCGCTTCCTGCAGGCGTGTTGCAGCATCCCTGAATCGGGATTTTGCCGCCATTTGCCCCATGATGGAGTCTGGGTGGTTGTCACTGAGTACGTCTGCGTCTCTCAGTTCTATTTCCGCACTTGCAATGCGTTCCATAAGCAGATTGTATTGGGCATCGCCGACCTCAGACAGGCAGAGCACAAGGTCTTTAAACGCTGCTGCGGTCAGCATTCGATTGAGCACTGCCCTGCAAGCTTCTGGCTCGGCATTCGCCTTCGCGACCATATCATTCACGAGGTATTTTTCCCATTCCTCATGGTCTCCGCCGTTGCCGCCAGACTGTTCCGGAAGCCACTCCGCACTAACTTTTCTCGTCATACGCTCGATGGACAGAACAGCCTCGCCGCTGAGACCAAGGAAGTCAGCAATATCTTGGAGCTCGTACGTATCACAATCGGTCTCCCCGATGAGAAAACCTACTGGCTTTCCGAATATGTCAGCCAGATCTACGAGGTCATCCCATTGAGGAAACTGATCTCCTTTTCGAAATCGGCTGATCTTTCTCGCAATCGCCTTGCGGCCGTTCTCCCTTTCCACTGCATAGCGGTCATCGGCTAGCGAGGCATCATCGGCACCGTTACGCTTTTGATAGAGCAGACGCGCAAGGCCGATATTGCTAATGCCTCTGCGCCCCTTTTCTATTTCATAGCTTTCCATCAAACCGCTGAGTCTCTTTGGAAAAATGTCCTTAGGGCGATCTTTGCGGACGTACATTGTCTTAATCATTCCTCATTAACAACAGATAAGACAATTATAGGACATATACCGTCTTATTTACCGATGGCATGATAGCACTGTCGAAAGTGAGCACCCCAGTGGAAGCGGTGCTGAAGTGAAAGAAAGTGAGGAAAAGGCAATGACGACTTGGGACTATGCGCAATTGTCGCATCTGGCGAAAGAGCTCGGTGGGCCTCAGGCGCTGATCAGCAATATCAGAGCGGGCGGGATTTCCGTTGGAAGAATCCAGGGTGGAGTAATCGGTTCTGTAGCCACGCTAGTCGCAGGTGGAATCGGACTGTATGCCTACGACAAGCACCAGAGGAAGATCGCTCTTGCTGAACAGAGTGCAACCATGCTCAAGGCGAACATCGAAGTATACGAAGAGGCACATTCGTCAACAGAAGTTGATGAGGCTACGAGAGAGACGCAACATAGTGAGGAGGAAACGGTAACTGAATCCAGTGGCGGCGAAGAGGCCTAGCCACCAGATTCATTAGACAGCCACTACCACGAGGAGCCCCGGTATGTACCAGGGCTCCAATTCGTTCTTATACCTTGCAGCGGATACTTAGATCTCTCGGGACTTGCAGTAGAGCGGGTCGCCCTCTCCGACCAGCACATCCCACCGCCATTGCGGGGTCTCGGTGCCGGACTGGCAGAGCGCATCGAGGGGCATGACTTTTTGCTCGGGCGAGCAGGGGCAAAGGTCTGCCTTGATGTGGGCCATGTCTTCGGCCTGGCCGGCGAGCTTTTTTATCCGGGGACCATGCTTTCGGCACGCGATCCCCCATCCTCAACCTCCCAAATCAAAAACTCAATCTGTAACACCTAGACTCGATTTGAGCAGATATCTGTTACAGATTGAGACGTTTCGGCAGAGTGATTCCCGTTTGTCTTGATTTGTAACAGGTAGAGGCAAAAAACTCGACTTGATGTTACAGATTTAGACAAACGGCTGCCGACCCGCGCGAAAACAAAAAGGCCGCATGCGAACCCGTGGAGGGATTCGCATGCGGCCGACAGGGGTATGCGGCGGAAACTAGGCCATGAGCAGGCCGGTCTCCGCGACGTTCTTGTACCAGTACGCGCTCGCCTTGGGATAGCGCTTCTGGGTCTCAAAGTCGATGTAGAACAGGCCGTAACGTTTGTTATAGCCGTTGGTCCAGGAGAACTGGTCCTGCAGCGACCACACAAAGTAGCCGTCGACGTTTACGCCGCCGTCGATTGCCTTGAGGATCCATGCGAGATGTTGACGCATGTAGTCGATGCGAGGGGCGTCGTCGATAAAGCCATCCTCGAAGTCGTCCTTATAGCCCATGCCGTTCTCGGTGATGTAGATCTTCTTGTAGTTGGGGTAATCGTTCTTAATGCGCAGCAGCAGGTCGTAGAGGCCCTCGGGATAGATGATCCAGTCCCAATCGGTGGTGGGTACGCCTTCGCGCACGCATGACTCGCCCACGCCCTTGAGGAACCAGCGCGAGGAGCCCTTGTCGCCGGTGCCATTGTGGTTGATGTCGTTTTCGCCCTCGGCGGCACGCAGGAACTGGCACTTGTAGGTGTTGACGCCCAGGCAATCGTTGTAGGGGAGCGCGGCGGTCAGCGCGGCGATGTCCTCGTCGCGGACGTCGAGCTCGCCGCCGGCGATATGGGCCAGCTTGGTCGCAGCCTCCATGGTGTCGGCTGCATAGTGGCCGCGGAAGGTGGCGTCGAGTACCCAGCGGTTGTTGATGACGTCGGCCATGCGAGCTGCCTCGCAGTCGGCGGCGTTGTTGGGGTCGAGGGGATACTTGGGCTCCAGGTTCTGGACAATGCCGATCTCGCCCTCAAAGCCGCCCTCATGGAAGGCGACGACAGCCTTGGCGTGGGCCACCATCATGTTGTGCATGAGCTGGAAGGCCTTGTCCAGGCGGTACTTCTCGCCGTGCGGCCAGTTGCCGACGATAAAGCTGCCCTCGGCGGTTGCGGGAATCTCGTTAAACGTGAACCAGTGCTTGACCTCGGTGAACTCGGCAAAGCAGAACTTGGCGTACTCGACGAAGGCGTCGATCGTCGCGCGCGTCAGGAAACCCTCGCCGCCGTTCTGGTAAAAGGCCTCGGGCGTATCGAAGTGATCGAGCGTGACATAGGGGATAACGCCAGCTTTGTTGCAGGTGGCGAAAAGCTCGTGATAGAAAGCGACACCCTCGGGGTTAATCTCGCCGGTGCCACTGGGGAAGATGCGGCTCCAAGCGATGGAGACGCGAATGCCGTTAATGCCAAAGCGCTGGCACAAATCGATATCGACCGGATATTTGTTGTAGAAGTCGCTTGCAGGATCGGGGGAGAAGCGACCCTGGGCTGCCAGGAAATCGTCCCAGGGCACTTTGCCCTTGCCGTGCGTACGGGTCTCGCCCTCAACCTGGTAAGCAGCGGTGGCGCCGCCAAAGACAAAGCCGTCGGGGAACTGCATGGGGTTGGTCATGAGTCATCCTTTCTGTGGGATACGAATAGGGAGAGGTGCCCGAACTGGGGATCCGGGCACCAACAGAGGGAGGAAACTAGTCGAGGTTCTCGCGGAGCCACTTAATGGCGCCGGCGGGGTCGCGAGTAAGGTCGATATATTCCTTACCGCGCGGGGCGAGCAGTTTAATGCCCAGGCGATCGGTGTCGGCCTTCATGTCGTTGTAGTAGCTACGAACCTGCGGGGCAAGCACGATAACGTCGTACTGATCCATGATGGCAGTGTGCTGACCATAGGCGCCTGCGGAGGAAGCGATGTTCTCTCCGGTCTGCGCGGCACCTTCCTTGATGGCGTTGGCAAGCATGGCAGAGGTGCCGGCACCGGCGCACAGGACGAGGACCTTCAGGCCGTCGACATCCTTCTTAGCGGATGCGTCGGCGGCAGGCTCGGGCTGATCGGCGACAGGCTTGCTTTCGGCGGCAGCGGCGGTCGTCTCGACGGAAGCGGTGGCCTGCTCGACAGCGGGCGCAGAGGCGTCGGCGGCGATGGCAGCGGCACCATTGGACTCGAGACCCAGCTCGGCGGCGCGCTCGGCCTCCTGGTCGCAGAGCAGCTTATCGTATGCCTTCAAGAACGGCAGGTAGATGATGGCGTCCAGTAAGATGATGATCGCGACAAATACCAGGGCGATAAGCTGGAAGTTCGTGGTGATGAAGATGCCGATGGGGGCGGGGGTGGCCCAAGGCACCACGAAGGAGAAGCCGTTCATGCCTACGTTATCGATAAAGAACTTGGCAACGCTCACGTTGACGCAGCCGGCGGCAACAAAGGGGATGAGCATGTAGGGGTTAAGGATCATCGGCGCGCCAAAGAGCAGCGGTTCGTTGACGGCAAAGGCAACAGGAACAATCGAGGCCTTACCGACGGCTTTGAGCTGCTTGGACTTCATAAAGAGAATCAGCAGAAGCGGCACGATGAAGGTGGCGCCGGTGCCGCCGAACTCACCTACGAGCGACATGTTAAAGGTGAGGGAGTGGGCGGGGTGGCCACCGGCCAGCAGAACCTGCAGGTTCTCGGCCTGGTTGGCAAGACGGATGGGGTCGATGCCCGGCTGGACGATCGAGGGGCCGTGGACGCCGATGAACCAGAAGAACGCGGTGGCTGCCTGGATAAGGATAAGGCCAGGATAGGTTTCTGCAGCGGTAAAGAGCGGGGAGAGCAGCTTGATGAGCAGCTCGGAGAACGGAACGCCCATGAGGTTGCGCACAACCACATCGATGATGCCGCAGATGATGACGGCGCCGCCAAAGGGGATGATGTCGCGGAAGTTCTGAGCGATGGCGCCCGGGACCTCCTTGGGCAGCTTAATGGTCAGATCGCGCGAGACGCAGAACTTATAAACCCACACGGTAATGAACGCGGCGATATAGGCCGAGAACAGACCGCGCGTACCCATGCTGGTGCAATCGAAGACCGAAAGCTCGGAGCCGTCGAACTTGGTGGTGAACTGCGTAACGGCGAGCAAAAGCATGCTGCACTGGGCGGCCACCATGGTGGAACCGTCGTTGAGCACTTTGCCGGCGGGCATGCGACGGTTCATGGATGCCGTGAAGTTCTTGGCGGTGGTGCCGGCAACCATGATGCCCATGACGCCCATGGTGAAGTTGTAGAGCTTGTTGCACCAGTCGATGAGCGGCTGGGGCAGCGTGATGCCGACTACGCCGGGAAGCGTGGCGATCAGCAGAAAGATCGAAGAGGTAAGGACGATGGGCATGCACCCAAGGAATCCGTCCTTGATGGCCTGGAGGTAGATGTTCCTCGAGATCTTCTCAAAGAACGGTTGATGCTTTTCGAGCATCTTTACGATGGCGTCCATAGAGCTCCTTTGCTGCTTGATGCGCGATGCATGTGGATGGAACTGGTCGTCGATGGATGGTCAGGACTGCCCGGAAACCTTCCTGGGTAAGGAAGGCATTGCGAAATGACAACGTTGTCATTTCGTTAATGACAACGTAAGACATTTTTGGAAGAGCAACAAGGATTTACGGGTGAACGGTCGATATTGTCCGATAAACGGCTGATTTGTCAGTTGGGCAGGTAGTGTATGCTAGAACACAAAAAACAAGCGATGCAAAACCGACTGGAGAAGTAGTGGCAACGATGGACAAGAAAAATGTCTCAATGAACGATGTGGCAGTTGCCGCGGGTGTTTCTCTCAAGACGGTGTCGCGCGTGATCAACGAGCCTGATAGCGTGCGAGAGTCGACGCGCGATAAGGTCCATGCGGCCATGGAGGCGCTCGGGTTTCGAACCAACTTTGCCGCGCGTTCACTCAAGTTGGGCCGTTACGGGTGCATCGGCGTGGTGATGTTTCACTTGTCGGGCGGCGCCGTGGACATGATTGACGGTATCGCCGATGCCGCCGAAGAGCGAGGCTTTGCTCTCACGATGATCAAAAAGCGCGCTGGGGAGAAGATGACCCTTGCCGATGCGGCGCGCAGGATGTCGCAGCTGCCTGTTGATGGCATGATCTTCAACCTGCGTCAGATGGTCGATGACTTTGATACCTTTGAGGCGCCGAAAGACCTCAAGACGGTGATTATCACACCAATGGAACATCCTACCTGCTCCACCGTCAGTGACGATCAAGAGGGCGGCGCGCGCATGGCGTGCGAGTACTTCTTGAACCACGGGCACAAGAACGTGTACTTCGTTTCGGGTAAGAAAGAGTCGCTGTCGAGCCAGTGCCGAATGAAAGGCTGGCGAGCGGCGCTCGAGGCGCGTGGCATTGAGCCGCCCGAGCCTCTGCAAGGCGATTGGAATGCGGATAGTGGCTATGCCGCTGGCCTTGTGCTTGCCGATAAACCCGATTGCACGGCGGTCCTCGCTGCTAACGACTGCATGGCAAACGGCGTGATGATGGCTCTACGTGACAAGGGTCTGAGTGTGCCCGATGATGTGTCCGTGATCGGCTTTGATGACGAGCTTTACAAGACGATTCCCAACTCGATTCTGACGTCGGTGAAGTTTCGCCACCGCGAGCTGGGCGTCCGTGCGCTCAACGAGGTCGTTGCAGGCCTAGAAGCTCCGAGCTCCAGAAGCCGTACGCTCGTCTCGGGCGTGTTGGTCGAACGTTCCAGCGTAAAGGACCTGCGGGCGTAGGGTTTTTCGGCCCGTTCGTCTCAATCTGTAACAGTTAGGACCGAAAAACTCAGCTAAATATTACAGATTGAGATATTTCTGCTCGGGCGTTCTGTTTGTCTCGATCTGTAACAGCTAGGATCCAAAAACTCGGCTAGATGTTACAGATTGAGATGAACAGGAGGGCGGGTGCGGTCTAAACAAAATGGCCCGCGCATCACGCATCGATGCACGGGCCATTTTTTGTCTGCGAGCGGCAGGTGGCGTCAGCGTCTTATGCCTTGAGGTTTTCCTCGATCCAGGCGACGGCACCCTTGGGATCCTTAGTGAGGTCGATGTACTGTTTGCCCTTGGGCGACAGCAGCGTGATGCCCAGGCGGTCGGTGTCGGCCTTCATCTCGTTGTAATAGGTGCGAACCTGCGGAGCCAGGACGATGACGTTGTACTGGTCCATGATGGCGTAGTGGCTGCCGTAGGCACCGGCGTTGGCGGTAATGTCGATGCCCAGCTCGTCGGCGCCTTCCTTAAGCGCGTTGGCGAGCAGTGCAGAGGTGCCGGCGCCAGCGCACAGAACCAGAACCCTCAGATCCTTGCCCTTAAGGGCGGACGGAGCTGCGGAGGCCTCGGTGGCAGAAGCGGTCTCGACAACAGGAGCCTCAACGGCGGGGGCGGCAGCGGTCTTGACGGCCTTGGTCTCCTCGGCCTCTTCTTCGGCCAGGGTCTCGGCCTCCTGCTTGCACAGGACGTTGTCGTAGGCCTTGCAGAACGGGTAGTAGATCAAGAAGTCAACGACCAGCAGGACGACAACCAGGACCAGAGAGATCGGCTGGAAGTTGGTGTCGATGAAGGTGCCGATCGGTCCGGGGAGTGCCCACGGCATGGCATAGATAAAGCCGTTCATGCCCAAAAAGTCGATGAAGAACTTACCAATGAGGACGTTGGCCACGGGGGCAAACAGGAACGGGATCAGGAAGTACGGGTTGAGGATGATGGGCGCGGCGAACAGCAGCGGCTCGTTGACGGCGAACATCACGGGTACGACAGAGGCTTTGCCGACGGCCTTGAGCTGCTTGGAGCGCATAAAGAGCAGGAAGATGATCGGGACAATGAACGTGGCGCCGGTGCCGCCGAGTTCGCCGATGTAGTTACCGAAGTTCTCGGTCAGGGCGAGGGCGGGGTGACCGCCGGCCTGCAGCGTGGCGAGGTTGGTGGTGATGTTGCCAAACAGCGCGGCGTTGAGGGCAGGCTTAACGACCGAGGGGCCGTGGATGCCCATGAACCAGAACAGCGGGATCATGAACCAGATGAGGGCGAGGCCGGCGTAGGAATCGGCAGCGGCGAACAGCGGGCTCACCAGCGTGGAGATGACGTTGGCAAACGGGACGGCCAAGCAGGTGCGGCAGATAACGTCGATGACGGCGACAAACAGGATGGAGAAGCTGAAGGCGAAGATGTCGCGGAAGTTCTGGGCGATGGCGCCGGGGACTTCTTTGGGCAGCTTGATGGTGATGTCTCGCTTAATGCAGAAGGCATAGATGTTGACCGTGGCAAATGCGGCGACAAAGGAGCTCAGTAGGCCCTTGGTGCCCATGTTGTCGGTAAAGAACACCGAGACATCGGCGCCGTCGATCTTGGCACTCGTCTGGGTAACGGCCAAGATGAGCATAGCGCACATGGCGGCGACCATGGTGCTCGTGGCGTTGATGGCCTTGCCGGCAGGCATGCGGCGGTTCTTGGAGCCGGTCAGCGCGCTTGCGGTGGTGCCGGCGACCATGATGCCCACGACGCCCATCGTGAAGTTGTAAACCTTGTTGCAGAAGTTCACGACGTCGACGTTCCACCAGTCGGGCAGCGTAAAGCCGCCGACCGTGGCGACAACGCCCGGCAGGGTCGAAATAAGCAGGAAGACAGAAGAAGACAGGATGATGGGCATTGCTGCCAAAAAGCCGTCTTTAATGGCCTGAAGGTAGATGTTCTTAGAGACCTTGTCGAAGTACGGCTGACCTTTCTCCAAGAACTTAACGATCGATTCCATAGTTCACGCTCCTCTTTGCATGAAATCTTAATGGCATGGACGTTGAAAACCTATATGGTCTCCCGCTTGCTAAAAGCCCGGGTGCAGGCGGGGTCGGTCCCAGGGGGAGAGAGGGGAGCGGCTGGGTTTGTATCGCATAGGGTCGCTCCCCTCTCGGGAGAAAGCGAGGCGATGCGCTACTGCGCGTCCGCCATAGTGTCGGCGAGCTCCTTGTACCAGAGTGCCGACTGCTTGATGTAGCGTTTTTGCGTGTCGAAGTCGATGTAGAACAGGCCGTAGCGCTTGTTATAGCCGTTGGCCCACGAGAACTGGTCCTGCAGGCTCCAGATAAAGTAGCCCTGGACGTCGACGCCCTCGGCGCGCGCCCGGAGCACCTTCTCCATGTGCTGGTCGACAAAGTCGATGCGCTCGGGATCGGTGACGATGCCGTTTGCGCCGGGCTCGGGGTCCTTGTGGCCCAGGCCGTTTTCGGTGATATAGATGACGGGGAGGTTGGGATAGGTGGCGCTGATGTGCTTGAGCGTGTCGTAGAGGCCTTGCGGGTAGATGAGCCAATCCCAGTCGGTGGTGGGGATACCCGGCATATCGACCTGCTGCCCGACGCCCTTAAACTTAAAGCACGAGGTGCCCTTGTCTCCGGTGCCGTTAAAGCTGTTGGTGGACTCGCCATCGTAGGCGGCGATAAACGCCGACTGATAGTAGTTGAGGCCGAACATATCGTTGCGGGGCGCCGCCTTGGCGAGCTCCTCCATGTCGCTGTCCTCAACCGTAAGCGTGGCGTTGTTGGCACGCAGAATCTCGTTGATGAGTGAGAGGGTGCGCGCGGAGTAGTGACCCAGGAAGGCGCCGTCCATGATGAAGTCGGTGTAGAAGGCGTTGTACAGGTCGGCGGCGTGCTGGTCGGCGGGCGAGTCTGTGGCAGGATATGCCGGCGTCAGGACGTTGACCATGCCAATGCGTCCGCCCAGGTGCTCGGTCTCGTCAAGATCCTTATACAGGTTGACGGCGCGGGCGTGGGCAACGAGCTCGTTGTGCTGGCTCTGGATGCCGCTCGTCACATCAAAGTGATGGTTGGGCGGGAAGTTGCCTTGGATGTATTGGGAGTGCGAGAGGCTGATGAGCTCGTTGATGGTGAACCAATTCTTGACCTCGCGGAACTCGCGGAAGCAGAACTCGGCATAGCGCACATAGGCGTCGACGGTCTTGCGGTTGAGCCAGTCGCCCTGGTTGAACAGGGCGGCGGGGGAGTCAAAGTGATGCAGGGACACATAGGGCTCGACGCCATACTTTTTGCAGCAGGCGAACAGCTCGTGGTAGTGCTTAACGCCCTCGGCGAGGGGCTCGGCATCGTCGCCGTTGGGGAAGATGCGGGTCCAGGCGATGGACACACGGATGGCGTTGAGTCCATGCTCGGCAGAAAGGCGGATATCCTCCTCGTAGCGGTTGTAGAAATCACTGGCCGGGTCGGGCAAAAAGCGACCCTGGGCGACAAGGTAATCGTCCCACATGGTCTTACCCTTGCCTGCCACCTTCGTGGAACCTTCCGTTTGGTACGCGGCGGTTGCGGCGCCCCAAACAAAGCCCTTCGGCAGCTGCTGTACGCGGTTTAGCAAAGACATATGCATACACCCTCTCGTCTCGCTGTTCGATATTGTGCGTTTGCGCTCAGGAGGCTCCCTGGTTAGCGTTCAGCGGTGAAAAAGCCCGATAAACACTATCTTAAAATGATTAGAACCAAAATGAGCACGTGAACATTTGACAATGAGCACGTTAACATCCGGCTGGGATGTATAGAAACAAAACAACTTCAAACAGCCGCGAACGGTTGTATTTGTTCGGTAAGCGGTTTTGATTGACAGAAGTTTTCATGTTGTGGTATATGGCTCGGGTATCATGAGCACGTTATCGATGTATGTACGATGCGCCATGGGCGCGGGGAATAGTTGGGAAGCAGGTTAGCGTGGAAGGCATGGCTCAGCAGACAAGGAATGGTCATTCGGCGAGCGCGGCAGAGGTTGCGGCGCTCGCTGGCGTGAGCCGCCAGACTGTGTCTCGCGTGGTCAACGGTGTGCCCAACGTGACGGAAAAGACGCGCAAGCGTGTGCTGGCCGCCATGGAAGAGCTGGGCTTTCGTCCCAATTTTGCTGGAGCGGCGTTGCGCGGCGGGTCGTATCGTTCTATTGGCCTGTGCATGTACAACATCACACGTGTCGGTAACCTGGCGACGCTCGAGGGTATCATGCAAGCGGCGCGCGAGCACGATTTTGCCGTCACTATGATCGAGATGGGCGGCGACAAGCCCTATACACTTGCCGATGCCTCGCGCCGCATGGTCGAGCGACCCGTCGACGGCATGATTCTCAACATGAACCGCATGGCTCCCGATTTTGAGGAGTTTGTTCCCCAGCCGGGAGTGCGAACGGTCATCCTGTCCATGTATGCGCATCCGCGCTGCACGACGATCGACTCCGACCAGTATGGTTCGTGCGAGCTGTTGACCAATTATCTGCTGGAACATGGTCACTCGAATATGCGGTTTGTGGCGGGTCCGGAAAACTCGATTTCCTCGCGTTTTCGTGAGGCCGGTTGGCGCGATACGCTGGGTCGTGCTCATGTCGATGCCGCTCCGATGCTGCGTGGCGATTGGAGTGCGGACAGTGGGTACGCCATGGGCGAGCGGATTGCGGCCGAGGTGCTTGCCGGCGGGTCGCAGGCGCCGACTGCCGTGCTTGCGGCAAATGACCAGATGGCGCTGGGCGTTATCGCCGCGCTCGAGAACGCGGGCCTGTCCGTGCCCGACGACGTGAGCGTGGTTGGTATCGACGACGCACTCGAGGGACTTGTTCCTCACAATCGACTGACGACGCTGCGATTTGATTTGCGCGGTGTCGGTAAGCTTGCGTTTGAGGCGGCGATTGGAGAGAGCTCGTCTATCGAGGCGATTCATGTGCCGAGTACGCTGGTCGAACGCTCGACTGTTAGGGACATGCGGGGTTAGGTCCTACTCCGTTTGTCTCGATTTGTAACAGGTAGACGGTCAAAAGCGGGCTACGTGTTACAGATTTAGATTCTTCGGAAAGAGCAATCCTGTTCGTCTCAATCTGTAACAGCTAGGACCAAAAAACTCGGCTAGATGTTACAGATCGAGACAAACGTGCGACACGGTCCGCCCAAAAAAGGCCGGGGGCGGCGCGCCGTGTGACGTGCCGCCCCCGGCTGAGAAATGGGGACAGGTTATGTGAGCGGGCAACCCCGCCAGTCACTAGTCCAGACGACGGGTCTGCGCCACGTGCTTATACCAGTATGCGCTTGCCTTGGGTGTGCGCTTCTGGGTTTCAAAGTCAACGTAGAAGAAGCCGTAACGCTTGTTGTAGCCATTGGTCCAGGAGAACTGATCCTGCAGGCTCCACAGGAAGTAGCCGCCCACGTTGACGCCCACCTCCATGGCCTTGAGCAACCAGCGCAGGTGCTGCTCGATGTAGTCGATGCGCGGCTGGTCGTCCACAAAACCGTCCTTGTAGGGGTCCTTGTAGCCCATGCCGTTCTCGGTGATGAAGATCTGCTTGTAGTTGGGGTAGCGCTGCTTAATGTAGACGAGCAGATCGAACAGACCCTCGGGATAGATGATCCAGTCCCAGTCGGTGGTGGGGATGCCAGGCTTGTTCACGTGCTCGCCAATGCCCTTGACGCGCCAGCGGCCGGTGCCCTTCTCGCCCGTACCGTTGTGGTGCAGGTCGTTCTCGCCATCGTAAGCCTTCAAGAAACGGCACTGGTAGTTGTTAACGCCCAGGTAGTCGTTGTAGAGCGCGGCCTCGCGCATGATTTCCAGATCCTCGTCTAGGATCTCGATGGTGCCGCCCGAGACGGCAGCCAGGCGGTTGGCGCACTCGAGGGTGTCGGGCGCATAGTCGCCGCGGAAGGTGGCGTCGAGCAAGAACTGGTTTTGCAGCACGTGCTCGTTGTTGGCGGCCTTGATGTCGGCGGGGTCGTTCTCGTTGAGCGGATACTTAAACTCCAGCGACTGAATGACGCCGATCTTGCCCTTAAAGCCGCCGTTGTGGAAGGCCAGCACGGCCTTGGCGTGGGCGAGCATCATGTTGTGCTCGCACTGGAAGGCCTCGGCCAGATGCGCCTTGACGCCACCGGGGAAGGTGCCCTCGATGTAGGTGTTGGAGGCGTCGGCCCAGATCTCGTTAAAGGTGAACCAGTAGGTCACCTGGTCGGCGTACTCCTTAAAGCAGAAGGTAGCAAAGTCCACAAAGGCGTCGATGGTCTCGCGGTTGAGGAAGTCGCCCTTCTCAAAGAGGGACAGCGGCGTGTCAAAGTGATGCAGCGTGACAAACGGCTCAACGTGGTGCTTATGGCACTCGGCGAAGAGGTCGTGATAGAACTGCACGCCCTCGGGGTTAATCTCACCGGTACCGTTGGGGAAGATGCGGCTCCAGGCGATAGAGAGGCGAATGCCGTTGATGCCGAACTCCTCGCACAGCTCCAAATCGACGGGGTACTGGTTGTAGAAGTCCGAAGCGGGATCGGGGGAGAAGCGCCCCTGGGCCTCCAGGAAGTCGTCCCAGGCGACTTTGCCTTTACCATGGGTGCGGGTCTCGCCCTCTACCTGGTAGGCAGCGGTAGCGCCGCCAAAGACAAAGTCCTCGGGAAACTGCGCAGGCGGGTTGGTGACGCTAGCAGGGTTAACGGACATGATGATCCAATCGTCTAAATCGAAGGGCCAGCCGGTCTTGGATGGTCGGCTGGCCCTGAGCGTTACTTACTTCGAGAGTTGCTCGCTTACGAAGGCGAGAGACTTGTCGCCGTTTTGGGAAAGCTCGATGTACTGCTTACCGCGGCAGGCGACGCACTTGTTGCCCACGCGCTCGCAGTCCTTCTGCAGGTCGGCCAGGTAACTGGCGGCCTGCGGGGCCAGGACGACCAGATCGAAGTCGGGGAGCATGTCCACGTGGTTGCCATAGGCCTCGGCAGCGGTCTCAAGATTGATGCCGCGCTCCTTGGCGGCCTTGGCCAGCGCGTTGGCGAGCTGGCCCGAGGTTCCGCCGCCCTGGCAGAGCACGAGCACGCGCTTGCCGTTGAGGTCGCTGGCGGTCGTTGCCTCGGTGGCGGCGGGAGCGACGTCGGACTTCACGGCCTCGGCAGCAGCGCCGGCGGCAACGCTCTTGGCGTCAGCCTTGCCCTGGAAGGCATCGTTGAGCTTAGCGGCCTTCTCGGCGTTCTTGGCTGCGAGCTCCTCCTGGGAAATCTCGGCCTCCTCGGCGCACTTCTGGGCGTCATAGGCACGGAAGAACGGATAGTACAGAACGAAGTCGACGACCAGGATAAGGGCGAGCATCACAAAGGCGAGCGGCTGGAAGCCCAGGCCCATGATGGTGCCGATGGGGCCGGGGACGGTCCAAGGCAGGGTGTACATAAAGCCGTTCATGCCCAAGAAGTCGATAAAGATCTTGAGGATCCAGATGTTGGCGATCGGGGCAAAGACAAACGGGACAAAGAAGACGGGGTTGAGTACGATGGGCGCGGCGAACAGCAGCGGCTCGTTGACGGCAAAGCAGACGGGGACGATGGCGGCCTTACCGACGGCGCGCATCTCCTGAGACTTGGCCAGGAAGCAGAACATAAAGACCAGGACGAGCGTGGCGCCGGTGCCGCCCATGCAGACGACGAAGTACTGGGCACCCTGGGTCAGGACAGCGGAAGCGTGCTGGCCGGCCTGGAACGCAGCCAGGTTGTCGGTCATGTTGGCAACGAGAGCGGCGGCGATGGCGGGCTCGACGATTGAGGGGCCGTGGACGCCCACGAACCAGAAGAGGCTCATGGCGCCGTAGATCACAGCGAGGCCGATGTAGCCATCGGCAGCGGTGAACAGGGGCTGGAACACCTGGATGACACCCTGGGCAAAGCAGAAGCCAAAAGCAGCGCGGAAGACGATGTCAAAAACCCAAAAGACGGTGATGCAGACGGAGAAGGGGATGATGTCCTTAAAGGTCTGCGAGATGTTGGGCGGAACCTGCTCGGGCATCTTGACGGTGATGTTGCGCTTAATGAAGAACTTGTAGATGATGCCAGTCACAAACGCAGCGATGAAAGCGGTCAGCAGGCCCTTGGAACCAAGGTAGGTGGTGTTGAAACCGCTGGCGGCGTCCGTGGCGATCGTGTCGCTCGAAAGGAGCAAGAAGCCGATGATGGCCGCGCACATGCACGAGATGAAGTTGATCTGGTTGTTCTTGGGCAGATCGCGGTTCTGAGCGTCGGCGAAGTGCTTGGCCGTGGTGGCGGCGCAGGCGATGGCCAGGATGCCCATGGAGTAGTTGTAGCACTTCCACAGGGCGTTGTTGATGTCATCGGGCCAGTAGAAACCCCAGATGTTGGGGACCGAGGCTACCAGGCAGAAGATGGACGAGAAGATGATGATGGGGATGACGGAGATAAAGCCGTCGCGGATCGCCTTGAGGTACTTGTTGCGGGCGATCGCGTTGAAAAAGGGCTGGCCCTTTTCGATGATGGCGATGAGTTGCTCCATGCAATGCTCCTAAGAGTCGGTGGGTTAGCAACGATGGTAGCTTTTGACTTTCGGTTGCCAAAATGTTGACGTTGCCATTTTGTGACACAAAAAAAGAAGCGAACCGGTGGTTCCTGTGCCTGCGAACCGTCGATTCCTTACGCGTAAACGTTTGAGCCGCCCGGTGGCTCTGTGTTTGCACAATGGCAACGTTAACATTTGGTCGACAAAAGCCGTTTGGGGAAGCAAAAATGTCGGTGAACGGTAGGTTTTGGGTGGTGAGCGTATGGTGGGGGAGGCGTTGGATATACTTGAAGGCGGTAAAAATGACTGCGCAAGGTGCCATCAATGGCATCGTTGACATAGAAAGATCGACCTATGGCCGCTGTTAAAAAATCGGTATCCGTTAAGGATGTGGCGCGTCTCGCGGGCGTCTCGGAGCAGACGGTCTCGCGCACCGTGCACGATTCGCCCAGCGTGCGCCCCGAGACCAAGGAACGCGTGCGTGCCGCCATGCGCGAGCTGGGGTATCGCCCCAATTTTGCCGGTCGATCGCTGCGCCGCGGTAAGTTTAAGACCGTCGGCGTCGCCATGTTCAACATTACCGGCACCGGCAATCTCGACCGTATGGAGGGCTTTGCCGCCGCGGCCGATAAGCACGGCTATGCCATCACCCTCACTAAAGTAGACGGGCATCCGTATACCCTCGAGAGCGCATCGTCGCGCATGAGCGCACTGCCAGTGGACGGTATGGTTGTGATCATGAATCGCATGCCGGCAGACTTTGGCACTTTTGAGCCGCTGCCCGGCATGCAGACGGTGCTCGTTACGATGTTGGAGCACCCGCTCTGTTCAACGGTCGATAACGACCAGTTCGATTGCTCGCGCCAGGTGGTCGAGTACTTGCTGGAGCGGGGGCACAAGACCGTGCACTTTATCTCGTGTCCCGAGCGCTCGCTTTCGGGCATGCGGCGCGAGGAAGGCTGGCGCGAGACATTGCGCGCGCATGGCATTGAGCCACCGCGACTTATCCGTGGCGATTGGACGGCGCAGAGCGGATATGCCGCAGGTCAGGCCCTGGCGGATGATCCGACCTGTACGGCCATTTATGCTTCCAACGACGCCATGGCCTACGGCTGCATTCGCGGGCTCGAGTCGCGCGGAAAGCGCGTGCCCGAGGACGTGAGTGTGGTGGGTGTTGATGACAGCCTGGGCGATATCGTGCCCGACCGTCGCCTGACCACGGTGCGCTTTGACAACAAGCGCGTCGGCATGTGGGCGGTCGACAAGATTGCCGGCGCCGAGGGCGTTGCGCCCGGTGTGGAGCACATGCTGTTTCCGGGCGTGCTCGTCGAGGGCGATACGGTGCGCGATGTACGCTAGGGGCGCAGGTCTGTTTGGGTTGCCGCTAATTGTGTTCGATATTGTTCAGATTGGTTTAAAAACCGTTCACGGGCGAAAAGCGACCGTTCATAGCTCGAAATCACGTTTTGCGCTGTTCTTTTTTGTTTGAATGTTAATGTTTCTGTCATACAGAACGCAGCGCGTATGCCCGGACGCGATGCTCTCCATTGGTTCATATGTGAAAGGAACGCAATATGGCAACCAAAGAAGAAATCTCGATGGTTGGATTCGAGATTGTCGCATACGCAGGTGACGCCCAGACCGATCTGCTTGCAGCGCTCGATGCTGCTCGCGAGGGCGATTTTGAGAAGGCCGAACAGCTGCACAAGGATGCCAGCGATGCACTTATCGGCGCCCACGACACGCAGACCAAGCTGCTTTCGCAGGAGGCCGGCGGTGGCGAGATGGAGATGACCTTCATCATGGCTCACGCTCAGGACACTCTCATGACCACTATGATCCTGGAGAAGCAGGCCCGCTTTACCATCGATGCCTACAAGCGCATCGCCGAGCTCGAGGCCAAGCTCGCCTAACGAGCCCTCACAACCAAGTCCCCTTCCAAAAGCTCTGCCGCTACCCGCGGCAGGGCTTTTTCTGTCCTCCTCCAAGTTGCGGTGAAATAGGGACTGAATAGGGGCCGACGGGCGCAAAACAATCCCTATTCCACCGCAACTCATCCGGAGATAGTCATTGGGGACAGTCTTGGTGCGCTCTGTTCGTCTTCCCGTTCGTTTTTTGCTCGGTGGGTATACTTCCTTTCGCATTAAGCCCCGGACTGAGGAGGTATCCAAATGCCGGATAACGGGTCAATACAAAAAAGAGACGCGCACGAGATGGCTCATGGGCGTCCTGTCCAGATAACCGAGCACACGACGGTAACCGAGCTGCAGCCCAGTCTGTCCGATGTCGTGTGCGCAAACAAAAAGCTGCAGATTGGCTTTATCGTTGCGCTCGTGGTACTGGCGCTGCTGTCGGGCTTTGTAGCTCGTCCGCATTTCGCCGATACCAAGACTTGGGACTCCACCATCGAGGTCATCGATCAAAAGAAGGGCAATGTTTTGGCGCTCACGACCTCGTGCGTCGCCCTATCTGCGGGTATCACTGCGCTGCCGGGCGATACGGGAACGCCGGTTGCCGAGCAGCTCGCGCAGCTTTCGGGTAACTTGGGCATCGTGCTTGCCGTGCTCTACCTCGAGAAATACCTGCTGACCATTTTGTGGTCGGTTGGCCTGGGCATCCTGATCCCGTTTGCGCTGGTGCTCCTTGCGGTGTCGCTCGGCATTCACGGGCGCTGGAGCACGAGCGCCGTCCTGCGCCGCGTGGCGACTCGCGTGCTGGTGGTCGCCACGATCGGCATGGCGTTGGTGCCTGCAAGCGTATGGGTGTCGCAAAAGGTCGACGAAACGTATCGAGTGAGCATCGAAGCGGCCGAGCAAAAGGCGGCCGACGCTGCGGGTACGGCAAATAGTGATAGCTCCAAAGCAAGCAAGAAAAAGACCGAGTCCACAGAGTCCAAGAACGTGCTTGAGCAGCTTGCCGACGGTGCCTCAAGCCTGGTCACGTCGGTAACCAGTGGTGCCAAGCAGATGACCGACGAGATCGTGCAGCAGGTGACCGACCTTATCGAAGGCGTCATCGTGATGATCGTGACCTCGTGCGTGATTCCATTGCTGGTGCTCGCGGCGTTTTTGTGGCTGGGGCACACCCTGCTGGGGATTGATATTTCCGGCCCGGCGAACTATTTGACGGGTCGCTTTCTGAGCGCTCCGTCCAAGCACGCCAAAAAGGGCGGGCAGTCCGAGTAGCTAAAACAGCTGTATATACCGGGGAATACCGCCGAAGGGCGGCCGAGACACGTTCTCGGCCGCCCTTTTGTTTGTTGAATACGTGGCAGGGTGGGCTTTCCCCGATTCCAAACGGTCAGCAATCATCCGCGAACGGTATTTGTTCAAAAAAGAACAAAGACAAACAAATAATTCTTGCAGTTGATGTTCGAATGTGTTCAAATAAACATGAACAGTGAAGAACCGCACATTCAGATGCCCGGACCTGAACGCGATTCAACACTTCCAAACAGAAACTACGCACCTGCGTATCTCTCAAGGAGGATGTCATGAGGGTTGTAATCGCTTCCGATGCCGACGGTATGTCGATGAAGGAGTCCATCAAGGAGATGCTCATCGCCGACGGTCACGAGGTCGTCGACTATTCCGAGACCCCTGCCGCGGACTTTGTCGATTCCGCGACCGCCGTTGCCAAGGACCTGCTGGAGCACAAGGATTCCCAAGGCTTCGCATTCGATAAGTACGGCGTCGGCTCCTATATGGCCGCCGTCAAGATCAAGGGCATGGTCGTCGCCAACATTTCCGACGAGCGTTCCGCTTACATGACCCGCGAGCACAACGGCTCGCGCATGGTCACCATGGGCCCGGGCGTTGTGGGCACCGAGGTCGCCAAGAAGATCGCCCGCGAGTTCCTGCGTGCCCAGTACGCCGGCGGCCGTCACCAGATCCGTGTCGACATGCTCAACAAGATGGCCTAACGAGAGCCACCGAGAACTCGAACTTCTACCTCAACTTGTGAATTCAGACGAAAGGACGTTCTGATGAAGAAGACCATCGCAATCGGTTGCGACCATATCGTTACGGACGAGAAGATCTATCTGGCCGACCGCCTGGAGCAGGCTGGCTACAAGGTGCTCGACTGCGGCACCTACAGCCACACCCGTACGCACTATCCCATCTACGGTAAGGCCGTGGGCGAGGCTGTCGCCAGCGGCAAGGCCGATTTTGGCGTGGCCCTGTGCGGCACCGGCATCGGCATCACCAACGCCGTCAACAAGGTTCCCGGCGCCCGCTGCGCCCTGGTCCGCGATATGACCTCTGCCCTGTATGCCCGTCGCGAGCTCAACGCCAACATCGTGGGCTTTGGCGGCAAGATCACCGGCGAGTTCCTGATGGCCGATATCATGCTTGCCTTCCTGGAGGAGCCCTACGAGAAGACCCCCGAGCACGATGCCCTGATCGCCAAGATCGATGCCTGCAATAAGGCCGATGCCGAGGCTCAGGCTGACCCGCACTTCTTTGACGAGTTCCTCGAGAAGTGGGACCGCGGCGAATACCACGATTAGCGGGTATCCGGCGTAATTAACTAGTCCGTTGACGGCTCGCGTTTCTGTGAGGGGGCGCGAGCCGGTTTTCTATCAGCCCTATTGACTTGGCGGGCTGTCGTAAGAAAGGGAAGGCTCCTATGGAGTTTGTTCTTGATAACGGTTCTGTTCGCGTGGTACTGAGCACGGCTGGCGGATCGTTCACTTCGATTAAAGCCAACGGTCGCGAGTACCTGTGGCAGGGCGATCCTTCGGTCTGGTCGGGCCAGGCACCCATTTGCTTCCCGATCTGCGGCGGCCTTCGTGATGGTCACGCAATGACCATGGGCGGCCGCGAGGTAAAGTTCGCCCGCCACGGCTTTGCGCGCAAACAGGAGTGGAAGCTCGAGGAGCAGAGCGACAACATGGTTGCGCTGAGTCTAAGCTCTGCCGACCATGCCGAGTTGCTCGAGCAGTACCCGTATCCGTTTAAGATCGTTGCTCGTTACACGATCGATGCGGAGAAGGTGGCCGTGTCGTACGAGGTGACCAATGAGGGCACCGAGGACATGCCGTTCTTTGTGGGCGGTCACCCTGGCTTTAAGTGCCCGCTTGACGAGGGCGAGTCCTATGACGACTACGAGCTCCGTTTTGAGCAGCGCGAGGCCGCCGAGCTCTGTACTGCCGTTCCCTCGACGGGCCTGATTGATGTTGAGCATCGCAGCAAGAACCCGATGGTTGGCCATGACCTGCCGCTGACCCACGAACTCTTTGACTTCGCGGAGACCATCTTTGACGTGCTCGAGAGCCGCGTGGTTACGCTGACCAAGAAGACCGAGGACAAGGGCGTGCGACTGACGTTCCCCGATATGCCGTACCTGATTGTGTGGAGCAAGCCCGAGGGTGACTTTGTGGCCGTGGAACCGTGGGGCGGCCTGTCCACCTGCTCCGACGAGGACGATATCCTGGAGCACAAGCGCGGCTGCCTGGTGGCCAAGCCGGGGGAGACCGTTACCCGCGGCTTTGAGATCGAGATCCTTTAACGAGCTATCGTATGTTTGGGGCCGCGCGTGTCGTGCCCCGGAAACAGGAGTTCAATATGATTCTGACCGTTACCATGAACCCGTCGATTGATACGCGCTATCAGCTCGACAAGCTGATCATCGACGATGTAAACCGCGTGACGCCCGAAAAGACCGCTGGCGGCAAGGGCCTTAACGTGAGCCGTGTGCTGCTGCAGTTGGGCGACGATGTGCTCGCGACCGGTCTGCTCGGCGGCCACATGGGTGCCTATATGGCCGAGCTTATGGATGCCGACGGCGTCAAGAACGACTTTGTGCCCATCGCCGGTGAGACGCGCATTTGCCTGAATATTCTGCACGAGGGTAATCAGACCGAGCTTTTGGAGAGCGGCCCGCAGATCGCCCCGGCCGAGCTCGAGGCCTTTACGGCAAAATTCGCCGAGCTTGCAGCAAAGGCGGACGTTGTGACGCTTTCGGGCTCGCTGCCGCGTGGTGTCGATGCCGGCTACTATGCCGAGCTCGTCAAGATTGCCGAGGAGGCGGGCGCCAAGGTGCTGCTCGACACCTCGGGTGCATCGCTGGAGGCCGCGCTGGAGTCCGACGCTAAGCCTGAGCTCGTAAAGCCCAACCTGACCGAGATTAACGGCCTGCTGGGTACGTCCTTTACGACCGATGATGTCGATGCCCTGCGCGAGGCGCTTGCCGCCGATGACCGTTTTGCCGGTATCCCCTGGGTTGTCGTTTCGATGGGCGCTGCCGGTTCGGTGGGCTTCCATGAGGGCCGCGCGTTCCGCGCCAAGACGCCCGCGATTGCGGCTGTGAACGCGACGGGTTCCGGTGACTCGACCATTGCCGGTTTTGCGCATGCCATTGCTGCTGGTGCCGACGACGTCACGGTGCTCAAGACCGCCAATACCTGCGGCAAGCTCAACGCCATGGATCCCAAGACCGGCCACCTGGTCATGGACCGCTGGGACGAGGTCTACAACAGCGTTGTCGTGACTGAACTGTAGGGTTACGCGGTTTTACCAAACCGCGTAACGGCGCGACGCTGCAAACGCCCCTAAGCGGCAATCTGACGTTCAATCGTCGGGCATGACCAAAAGGTCAATGCCCTCCTCTTTCACGTCACCTTGCTCGCTTAGGGGCGTTTTCGCTGTCGTTGCCAAGACACCGGCGTTGCCTTGGTCGCAAATAGTCATTGGGGACGCTCTTTAATGACTAGTCGTTTAAGAACGCCCCTTAAGAATGACCCCAATGACTACACTCAAAAACGGCGCCCGTCGGTGATGTTGCCGGCGGGCGCCGTTGTCGTGTAGACGCTATTTGTTGAGTGCGTGCGTTCGAGCTCGCATGCTATAGCGAGTCGATAAAGCGCTGTTGGGCGGCGCGTCCTGCCTCGTCCCACTTAAAGACGCCGGCGTTGTCGAGCACGTGGCCAAACACCACGCCGACCTCTTCGTGCAGGATGTCGATGGCGTTGTCGGCCGTAAGCTCGTCGGCGCGGCGGGCAAAGACGTCCTCAGCCCATGCGGCGTGGCTGCGGCAAAGGTCGTCGCCCTCGAGCGCGCCGGCAAGGTCGTAGCTGGCATCTGCCTTGGCCGCCAGCAGGTGCTCGCGGACAGCGCCGAGCTCGGGAACCAAGCGCGGCGGCAAAATGGCCAGGCCCATGACCTCGATCAGGCCGATGTTCTCCTTTTTGATGTGGTGGTACTCAGCATGCGGATGGAATACGCCCAGCGGATGCTCGTCGGTCGTGATGTTGCAGCGAAGCGCCAGGTAGGCCTCGTAGATTTCGCCGCCGGCGTTGCCGCGGGAGTCGACGCGGCGGATGACGGGCGTCACGGTGTTGTGGGCCACGCCGTCGGCCGTGTGTGCGATGACGCCAACCGACTCATCGGTCCACTCGCGCCAGGCAAGGATAATCTTCTCGGCGGCGTCGAGCAGCTGGGCGCGGTCGTGCGATCGTAGTCGCAGCACCGAAAGCGGCCACTGTAACACGGTACCGATGACCTGGTCAAAGCCCGGCACGCTAAACTGCGAGACCTCGGCGGCGTGCATCATGGGGAACTCGTGCGCGCCGCCCTGGAAGTGGTCGTGCGACAGAATCGAGCCGCCCACGATGGGCAGGTCGGCGTTGGAGCCAATGAAGTAGTGCGGGAACAGGTCGACAAAGTCGAGCAGGCAGGTCAGCCCCTTGCGGTCGACGTGCATCGGACGATGCTCGGAGCTCATGGCAATGCAGTGCTCGTTAAAGTACGCGTACGGGCTGTATTGGAAGCCCCAGCGCTCGCCGTCGAGCTTAATGGGGATAACGCGCAGATTCTGGCGGGCGGGATGGGCGCCGCCGTCGGCTGCAGCGGAGCGTCCGGGATAGCCTTCGTTTTCGATGCAGAGCTGGCAGGCGGGATACTTCTCGCCCGTGTTTTTGGCGGCGCCGGCCGCGGCAATATCGCGCGGGTCCTTTTCGGGCTTTGACAGGTTGATGGTAATCTCGAGGTCGCCCCAGTTGGTGGGGGTGCTCCATTTGATGTTGCGCGCGATGGCGGCACGGCGCACGTAGCCGGCGTCGCAGCACAGGCCGTAGAACCAGTCGGTCGCGGCGCGGGGCTCGTTGACGCCCATGCGTCCGTTGAACTCCTCGTTTACAACCGAAGGCCTTGGCATGAGCGCGCCCATGATGCGCATGGCGATGCGGTCGCGGCCCGATGCCGTGTCCTCGGCGGCGCCGTTGGCAACGGCCGCCTCGGCAAGCGCGGCAAGTGTGCCTTCAAGGTCAAAGTTGGGCAGGGTGTCGGGGTGCAAGAGCGAGAGTTTTTCGGCCTGGAGCGCCCAGGCCATGTCGAGCGCCGGGCCCGTAGCACCGATGCACTCGAGAATGGTGTTATACGCCCAGATGCGATCGTCCTGGCCGATCATCGATCGGTGGATAGCGTACTCGATCAGGTTCTGCGCGGCCTCGCGCACGTCAGTCATTACAGCCATGCCGCGTAAGCCCCCTTGTCAGAAATTGCGTAGTGGCGGGCAGGGCCCTCGCCCAGCCAGCCGTTCATCTTGGTGATAAAGGTGTCGACCAGGTCGAGCGGCACGAAGGCCTGGATGGTGCCACCAAAGCCGCCACCGTGGATACGGACGGCGCCACGGCCGTCGAGCACGTGCTCGGCCAGTGCCAGGGCATACATCGAGGGCTGCTCGGAGCCCAGCTTGGCAACGACATTCTGTAGGTACATGGCAGAGCTGGCGCCGGACTCGCGCGTCAGGACCAGGAACTGATCGATGTCGCCGGCGTTCAGGGCAGCCCAGCGCTTATCGACCAGGCCGTTTTCGTACCAGTAGTGAACGGCGCGCAGGCAGGCGCGGTCGCCCAGCTTGGCGCGCAGCTCGGGGAGCTTGGCGTCAAAGTCCGCCACGTTTACCTCGCACAGGCGTGCCTTGCCAAACTCGGCGGCGACGTCCTGCATCTCGCGCGGAACGGCGGCGTAGTCTTCGGTGGCGGCCACGTGGTCGGCACCGACCTTAACGAGCACGAGAGCATAACCGTGATCCTCAAAGTTGAGCTCGAGCTTCTGGGTTTTAGGCTGAGCCTGATCCTCAAAGTCCATGTAGGCGAGGCCGCCCAAGCAAACGGCGGCCTGGTCCATCAGACCGCAGGGCTTGCCGTAATAGTTGTTCTCGGTGCGCTGGCTCATCTGGGCGAGCGTGACGGGCTCAATGGCGGGCGCGCCCCAGAGCGTCTCCATGGCACGACCGTACGCGGCTTCGACGGCGGCAGAGCTGGAAAGGCCGCCGCCCGAGGGGACGGAGCAGGTAAAGGCAAAGTCGAAGCCTTTGGGCTCAACGCCAAGGGCTGCGATTTCGTGGGCCATGCCGCGGACGAGGCTCGCGGACGTGCCCTTCTCGGACTCCTGAACGTCTAGCGTGTCGAGCGCGATCTCAAACGTGGGATAGCCCTCGTCGGCTACGCGAACCTTGTTGGAATCGGTTGCCACGGCGATGCCGTCGACGGCGACATCGAGCGAGCCGGCGATAACGTGGCCACCCTCGTGGTCAGTGTGGTTGCCGCTGATCTCGGAGCGGCCGGGCGCGTGCACGTAGAGCACCTGGCGGTCGCCGATGGGGCCAAACTCCTCCTCGAACAGCTTGGTGAGCGTGGCGAATGTCTTTTCGTCGGGGGTGGTCATGGGAGTCCTTTCCTTGGCGCGCCCGGGTGGGTTTTGCGTCGTTATGAGTACGTTAACAACTTAAAGCGGCATGAACCAAGTGTTCACGATACCGCACGTTACGGGCTATGTTAACGTACTCATAACACATCGCTTGTCACTTTTTGAGAATCTGGTAATCGGTAGAAATTCAGCCGTGAACGGTACTGCCGTATGGACTTATAAAGCAGAAGAGATGCAGATAGAAAAAGTAGAGTACGTTAACATGCGTCCGACGATAGCGGGCCTCGGCGCGGGATGTATTTCTGCCCGGGCCGGCATTCACGCTATTCAGATCTCGCAAGGGTGAAGGTGATCCTGTGGCAAGGCGCCCGTCCAACGATACCAGTTCGCGTCCGGTCTCCATGGCCGACGTCGCCCGCGCTGCCGGCGTTTCGCAGCAGACGGTTTCGCGCGTCGCCAACGGCTTGCCTAACGTTAACGAGCAGACGCGCCAGCGCGTGCAGGCCGCTATGCAAAAGCTCGGCTTTCGTCCGAGTTATGCCGGTCGCTCGCTGCGCGACGGCCGTTATCATTCGGTCGGCCTGTGCGTCAACGATGTCACCAAGTTTGGCAACCTCTCAATGATCGACGGCATCGCCAGCGCTGCTCGCGAGCATAATTGCGCCATCACGCTGGTCGAGATGTCCAAGACCGAGGAGTTTTCGCTTGCCGAGGCCACGCGTCGTATGGCCGCATTGCCGGTGGACGGCATCATCATCGGTATGAGTCGCATGGCGCCCGATTTTGAGACGTTTGATCCACTGCCGGGCATTGGCACGGTCATCGTTACCATGTACGCGCACCCGCGGGTGACCACGGTCGATTCCGACCATTACGGCTGCTCGCTATTGCTTATGGATCACCTGTTTGAGCTAGGGCACGAGCAGATTCGCTATATTGGCGGCCCGTCATTCTCGGTCGACGAGCAATTTCGTCGCGCCGGTTGGCAGGATGCACTCGAGCGTAAACACATCGAGCCGGCAGAGCCGCTCGAGGGCGACTGGTCTGCCAACAGCGGCTACGAGGCCGGCAGGTACCTGGCCGAGCACGATCGCACCATGACGGCGATTTACGCGGCAAACGACCAGATGGCAAATGGCGCGATTGCAGCGCTGCGCGATAGCGGTCTGCGCGTGCCCGAGGACGTGAGCGTGGTGGGCGTCGACGATTCGCTCGATGATTTTGTGGCACACAACGAGCTCACGACCGTTCGATTCGATTTGCATCAGCGTGGACGCGAGGTGTTCGAGCACGCGGTTCCCAAGGCGGGGGCAACGGACAAAACCGTTGCCATTCGTATTCCCGGCCAGCTTATCGTTCGACATACCACGGCAGCTCCGCGCACATAGTTTTTGCAGGTCAATGGCGATATATTCCGCCTCAATAACAATCGATAAGGATGCTGGCAGATAGCCGTGGCTATGAAGACGAGTGCTATGATAGACGGGCTCTTTTGTCTATCTAGGAGGCTTTGCCTGATGGAGATCACCAAGGATATCCGCTACATTGGCGTTAACGATCACGACATTGACCTGTTCGAGGGCCAGTACGATGTGTCCGAGAACGGCATGGCATACAACAGCTACGTTATCTTGGGCGAAAAGATCGCTGTCGCCGATTCAGTCGACGGCGGTTTTGTTGACGAGTGGCTCGGCAACCTCGAGGCCGTGCTCGATGGCCGCACGCCCGACTACCTGATCGTCCATCACATGGAGCCCGATCACTCCGCCGGCATCGCCGCCTTTATGGAGCGCTATCCCCAGGCGCAGATTGTTGCCAGCATGGGCGCCTTCCGTATGATGGTCAACTACTTTGGCACCGACTTCCCCGAGCGCAAGATGGCCGTCAAAGATGGCGACGTGCTCGACCTGGGCGGCCACAGCCTAACCTTTGTCGGTGCCCCCAATGTTCACTGGCCCGAGGTGCTCTTCTCCTACGAGTCCACCGACAAGGTGCTCTTTAGTGCCGACGGTTTTGGCAAGTTTGGCGCCAACGACATCGAGGATCCCGAGGGCTGGGCTTGCGAAGCGCGCCGTTACTACTTTGGCATCGTCGGTAAGTTCGGCAAGTTCGTGCAGGCCGTCCTCAAGAAGGCCGCCGACCTGGACATTCAGATCATCTGTCCGCTCCACGGCCCCGTACTGACCGAGAACCTGGGCTATTACCTCGACACCTATAACACCTGGTCGAGCTATCAGCCCGAGGACGAGGGCATCACGATCGCCTATGCGAGTGTGTATGGCCATCTGAAGGCTGCCGTCGAGGAGCTCGCCGCAGCGCTTGAGGCTCGCGGCCAGAAGGTCTCCGTCTTTGACCTGGCTCGCGACGACATGGCCGAGGCCGTTGAGGATGCGTTCCGCTACGACCGTCTGGTGCTCGCTTCCATCACCTATCAGGGTGAGATCTTCCCGTTCATGAGCACCTTTATCCATACGCTTGCCGAGCACGCCTATCAGAACCGTACGGTGGCACTCGTCGAGGCCGGCTCCTGGGCGCCCACCGCTGCCAAGGTTATGGCCAAGGAGCTCGAGGGCATGAAGGACATCACCTTGGCGCAGAACAAGGTGACCGTGCTGGGCTCGCTCAACGACGCCTCGCGCGCTCAGATCGAGGTCCTCGCCGACGAGCTTTCCAAGTAGCGATATTTCGCTTTTAACGAGCAAAACCACCACAAAGGGGACAGGCACCTTTGTGGTGGTTTTTGTTTAAGCGCCGGCGATGACGAGATTTGGGCGGGCGTCGTCGACGGTCTCGGCGATTGAGGTGGCGACGGCGCCATCGGGATCACGGTCCATCACGATGGTGTCGACATCGGTCAGCTCGGCAAAGCGGTACATGCCGCGTCCGTTAACCTTGCTGGCGTCCATAAGGGCGACGCTTTGACGGGCGGCACCGACCATAGCCGCTTTGGTCTCGGCCATCTGCGGAAAGTCGGTCGTAAAGCCGCAGCCGGGAACAAAAGCTCCAGGGCACATGACGGCAAGATCGGCGTGGACCATTTGGAGCGCTTGCATAGTGAGCGGGCCGTACAGATAGCGATGACCTTTGCGCAGCGCCCCGCCCAGCATGACGACATCGACCGAGGGCATGCTTTCGTCGATGTAATCGGCGATGGTAATGTCGGCCGTGATAACGGTGATGCCGTCGCGCTGATCGAGGAGCCGGACGAACTCGAGCGCCGTGGTGCCCGAGTCAACGAGCAGCGTGTCGCCGTCATTGACGAGCTCGATGGCGCTTTGCGCGATGGCCTGCTTGGCGGCGACGTTGACATTGATGCGGCGATCCTGCGTGGAAACAGTCAGACGCTTGTGGAGCGATACGGCGCCGCCATGCGTGCGGCGCAGCTTGCCGGACTCCGCGAGTGCGTCCAGGTCGGCGCGAGCGGTGACAGAGGACACGCCAAAGGTCTGGGCAATTTCTGCCACCTGCACCGAGGCGTTATGCTCAAGCATCTCCATGATGGCGGCACGACGCTCATCGGCGAAGGCACGGTTGGTAGCTTGGGCCATGTTTGCTCCATTCTCGGCTAAATTTGCAGGAATTGTGTTGACTCTATTTTCGTTCATTTTCTTTTTGAGTAAGAAAACACCTTTCGATTACTTATCTTTTCTATAAAAGAAAGACGCTCAACGCTCAAAATTCAATATCGAACACGCCCACTCGGCTCCAATTCCTTCCGTTTACTTTTCAAAAACGACTGTATTGACCTGCATGGGCTCAATATCTCGCACATGCAAAGATGCTGAATTTCATACAATGAGCGCGAAAAAAGGCAAGGTAAAACGCCTTGTGAACAACTACGCCCGATGTCCAGATGCGGGCGAGGGAGAGGAGCAAACGCTCATGGCACTTGTTACCACCGAAAAGATGCTCAAGGACGCTCAGGCCGGTCATTACGCCGTTGGCGCGTTCAACGTCGAGAACCTCGAGTTTGTTATGGCCGTTCTGGCCGCTGCCGAGGAGACCAAGTCCCCCGTCATCATGCAGACCACCCCGGGCACCATCAAGACCGCTGGTCTGGACTACTTCTACGGCATGGTCAAGGCTGCCGCCGAGCGCGCTTCCGTGCCCGTTGCCCTGCACCTCGATCACGGCGACGGCTATGACCGCTGCATGCAGGCTTTCCGCACCGGCTACACCTCCGTCATGATCGACGGCTCGCACGAGTCCTTCGAGGATAACATTGCCCTGACCAAGTCCGTCGCCGACGCTGGCCGCGCCATGGGCGTGCCCGTCGAGGCCGAGCTCGGTAAGGTTGGCGGCAAGGAGGACGACGGTCCTGCGGTTGAGGGCGAGAGCCCCTACACCGATCCGGCCGAGGCCAAGGAGTTCGTCGAGCGTACCGGCTGCACCTCCCTCGCAATTGGCGTTGGCACCAGCCACGGCGTGTACACGAGCGATCCGCACATCGAGCAGTCCGTGGTCAAGGCCATCCGCGACGCCGTCGACGTGCCGCTGGTTCTGCACGGCACCTCCGGTGTGCCCGATGAGCAGGTCGCCGAGGCCGTGAAGAACGGCATCTGCAAGGTTAACTACGCCACCGAGCTGCGTCAGGCCTACACCAAGGGCTTCATGGCCTACATGGCTGAGAACCCCGCCTGCTTCGATCCCAAGAAGCCGGCCAAGGAGGGCATGCGTGAGATCACCGAGCTGGTTAAGATCCGCATGACCAACCTCAACTCCGTGGGCAAAGCAGAGTAACAGCAAGGGTACTCCGACTCGCTATATATCCCGGGGAGGGACGAGGGCTTAGTTCCCCAATCGTCCTCGGGCATGCAAAAAGCCTCGCTGCGCACTTCGTGCGGCGAGGCTTTTTGCCCCCTGCGGAAAGATTGGGGAACTAAGCCCTCGTCCCTCCCAGGTTGACCTACTCGAGGTCGTCGCCCTTGTGGCGTTGGGGCGGAAAGGGGTGGGGCGCGAGGGGCGCTTTGTTGATGAGGGGCTAGTATGCCCGGGCTTGGTTGGGGAATGACTTGTTTAGGGCTGCTTGGAGCTTTTCGAAGGATGCTCGCAGGTTGAGATTCTGATCGGTTGAGCGTTTTGCTTTTGTGGTGGGGGAGTCGAGGAGGCCGTTTCTCTGTGTCGGGGGGAAGGAGAAAAGGTCTGCATGTTTTAGGGATGGCTGCTGTGCTGCGTCATTGGAAGAATGCATGCTTATGCGGCCTCCTCGATGTCCACCAAAAGGTTGCGCACGGGGTGTGCTGCTAGGTCCCGTGCGTTGGCAGTATTATGCCGCGGCTGCTGCAAAGAAGCGCTAAAGAAAGGCTTAACCTGGTTTGATGTTACGATGAAACTGCAGGTCAGAGGTATCGAGTAACACTCTTGAAAGGTTTTGAGCTTAAGGGCTTTCTAAGGTTTGTGACGTGGATGTGGCTCGCCTGTGTGGGGCGTGTGGACGGCTCGCTCCTAGCGCTGCGGCTCTGCGGCGCGCACCTGCTCGATGACCTTTTCCATGGTGGCGTCGATGCGGTCCTTTTTGAGCTCACATTCCCAGATGGTGATACGCGTCCAGCCCATTTGGGTAAGTGCGTTGATGGCAGCGCGGTCGCGCTCGACGTTGCGACGGAACTTTGCCTCCCAAAACTCAACGTTGCGCTTGGGCTGGCTCGGGTTGCACTTGGGGCAGCGGTGCCAAAAGCAGCCGTTGACGAAGATGGCGATCTTGCGCCCGGGAAAGGCGATATCGGGCTTGCCGGGAACCTTCCATTCCAAGCGATAGCCCGTAAGGCCTGCTGCGCGCAGGCGCTGTCGTACGAGTAGCTCGGGTTTGGTGTTGGCGCGCTTGTTGCCCTTCATGGACTTTTTGATGGCGGCGCGACGGCGCACGAGCTCACGCTCGTCGGCGGAGAGGTCCGAGGTGTCGATGCCGTCGAGCAGACCGGGCTTGGGACGTTTTTTGCTGCGGCGCTTAGGTGCGCGCTTGGGTTTGGTGGCGGGCTCGTCGGTCGTGGCGGCCTCGGCGTCGTTGGCGGCGCCGTTGGCCTCAAGCCGATCTTCCTTCAACTCAATCAGAGCATCGATAAGCCCTTTGTCGGCGGGCATCCATTCCACCGTGGCAAGCGAGGTGCGCGGAATCCAGCGGATATCGAGCTGGCGGTCGTGTTTCTGGGGCTCATCGGATTCATCGGCGAGCGAGCAGTAGTAGCACTCCATGGAGAGATGAAAATCGGGGTAGTCATACTCAACGGTGTAGAAATCGCGCAGGTTGGTGACTTTTACCTGCAGCTCTTCCATGAGCTCGCGGCGTACGGCGTCCTCGGGCGACTCGCCGCGCATGAGCTTGCCACCGGGAAACTCCCAAAGTCCCTGCATGTTGCCATAGCCGCGCTGCACGGCAAGCAGCTCGTCAGATCCATCCTTGCGAATGATCCCAGCGGCAACATGAACAGTCTTCAACAGGAGTCCTCTCTCAATATCAACACGCGGCAGGCTGGCTGCCCTACCTTACACAACGGTAAGGCAAGCGTAAGCCATATCGATGGTAGCCGACTCGTCTTCTTGCGACTATAGATGCCGTAGACTAATCGCAAGAAAGGACTCGGTATGCAAACCACGCACATGGCGACCCCGGTACTGGAGGTCGCGCATCTCGAAAAGGTATATGGAGCGCTGGGCAACGTGACCCGTGCGCTCAACGACGTCAGCTTTACCGTCAACCGCGGTGAATTTGTTGGCATCATGGGCGCTTCGGGCTCGGGCAAGTCGACGTTGCTCAACTGCGTGTCGACCATCGATAGCGCCACGAGCGGCACGATCCGCATCAACGGGCAGAACGTAACACGCATGAAGCAGGCTAAGCTTTCGCAGTTCCGCCGCGAGGAGCTGGGCTTTATCTTCCAGGACTCCAACCTGCTCGATACGCTCACGGCACGCGAGAACATCGCCCTGCCGCTCACCATTGCCCGCACAAACTCGGCAGAGATCTCGACCCGCGTGCAGGATGTGGCAGCGCGCCTGTCCATCAGTCAGGTGCTCGACAAGTATCCCTACCAGATGTCCGGCGGCCAGCAGCAGCGCGTTGCCGCGGCTCGCGCGCTCGTCACCGACCCCACCATGATCATGGCCGACGAGCCTACCGGCGCCCTCGACTCCAAAAGCGCCCGCCTGTTGCTCGAGAGCCTAGAGGCCCTCAACCGCCGCCTGCGCGCCACCGTGCTCATGGTCACGCACGACAGCTTTGCCGCCAGCTACACGAGCCGTGTGCTGTTTATCCGCGACGGCAAGATCTTCACCGAGCTGCGCCGCGGCGACACCGACCGCCGAGAGTTCTTCGACCGCATTATGGAGGTCGTTGCCATGATGGGCGGTGAGGGCTCCGATGCTCTGTAAACTCGCTTGGGGCAACGTCCGCCGCGCCGGCCGCGACTACCTCGTCTACCTTTTGACGCTCACCCTGGGCGTCACGGTCTTCTATGCCTTTAACACCATCTCGATGCAGGTCGACATCGCCGGCATCGATGAAGAGGGCTTGGCGCAGGTTATGGGCAGCATGCTCGGCGACCTGACGTACTTTTTGGCCGGTGTCATGGCCTTTTTGATGGTGTATGCCAATAACTTCATCATGAAACGCCGCAAGAAGGAGTTTGGCCTGTACCAGGTGCTCGGCATGGGGCGCGGGCGCGTCGCCACGATCATGGCGCTCGAGACCGTGATCGTCTCGGTCGTGGCCTTTGTCGCCGGCATTGTGCTGGGTATGGGACTCTCCCAGCTCATGACGTTCTTTACGGCCTCGCTCTTTAAGACACAGATTGCCAATTTCCACTTCTTTTTCTCGGTGCATGCGTTCAATCTGACCCTTGCCTGCATGCTCGTAATGTTTGTGCTCACGCTACTGCTGAACCTTCGCGCCGTGCGTCGTACCAAACTCATCGAGCTTATGGGTGCCGAGCGTCGCAACGAGAGCATCAAGACACGCAACCCCTGGATCGCGATTGCCATCTTTGCCGTGGGCGTGGTGCTTGTGGGCGTGGCCTATTACCGTCTGCTACGTGATGGGTTCCCGCTAACCGCGACGGACAGCAAGCTGCAAGAGGCCATGAACCAGTTTGGTATTACGACCGCTATGGTTACCGTGGGCACCTTTGCCCTGTTCTGGGGACTCTCGGGCATGCTCATCAAGCTGCTGCAGAGCCTGCGCAGCGTGTATTGGCGCGGCCTCAACATGTTTACCGTGCGCCAGCTTGCGGCCAAGGTCAACACGGTGTGCTTTTCGATGGGCGTCATCGCGATGCTCCTGTTTTTGGCCATCACCTCGGTGACGTGCGGTATGTCGATTGCCAATGTGATGAACGAAAACCTGGAGCGCTATAACCCTGTTGACGTGTCTCAGACGTATGTCTATTACACGCCCGATACGCTCGACTACTACAAAGAATATGTCAATCCGTCTGAAGCCGACCGCATGGTGCTAGCCGATACAACGGTCGATTTGTACTCCGCATGGCACGGCAAGGGCAAGTCGGCGGACAACAACGACGAGACCGGCAAGAAGGTCGATATCGCCGATGTTGCCGGTGAGCATGTGCAAATCGATTCGTATCTGAGTTACCCGCTTGGCGGTTCGGATCCTTCGGTGACTCCAAGTGAAATGTGCAAGGCCATGGGCGAAAAGCTTCCCAAGGCGTTCGGGGGTAGCAATGCCGATACGATGGGTCTGTTTGTGACGCCGGCGAGCCAGTACAACAAACTGCGTCAGATGATGGGCGAGGAGCCGGTGCACATCGGTCACGACCAGTATCTGCTCACGTGTGATATGGGCGGCGAGCTGGTCGACATGTACACCAAGTATATGGCTGGCGGCCATGCCCTTACCTTGGGCGGGCATGAGCTCAAGCCCGCAACCGATAAGTCGGACGAAGATACGGCGGCCATCGCCAATTCGGCGATGGGCAGTAATCCGGGTACCGTCGTCGTTGCCGACGAGCTGTTGTCCCAACTTAATCTGCAGCCGTATTCCAGTAGCCTGCTCGTTAACTACAAACAGGGGGTGGATACGACCGAGGCAGACGAGAGTATTAAATACACTGTGCTCGACAATCTGCTCGTTGACGGCAAGGAGCCGGGGTTGTGGGGAACCTTCATCACACGCTCCGAGATGTACGCGCAAGCAGCGCAAATGAACGGTCTTATTAGCTACCTAGCCATCTACATCGGCTTTGTATTGGTCGTTGCATGCGCGGCGATTCTGTCGATCCAGCAACTCTCCAACGTGGCCGACGGCAGCCGCAGCTATCGTGTGCTGGCACAGATCGGCTGCGACGACCGCCAGATTCGCCATTCGGTGATGGCGCAGCAAGCGGTATTCTTCCTGTTCCCGCTGGCAGTGGGCCTGGCACACTCCTTTGTGGCACTTAAGGTGATCATCGAGCTGGTGAGCATTTTCGGAAATATGAGCATCGGCGGCACCGTGGGCCTCACCTGTGCAATCTTCCTGGCAGCCTATGGTGGCTACTTCTTGGTGACCTACCTTATGAGTACCGGAATGGTGCGAGCTGCCATCGCCACCCGCTACAGCGAGTAACTCGTTCAGCTTGGAATTATCGTAGGTTGACCATAGGTCAGCGAAAACGCCCCTAAGCGAGCAAGGTGACGTGAAAGAGGAGGGAAGCGTACTTCGGTACGCGACCGACGATTGAACGTCAGATTGCCGCTTAGGGGCGTTTGCAGCGTCGAGCCGTTACGCGGTTTGGTAAAACCGCGTAACTTCATCGTAGAAGCACGCTTGCGGGCGGCGGATGCTCGTCTCCTGTCGCCCGCTCACCGAGGCCCGGCAATTGCCTTAATATCTTAAGGACCTCGATTTGTCCAAGACTGAGCGAAGGAGCTCATCATGAGCGACGGAAAGAAAAAGCTTTCCTTCTTGACGGTCATCTCGACCATCATCTGCGTCGTCTTCGTTTGCGAGGCCGCCGCACCTGCTGCTGCCATTGGCAACCAGCAGTTCTTCTGGTGGATCTTCCTGATTCTGACCTTCCTGCTCCCTTATGGCATGGTCGTTGCCGAGCTCGGCACTACCTATGACGGTGAGGGTGGCATTTACGACTGGGTACGCGATGGCCTGGGCGACAAGTGGGGCGCCCGCATTTCGTACTACTACTGGGTTAACTACCCGCTGTGGATTGCCTCGCTGGCCACTATGTTCCCGGACATTTTGGGCATGGTCTTTGGCGTCGAGTTCAATCTGATTGCCAAGATTGGTATCGACCTTGCCTTTGTGTGGATCGTCTATCTTATGGGTCGCTCCAAGGCTGCCGACTCCGAGTGGGTCCTGAACGGCGGCGCCATCATCAAGGTTGCCGTTGCCGTTATCGTCGGCGCTTTGGGCATCTGGTACGCCATGGAGAACGGCTTTGCGAACGATATGTCCGCTGCCACCTTCTTGCCCGAGCTCACCAACACCAACGCGCTTGGCTACCTGTCGATCATCATCTTTAACTTCATGGGCTTCGAGGTCATCTGCACCATGACCGACGATATGGCCGATCCCGCTCGCGATATCCCCAAGGCTATCATCGTCGGCGGCCTGTCCATCGCCGTGATCTACTTGTTCGCTGGCTTTGGCATCGGCGCTGCTGTGTCGGCCGATTCCATCGATCCCGACTACGGCATGATCTACGCTGTCCAGACTATTGTGGGCGATTCCATGATCTTTAAGGTCATCTGCATCGCCTTCCTGATCACGCTGTTCGCCAACATGGCTGCCTGGTCCTTCGGCGTCAACTCCGTCGCTCGCTATGCTGCCGAGCATGGCAACATGCCCAAGGTCTTCGCCTCGATGATCTCGGATGACGACATGCCCAACGGCGCCAACCTGGTCAACGCCATCGTTGCCTCCCTGGTGCTGTGCCTGCAGCTGGTTCCCATCGACGCCATCTCCAACGGTGTCTTCTGGATGCTCTTCGGTACCTCCGTTGTCTTCCTGCTGCTGACCTACATCCCGATGTTCCCGGCATTCCTCAACCTTCGTAAGAACGACCCCAACCGTGAGCGTATCTTTACGTTCCCGTTTAAGGGCGCCATGATGAAGGTCATGCTGGCTATTCCCTGCATTGAGCTGATTCTGGCTATCGTTGCAACGCTGATTCCGTTCTCTGTCGATGAGATTGGCGATAAGGTCCCGATGATCGTCATCTTCATCGTGCTCTTGCTTATTGGCGAGGTTGTCCGCGTCGTCAGTGCTAAGGGCCGCGAGACCGAGTACAAGGGTCTCACTCCCGAGCTGGCTGCTCAGCGCCTCGCTGAGGAGTCCGAGGAGGACTAGAGCACCCGGATTCGGGGCTCCAACCTTCCTCGCGTACCAACGTACGCTTCGTCGGGCTTGTCGCTCCCGACTCGGGACGCTCTAGCCTCTTCGGAGGCGTGCCCAAGCAACAGGTTTGCTAACCTTTCTCTGAGGTGGGTGTGAGCTATTGCTCCGGTAACCACCGCCCGCCCCAATCTCTCTTCCGTATCCTTCGTGCGTTTTGTCTCCGCGCACCGGGTTACGTCGTCGCTTGCCGGTGCGACATCCGTGAAAACCGGTGCCAGGCGCCCCGACCTTTGCCGGGGAATGGGCGCCTACCATCTCTTGGTTTTAGGCTGAGGGTAACCCGCCCGCAGCAAGCGATCGTTCGATTTGGAGGAAATCTTATGCGTACGATCACCGAGTCCGAGTCCACCCCTAAGGCCGACGGCTTCTTTATGCCCGCTGAGTTCGCTCCGCAGGATCGCGTGTGGATGGGTTGGCCCCACCGCACCGACACCTGGGCCCACGGCGCCAAGCCGGCTCAGAAGCAGTATGCCGCCATCGCTCGCGCCATCGCCGAGTTCACCCCGGTCACCATGTGCGCAAACCAGGCCGACTACGCCAACTGCAAGGCCGCCTTTGAGGAAGACGAGAACGTCACCGTTATCGAGATGACCACCGACGACGCTTGGTTCCGCGACACCGCTGCCACTTTTGTTATCAATGGCAAGGGCGATAAGCGCGCCAACCACTGGCACTTCAACGCCTACGGCGGCCTCGTCGACGGCCTCTATTTCCCGTGGGACAAGGACGAGCAGATTGCCCTTAAGATGGCTGAGCTTTCCGGCTGCCGTCGCTATCGTCCCGATGACATGATCCTCGAGGGCGGCTCCATTACCGTCGACGGCGAAGGCACCGTGGTCGTGACCGACCAGTGCCTGCTTTCCCCGGGCCGCACCTGCTCTGCGGTTCTGGAGGAGGAAGAGGATCCCGAGTCCATCTGGCCCAAGTTCCACAAGAAGTTTGAGCCCTGGAGTGAGGAACTTCGCGCCTATATGGACGAGCACCTCAAGGATTACCTGGGTGTCGAGAAGGTCATCTGGGTTAAGGAGGGCATCGACCCCGAGGAGACCAACGGCCACATCGATGATGTCGCTACGTTCATCGCTCCGGGCGTCATGGCCTGCATCTGGACCGACGATCCCGAGTATCCGTTCTACGAGCAATGCCATGCTGTCTACGAGACCCTTTCCAACGCCGTTGACGCCAAGGGCCGCAAGATGAAGGTCTACAAGCTCTGCATGCCTGTGAACCCGCTGTTCATGGACCAGGCTTCCTGCGACACCATCGACGCCGACGAGAACGCCGAGCCGCGCGTTGCCAACGAGCCGCTGATCGCCTCCTACATGAACTACCTGGTCACCAACCACGGCGTTATCGTCCCGCAGTACGGCGACGAGAACGATCAGCTTGCCGTTGACACGCTCCAGAAGATCTACGACGAGGTCTGGGGCGAGGGCGTCTACAAGTGCGTCGGCGTTCAGTCCGAGCAGGTCGTCTTCGGTGGCGGAAATATCCACTGCATTACGCAGCAGGAGCCCTCGGCGTAACTGTCTGTCTTCCCGAGGCACGGCACCTTGCCCTTCAATCGTCGGGCATGACCCTTAAGGTCTATGCCCTCCTCTTTCGCGGGAATCTGCCGCACCTCGGAAACCCAGCCGATCAATCGGACCGACGTAGCTAGCTATCGCATTAGTCATTGGTGCCAACCCTGGCAACAATGCAGGTCGAAAAACGTCAGCGAAAACCCGCCAGAGCGAGCAAGGTGCCTTGAAACGAGGCGGCATTGATCTTTTGATCATGCCGCCGAAGTTGAAAGGCAGATTGCCGTTCTGGCGGGTTTGCAGCGTCGAGCCGTTACGCGGTTTGGTAAAACCGCGTAGCTAAATACGTTCCGCGATCTCGTGGATGAGGTAGTCGGTCTTTTCCCAGCCCAGGCACGGGTCGGTGATCGACTTGCCAAAGACGCCGCCGTCGACCGGCTGGTTGCCGTCCTCCAGGTAGGACTCGATCATAAAGCCCTTGACCAGCTTGGAGATGGATTCGTTGCGGCGGCAGCTGTCGAGCACCTCCTTGCAAATGCGATACTGCTCCAGCGGACGCTTGCCCGAGTTGTCATGGTTGCAGTCGATGACCGCTGCCGGATTGGCATAGCCGGCATGCTCGGTATAGCGTTCGGCCAAGCGTTCCAGGTGTTCGTAGTGGTAGTTGGGGTAGGTGCGCCCATCGAGACCGATGTAGCCACGCATAACGGCGTGTGCGAGCGGATTGCCGTCGCACTCGACCTCCCAGTTGCGGAAGATGAAGCTCTGGTGCGCCTGGGCGGCGTAAATGGAGTTGAGCATAACGGTGGTAGAGCCGGCAGTGGGATTCTTCATGCCGACGGGTACCGAAATGCCGCTCGACACCAGGCGATGCTCTTGGTTCTCGACCGAGCGTGCGCCCACGGCAACATAGCTCAGCAGGTCAACGAGGTATTGGTAGTTGGACGGGTAGAGCATCTCATCGGCGGTAAAGAAGCCGGTCTCCTCGATGACGCGCAGGTGCATGTGGCGGATGGCCTTGACGCCCTCGAGCAGGTCGTCGGGAGCCTCGGGGTTGGGGTTGTGCAGAAGACCCTTGTAGCCGGTGCCCTTGGTGCGCGGCTTATTGGTGTAGACGCGCGGAATGATGATGAGCTTGTCCTTGACCTCCTCGGCGGTCTTGGCCAGTCGGTTCATGTACTCAAGCACCGAATCCTCGCGGTCGGCAGAGCACGGGCCGATGATGAGCACCTTGCGTGCGTCCTCGCCGGTAAAGACTTTGGCGACCTCGGCGTCAAATGCCTGCTTTTTGGCGGTAAGCTCGGCAGAAAGCGGCATTTCCTCGCGGATCTCCATGGGGATCGGCAGCCTGCGTTTGAATTCCATGGCCATAGGGGCCTCCTCAATCTATAGAAAGAGCAATAAGCGTATTGTCGAGTGTTCGGCATTATCCGCTGTCGCACGCTAAAGTGCAAGCCCTTGTCACCCCGAAACCGACCAAAAAGGGACAGGTTTATTTTGGTCGGTTTTATCTGGGCAAACGTCGGCGGATGCCGGGAGGGAGCGGCGCCGCGCGGGACCCTAAGGCTGTTGTCGGTTCCCTAGGAAATACCCTGTGGGCAAAAAATGCCAAATATGAGTACGGTTGCTATCTTAGTATCATATTGCCTTCGCAAAATAATAGACATAACAGCAAAATATGTTCATTAACGCAAACACATATAAGTCCGCTATGGTGTTGTTTGATCAATTTAGGGACGCGTGTAAGCCGTGGGAGCGGCATTTGAGGCGGTTTTGGCTGTTACTAAAAAGGTAACAGTACTCATATTTGCCCTTTTTTGCCCACGGGGTCTGGAAAGCGCCGTCAGTGAGGTCTCAGGGAAGGCGTTTCGAGGCTCGAAGGACACAAAACGGGGGTGCAGGTTGTCCTGCGCCCCCGTTTTCTTGGCATTGCGGTTGTTTGCCGCCGGTTTTTACGCCGCTTCGTCGAACTGCGAGTTGTACAGGTCGGCGTAGAAGCCGCCCTGGGCGAGCAGCTCGTCGTGCGTGCCCTTCTCGACGATGTCGCCGTCGCGAATCACCAAGATCACGTCGGCGTTGCGGATCGTGGACAGGCGGTGCGCGATGACAAAGCTGGTGCGGCCCTGCATCAGCGCATCCATGGCGCGCTGAATAAGCTCCTCGGTACGGGTATCGACGTTGGAAGTCGCCTCGTCCAGAATCAGTGCCGGGCGGTCGGCCAAAATGGCACGGGCGATGGTCACGAGCTGGCGCTGACCCTGCGACAGGTTGGTGCCCTCCTCGTTGATCATAAAGTCGTAGCCACCGGCGAGCGTATGAATAAAGTGGTCGCAGCGTGCGGCGCGCGCAGCGGCCTCGACCTCGGCATCGCTCGCGTCGGGGCGTCCGTAGCGGATGTTCTCGCGGATGGTGCCGTTAAACAGCCAGGTGTCCTGCAGCACCATGGCAAACTCGCCGCGCAGTGCCGCGCGGTCCCAGTCGCGCACATCGACGCCCTCGACACGCAGCGAGCCGCCGTCCACGTCGTAGAAGCGCTGCAGCAGCTTAATGAGCGTGGTCTTGCCGGCGCCGGTGGGGCCGACGATGGCGATGGTCTGGCCGGGCTGCGCCTCGCAGCTAAAGTCGTGGATGATGATCTTGTCGGGCGTGTAGCCAAACTTGACATGGTCAAACACCACGTGGCCGGGGCGCTTCTCGGGAATCTGCGCGTCGGCCTTCTGCTCCTCCTCGGGCGCGGCCAGGAACTCAAAGACGCGCTCGGTGGCGGCAGCCATCGACTGCATCGTGTTGCTCACGTTGCCTAGCTGCTGCACGGGTTGCGTAAAGTTGCGAACGTACTGGATAAAGCTCTGGATGTCGCCGGGCGTGGCATTGCCGGTCAGCGCGAGCTGCGCGCCCACCACGACGACGCCCACGTAGCCCATGTTGCCCACCAAGCTCATAAGCGGCATCATCAGGCCCGACAGGAACTGCGAGCGCCAGCCACTAATAAAGAGGCGGTCGTTTTGACGGTCGAACTCTTCAATCGAGGCCTCGGCGCGGTCGAACACCTGAATGACGTTCTGGCCGGCAAAGTCCTCCTCGATAATGCCGTTGACGGCGCCCAGAACCTGCTGTTGCTCGCGGAAGTACGGCTGCGAGAAGTGAATCATTACGGTCAAGATAATCGCGGCGGCCGGCAGCGTGAGCACGGTGACGCCGGTAAGCGGCAGGCTGATCGAAAGCATCATGACGAGCACGCCGATAATCTGCGTCACCGACGTGATGAGCTGCGTCACGCTCTGGTTGAGCGACTGACCCAGCGTATCGACGTCGTTGGTGATGCGGCTGAGTACGTCTCCCTTGCTGTGGCCGTTGAAGTAACTCATCGGCACGACGGCAATCTTGGCGGCGATTTCCTTGCGCATGCGGTAGCAGATCTTTTGCGTGACGCCGGTCATGAGCCAGCCCTGGATGAGGCTGCAGACAGAGCTCGCCAGATACAGGCAGAGCAAAAAGCCGAGCGTCTTGGCGATCCAGTCAAAGTCAACGTCGCCGGTACCGTTGACCTTTGCGACCAGGCCTTCGAACAGCTTGGTCGTAACCTGGCCGAGCACCTTGGGTCCCACAATGTTAAAGATGACCGAGCACACGGCAAAGGCGACGGCGGCAAACACGGCAATCTTGTGCTGGCCGATATAGCCGAGCAGCTGCCTCATGGTGCCCTTAAAGTCCTTGGCCTTTTCGCCGCGGCGCATGCCACCCATGCGGCCCATGGGACCACGCTGGCGGGTGGGCTTGGGAATCTGAGTCTTGGTCTCGTCTGCCATTAGCGCTCGCCTCCTTCCATGACGGCTGCAATTTCTTTTTGGGTAAGCCCCAGCTCCTCGGCGGAAAGCTGCGACTGTGCGATCTCCAGGTACGCCGGGCAGCTGCGCAGCAGCTCCTCGTGCGTGCCGGTGCCCACTACGTGGCCGTCGTCGAGCACGATGATCTGGTCGGCGTGCATGATGGTCGCGATGCGCTGGGCTACGACCACGAGTGCGGCGTCGGTAACGTTTTTTGCCAGCTCCTCGCGCAGGCGCGCGTCGGTCTTGTAGTCGAGGGCGCTAAACGAGTCATCGAACACCACGACCTCGGGCTTTTTGGCCAATGCGCGGGCGATGGCCAGGCGTTGGCGCTGACCGCCCGAGACATTGGAGCCGCCCTGGCTGATGGGGGAGTCGTAGCCGCCCTCGCGCTCGGCGATAAAGTCTTCCGCCTGGGCGACGCGTGCTGCCTGGCGCATATCCTCGTCACTCACCATGTCGCCGGCAAACTTGAGGTTGCTCTCGACGGTACCCGAGAACAGACGACCCTGCTGCGGAATATAACCGATGCGGCGGCGCAGCTCGGAAAGGGTCATGTCGCGCACGTCGATGCCGTCGAGCGAAATGCTGCCGCCCGTGACGTCGTACAGGCGCGGAATCAGCTGCACGAGCGTGGACTTGCCCGAGCCCGTGGAACCAATGATGCCGAGCATCTGGCCGGCGTGCGTGGTGAAGTTTACGCCGCTAATGACGTCGGCGCGGGCATCGGGATACTGGAAGCTCACGTCACGGAAGGTGAGCTCGCCGCGCGGCGCGCTGGCAGCGGGCAGTTTGGGCGAGGCAGGGTCGTTGATGCTCGTGGGGCAGGTGATGACCTCATCTACGCGCTCGGCTGCGACCTCGGCACGGGGCAGGATGACCGAAACCATGGTGAGGATCATAAACGCCATGACGATCTGCATAGTGTAGGAGATGAACGCCATCATGTTGCCGACCTGCATCACGCCGTCGGACACGCCCTGCGCGCCAAACCAGACGATAAGCACGGTGATGCAGTTCATGACGAGCATCATGAGCGGCATCATGAAGCTCATGGCGCGGTTGGTGTAGAGCTGCGTGGTCATCAGGTCGAGCGAAGCCTTGTCAAAACGCTCGAGCTCATGCTCCTCACGGTTGAACGAGCGGATGGGCATAAGGCCGTCGAGCAGCTCGCGGGCGGTAAGGTTCACGCGGTCCACAAAGCTCTGCATCTTTTTGAACTTGGGCATGGTGAGGCCCATGAGCACGCCGACAACGGCCGAAACCGCGATGATGGCCACGGCGATGGTCCACTCCAGGCCGGTGTGGTTGGCCAGGACGCGCATGACGGCGACGATGCCCATGACGGGGGCCATCAGGCACATGCGGATAAACAGGGTTGCGGCCATCTGGATCTGCTGAATGTCGTTGGTGCAGCGGGTGATGAGCGAGGCCTGGCTAAACTTGCCCACCTCGGCCGGCGAGAAGTGCATAACCTTGTTGAAGGTCTCGCGGCGCAGGTCGCGGGCGATGGAGCAGGCGGTGCGCGAAGCCACGGCACCGGTCAGGATGGTGGCGACGAGCGACACCAGGCACAGACCAAACATCGTGGTCGCCATGCGGCCCAGGTAGGCGTTCTGCACGTCGGCGGGGTCGATGCCCTGTGCCTTGTACTCGTCTTGCACATAGCTCACGGCGCGTTGGGTCACGATGGAGCCCGACATGGAGCCCATTTTGTCTGCCATATCGTTGGCGCCCTCGACGAGCTTGCCCTGGTCGATTAGGCCGCCTTCAACGCCTAGACGCAGGCTCTTCATGGTGATCTTGCCACCGTCGGCATCAATCTGTTTTTGCATGTTCTGCGCCGCAGCGGCCTTCTGCTGCATCTCGGCGAGTTGCTCGGGCGTCATCGCCGCCATCTGCTCGGGCGTGGGCATGGCCTGGGCGCCGCTGTTGTCTTTTTCACCGGACGTGCCCATCATGTCGCCCATGGAGTTGGCGTCAATACCCTGGTTGAACGAAAGGACGACAGTCTCGGGCAGGCTCATGATGTCGGCAATCTTGCCGCCGTCGGCACGCTCCTCCTCGGTGCCCTTGTACGTTCGAATGCCGTTATTGTCCGCCTTGCTAAACACGGCCTCCACAGCCTTGGCGTCCTTGGAGCTCATGAAGAGTTCGAGGTCGTCGAGCGATTCGGCGCGAATGGTGTCGGGCACGGGCGAGGCGATGCCGCCTTGCTGCACGCCCACGTCGACGATGTCGCTCATATAGGTAGGCAGCGCCAGATCGGCGTTGCAGCTGATTACGATAAGTACGATAGCTGCGAACAGTGCCAGGATATGTTTTTTAAAGAGCTTGAGAATCCTCACTCGGCATCTCTCCTTTCTTGATTGCGGTCGATAATTTCGTTGGCACGTCTTAGAAGGCGCACCATCTCCTGGGTATCTGTTTCGCCGAGCTGCTCGAGGAAGGCCGCGGTGCGGTCCTCGAATTCCCGACGTTTGATTTCGAGATCCTGGAATCCCTTGTCGGTCACTATGACGTGTACGCGACGACGGTCAGTCTTTGAGTGCTCGCGCTCGACCCAGCCCTTGGCCTCGAGGGCGCGCAGAATATTGGCGATGCGGGCGCTCGAGACCCAGGCGCGATCAGCGAGTTCGCTCGGCGTGAGCGAGCCGCCGGCGAGCATGAGGGCGCGCATTACAGCCATCTCGCCACCGAGAGCTTTGTCCGCAAAGCGCGAAATGCGCTGATGCATGCTGCCAAACTCAGTTAAGAGCTGACGTCCAAGTTCACGGAAATCGGTATCTTCCACCGAAAACCCCTAACACTAGAAACTATTTTCGGTGAAAGATGATACCCTTGCACGCGCGCCCTATACGGTAGATTTTTGGGTCATGCCTAGAAAACTGCCTTTAGGCGACCTCCGTACACCGTCGATGCCAGCAAAGTTAGGGGCAGATCGTTAGGCATGTCCTAAAGCCTACTCAGAGGTACTTTACCCTGATAAAGCTGGCATAACAGCTAGGGTGAACGTCGTACAAAGGCAAGGAAAAAACCAAACAAATCGGTGAACGGTAGTTGTTCACGCTCTCATTTCCTGCGGCTTTGTAAAAAACGCCCTTATGATATAAAAAAAAGAAACATATAACAGCCCAGATGGAGAGGGTCGCTATGTTATCCTTCTCAAACGGGTGAAATCTTGGGTTTTGGGTTGTAGTTCCAAGGTGGACAAACGTTTTTCCTGCACCAACGTGTGGTGAAGAACGGAAGAAGCCGGTAGTGCAAGCCGAACATTCAAGAATTCAATAAGCAGCGGTGTGAGAGAGCGCCGCATTACACGTAACTAGGAGCGTGGTTACACAATGCAGGAGGCATGGGAAGGCTTCAAGGAAGGTATCTGGACGGGAGAGGTTGACGTCCGAGACTTCATCCAGAAGAACTACACCCCCTACGAGGGCGATGAGTCGTTCCTCGTAGGTCCGACCGAGCGTACCAAGGAGCTGTGGGGCGAGGTTCTCGACCTGCTGCTTAAGGAGCGCGAGCAGGGTGGTGTCCTCGATATGGACACCAAGACCGTCACGGGTATCGTGAGCCACCCCGCTGGCTACATCGATAATGCCCATCGCGACAAGGAGACCATTGTTGGCCTCCAGACCGACAAGCCGCTCAAGCGCGCGCTGCACGTCAACGGTGGTATCCGCATCGCTTGCCAGGCTGCCAGCCAGCACGGCTACAAGGTCGACGAGAACGTTGTCGAGCGCTACACCTTCGAGCGCAAGACCCACAACGCTGGCGTCTTCGATGTCTACACCCCCGAGATGCGTGCTTGCCGCTCGGCTCACATCATCACCGGTCTGCCCGATGGCTATGGCCGCGGCCGCATCATCGGCGACTACCGTCGTGTCGCCCTGTACGGTGTCGACTACCTGATCAAGGACAAGGAGGCCCAGAAGGCTTCCACCCCGACGGTCATGACCGCCGACAACATCCGCGATCGCGAGGAGCTGCAGGAGCAGATCCGTGCCCTCGGTGAGCTCAAGATGATGGCCGAGACCTATGGTTTCGATATTTCCAACCCTGCTACCAACACGCAGGAGGCCATCCAGTGGATGTACTTCGCCTACCTCGCTGCCGTCAAGGAGCAGAACGGCGCCGCTATGTCCATCGGCCGTACCTCCACGTTCATCGACATCTACGCTGAGCGCGACCTTGCCAACGGTACCTTCACCGAGGAGCAGATCCAGGAGTTCGTGGATCACTTCATCATGAAGCTCCGCATGGTCAAGTTTGCCCGTACCCCCGAGTACCAGGCCCTGTTCACCGGCGACCCGCAGTGGGTCACCGAGTCCATCGGCGGCATGGGTGTTGACGGCCGTACGCTCGTTACCAAGATGAGCTACCGCTACCTGCACACGCTCGAGAACATGGGCACCAGCCCCGAGCCCAACATGACCGTTCTGTGGTCGACCCGTCTGCCCGAGAACTTCAAGAAGTTCTGCGCCAAGACTTCCGTCGCCAGCTCCTCGATCCAGTACGAGAACGACGACCTCATGCGCGTCTATCACGGCGACGACTACGGCATTGCCTGCTGCGTGTCCTCCATGCGCATCGGCAAGGAGATGCAGTTCTTCGGCGCTCGCGCCAACCTGGCCAAGTGCCTGCTGTACGCACTCAACGGCGGTGTTGACGAGGTCTCCAAGAAGCAGGTCGGCCCCAAGTATCGCGCCGTCGAGGGCGATACGCTCGATTACGACGACGTTGTGGCCAAGTACAACGACATGATGAAGTGGCTCGCTGGCGTGTACGTCAACTCGCTGAACATCATTCACTACATGCACGACAAGTATTGCTACGAGCGTATCCAGATGGCTCTGCACGACAAGCACGTGCACCGCTGGTTCGCTACGGGCATCGCTGGCCTTTCCGTCGTGGCTGACTCCCTGTCCGCCATCAAGTACGCCAAGGTCCACCCCGTCCGTGACGAGAACGGCATCATCGTCGACTTCGAGACCGAGGGCGAGTTCCCCAAGTACGGTAACGACGACGACCGCGTCGACCAGATCGCTCACGACGTTGTGCACCAGTTCATGGAGTACATCCGCATGAACGACACCTACCGCAACTCCGTGCCCACGACCTCGGTTCTGACCATTACCTCCAACGTCGTGTACGGTAAGAAGACCGGCTCCACGCCCGACGGCCGCAAGGCTGGCCAGCCGTTCGCCCCGGGTGCTAACCCCATGCACAAGCGCGATAGCCACGGTGCCATCGCTTCGCTGTCTTCGGTTTCCAAGCTCCCGTTCCGCGATGCTCAGGACGGCATCTCCAACACCTTCTCCATCATCCCGAGTGCGCTCGGCAAGGAGGATCAGGTGTTCTTTGGCGATATCGACCTTGATCAGCTGGGCGAGTAACTATTGTTAGTGCTATACTAACAATAACGATTACTGATTAGTGCGCCGGTTTCGGCCGGCGCCTATCGATCGAAGGAGACACATTATGAAGGTTTCTGAAGTTTCCGAGACTCAGGCCGATAACCTGGTCCACATGCTCGACGCTTACGCCGAGAAGGGTGGCCACCACCTGAACATCAACGTCTTCAACCGTGAGACGCTGCTCGACGCTCAGGCTCACCCCGAGAAGTATCCGCAGCTGACCATCCGCGTTTCCGGCTACGCCGTGAACTTCCACACGCTCACCAAGGAGCAGCAGGACGAGGTCATTGCGCGTACCTTCCACGACAAGTTCTAAAGGGACTCAACTCCCGCAGGATCGCCGGGGCTGTTTGGGCTATCTCCCAAAACGTCCTCGGACATGCAAAGAGGCTCGCTGCGCACTTCGTGCGGCGAGCCTCTTTGCGTCCTGCGGAATGTTTTGGGAGGTAGTCCAAACAGCCCCGGCTGGGGTCCTGTGTAGTCACCCTTTAGGCGGAACTCTCCTAATTATTTGGATGAGTCGTTTACTTACTTGTACTGTTACCGTCTTCCCGCTCTTATTGGGGTATGCTTTGTTCGTATGTAAACGTATGACATGTTGATGGGGGAGGGTGCTATGGCTCGCGAGGGCGCTCGTTCTAAGGATTCGGCTAAGCCTGGCATCAAGGAAGTTGCAGCGGTGGCGGGGGTTTCGCCTACTACGGTATCTCGCGTGCTTAATAATCGCGGCTATATTAGCCAAGAGACCCGCGATAAGGTCCATGCCGCGATGAAGCGCATCAACTATACGCCCAACGATATCGCCCGTGCCATGCTCAACGGTCGCCTGAATCTAATAGGTATGATAGTCCCCTATGTCAGCAGCCCGTTTCATGCCCAAGCGGTCCAAGCCGTTGAGCGTACCCTGGCCGAAAACGGTTTTAAGATGTTGCTGTGCAATAGCGCCAATCGACCTGATCTTGAGCGTTCTTATATCGATATGCTTCGGCGCAATATGGTTGATGGCGTCATCGTCAACTCGCTTAATATCGGTGCCGAGGCGTATGCCGAGATGGGCTTGAGTCTGGTTGGTATCGACTGCGACCTTGGCGAAGCCTCTGTTCAGATTGCGAGCGACAGCTATAGCATCGGCGAACTTGCCACGCGTCGCCTGATCGATGACGGATGTTCACGCATCCTGTGCCTGCGCAGCAATAGCCGCATGCGCATGCCTGCCAATAAGCGTACCGATGCCTACCTCGATGTTGTTGAGCAGGCCGGTTTGCCCGCGCTTGTCCGTGAGGTTGAGTTCGTTAAGCCCGACGACGAAAAGAGCGCGGTCGTTGCGAAGATCCTCGATGAGAACCCCGATATTGACGGCATCTTTGCGGGAGACGACACGATGGCGGCTATCTGTCTTAACGTGATGAAGCAGCGCGGCTTGAGCGCTCCGGGCGATATTAAGGTCGTGGGCGCGGATGGTGCCCGCCGCACTATGACGTTTATGCCTGACTTAACAACCGTACGCCAAGATATCGATCGCATCGGAGAGCTCGCGGCGCAATCCATCATTGCTCTTATTAACGGCGAAAAGCCCGAATCGAATATCAAGCTCCCCGTTGAACTCATTGAGGGTAAAACCGCGTAGTTCATCCCGTGCCAAAAGAATTCCTCAAACACCTCTGATGACCGTTCGCCGGCATATGTCAACCGTTTGCCGACGACTGGAACTGCGAAAAGACGTATTGGTGTGAAAACGTTTGACATATGAAAACGATTGACATATCTTGCAGTTGTACCGAGTTAGTATCTCGTGAGAAAGGAAGTCTCGGATGCACAAGGTGTATTACCAGCCTGAGGGAATTTGGGTAGGCGACATCATGCCGTACGGCGAGGACGGCACGTTCTATCTCTATCATCAGCGTGACACGCGAAACCCCGGACCTTTCGGAGAGCCGTTTGGCTGGGCACTCGCGACAACCAAGGACTTCGTCAATTACAAAGACTTTGGCGAGAGCCTTGAGCGTGGCGGCGACGAGGAAGTCGACCAGTATGTTTATGCCGGCACGGTGTTTAAGGTGGGCGACAAGTACCATGCGCTCTACACTGGTTGCAATCGCGATAAGGTCAAGGCACGCTTGATGAAGCAGGTTCTTCTTCACGCAACGAGTGACGACGCCGTCAAGTGGGAGAAGAACATCGCCGAGACGCTGCTTCCGCCCCAGGAGGGTTACGATGACCGCAACTGGCGCGATCCCTTTGTGCTTTGGGATGAGGAGAACGAAGAGTACATGCTCATCCTCGGCACGCGTGTGGGCGAGGACAAGCGTCTGATGACCGGTCGTCTGGTCAAGTTCACCTCCAAGGACCTGGATACCTGGGAGTTCCAGGGCGACTGGTGGAATCCGGGCCTGTACACCATGTTCGAGATGCCTGATCTCTTTAAGATGGGCGACTGGTGGTATCTGGTGTTCTCCGAGTACAGTGATGGCAACAAGACCCGTTACCGCATGTCTCGCTCTATCAACGGTCCTTGGATCACTCCTGCGGACGATTCCTTCGATGGCCGCGCGTACTATGCCGCGCGTACCGCATTTGATGGTGAGCGCCGCGTTCTCTTTGGTTGGGTTCCTACGCGTGACGAGGGCGGTGACCCCAGCTCTTACCTGTGGGGTGGCACCTTTATGCCCCTCGAGATCGTTCAGCGTGCCGACGGAACGCTCGGCACCAAGCTCCCCGACAGCATGCTTGGCGCCTTTGGCGAGGGCAAGGCTGTCGAGACCTTTGAGCTTTCCTGCGAGTCGGGCAAGGTCGAGCAGGTGCTCGCCGCGGATGCCGGCTCCACCTACTTGCTCGATGCCGACATTGAGCTCGGCGGTAACGCTGCCGGCTTCTCGGTCAAGTTCGCCGAGGACGCCGAGTCCGGTCTTGCCTATGAGTTCCGCGCCAACCTGCGCGAGGGCAAGCTCGAGTTCACGCCGGCTCCCCAGTACCCGTGGTTCCAGGTCAACAACATGGGCCTCGAGCGTCCGTTGTTCTTTAAGGGCGAGGGCACTCACCATGTGCGTCTGGTCGTCGACGACGACATCGCGACCATCTTTGTCGATGATGTTGCGCTCAACGCTCGCTTCTGCAACAAGCAGGGCCAGGGTGTGGCGCTTACCGTCACCGACGGTGCGCTCAAGTGCGCAAACGCAACGATCGCGTCTCTGTAGCGGCAACGAACCGTTTTATGATTTAGAAAAGGAATGGAGAGGAACATGGACTACAAGGCAGTGTCCCAGCAAGTCGTCGACAACGTCGGCGGACTGGAGAACATCGAGGGCGCCACGCATTGCGTGACCCGTCTGCGTCTGGTGCTCAAGGATACGAGCAAATACAACAAGGCCGAGCTCGAGAACATCGATGGCGTCAAGGGCGTGCTGTACAACAGCGGCCAGCTCATGATCATCTTCGGTACCGGTACCGTCAACAAGGTTTACGATGAGTTTATGGCTCTGACGGGCGTTAAGGAGATCAGTGCTTCCGAGGTCAAGGGCGCCGAGGCGGACAAGAAGGGCAAGTTCTTCTCGGTCCTCAAGGTATTCTCGGACATCTTTATCCCCATCATTCCCGCCTTCGTTGGCGCTGCAATCATCATCGGCCTTAAGTCGCTGATCGTTGCCAACGGCCTCTTTGGCATGGAGGGCAGCCTCGCCGATCACAGCGAGTTCCTCAAGAACCTCGCAAGCTTCTTTGCCATTATCGCCACCACGTTCGACTACCTGCCTGTCCTGGTTATGTACAGCGCGGTCAAGCGTTTTGGCGGTAACCCGATCCTGGGCATCCTCGTCGGTATCGTCATGGTTCACCCGAGCCTTATGAACCGCAACACGTTCGTTATGGACCCGACGGGTGCTGAGTACTGGAACTTCGGTCCGCTATCCATTCCCATGGTTGCTTTCCAGGGCGGTGTGTTCCCCGCAATCCTGACTGCCTGGTTTATGGCCAAGGTCGAGAAGATTGCCCAGAAGTACATCCCCGAGGTCGTTTCGTTCGTCTTTGTCCCGACCGTTACCCTGATTCTTGCTAACGTTGCCCTGTTCACCGTGTTCGGCCCGCTCGGCAACCTGATCGGTGACGTCCTCGCCGGCGTAATCGATATCCTGTACAACAGGATGGGCGTCTTTGGTGCCTTTGTCTTCGCCGCGTTCCTGCAGCCGCTCGTCGTTACCGGTACGCATCAGTTCATCCAGGGTATCGAGGCAAACCTTGTTGCCACGACTGGCTTCAACTACATCCAGGCCATCTGGTCGGTTTCCATCATCGCCCAGGGCGGCGGCGCCATCGGTATGTACCTCATTCACAAGAAGCACTCCAAAGAGCGCAACATCTGCATGTCGTCCTTTATCCCGACGCTGGTCGGAATCTCCGAGCCCGCTATCTTTGCTGCAAACATGCGCTATTCGATCATTCCGTTCATCTGCGCATGCATCGGTGCAGGCTGCGGCGGTGCCTTCGTCAAGCTCTTTGAGGTGCGCGCTATCGGTCAGGGTCTGACCGGCGTGCTTGGCCTGCTCATCGTCACGCCCGAGACCCTCGTGTGGTATGTGGCTGGCAATCTCATCGCCTTTATCGTGCCGATCGTCTTGATCTTTGCCTACAACAAGGCAAAGGGCGTGCCGACCACCGATGAAGAGGGCGCTGGCGCTGGCTTCGACGTTAGCTTCTAGTTGAGCCGTTCAGTGTAATCTGAGGATAAGTCCATTTGAGGAAGGGCGTTCGACTCGTGTGAGTCGAGCGTCCTTCCCCATAGACGAGAAAGTCAACGGCGATGTTAAATCAAAAAAACAAGGTGACACGCGCGGACTATGAGCAGTGGCGTGTCGGACAGGATGAGACGGCGGCTCGCATCGCGTCCGACCCCGATAGGCTTCTGTTCCATGTGGAGCCTGAGCTTGGCTGGCTCAACGACCCCAACGGTTTGGTTCAGATTGGTGATACGTATCACATCTATCATCAATACGATCCGTTCGATGCTGCGCATGGCGGTCCAGTGCTTTGGAACCATCTGACGACAAAGGATTTTGTGACGTACGAGAATCACGGCCCCGTGCTGTTCCCCGATTCCGATTTGGATTCGAGCGGAGCGTATTCTGGTTCTGCCTTTGTACGTGATGGCAAGATTCACTACTTCTATACCGGCAACGTCAAGCATTTTGACCGCGATGATTACGACTACGTGTTGACGGGCCGTGAGCAAAACCAGATTCATATGGTTGCCGAGAATCCCGACGAATTGGGCGAGAAGCGCATGGCTGTTGGACCAGTCGATTACCCCGACGATATCGGTACGCACGTGCGCGACCCCAAGATCCTTGAGCACGATGGTATCTACTACATGGTTCTGGGCGCTCGTACGAAAGACGACCGTGGCTGCGTGCTTGTCTATACTTCGCTTGATTTAGGGGTCTGGAGCTATGCGACGCGCATTGAGCTGGGCGAGAAGTTTGGCTTTATGTGGGAGTGCCCTGATCTGTTTGAGCTTGATGGCGAGCTTATTCTCGTTTGCTGTCCGCAGGGTGTGCCTGCCGATGGTTGGCGTTACCGCAATCCGCATCAGTGCGTGTGGTTCCCCATCGAGGCCGATTGGGAGGCGCCGAGCTTTAAAATCGTCGGGCAGGGCATGCCCCCGATGGTCGATGCCGGTTTTGATTTCTATGCTCCGCAGTCCTTTGAGGATGCTGCAGGCCGGCGTTTGATGATCGGATGGTCGGGTTGCCCCGATGCGACGGCGGAAAACCCGACGGTGGCGCGCGGGTGGCAGTGCGCGTTGACGGTGCCGCGAGAGCTGAGCATGCGCGATGGTAAGCTCTGCCAGCAGCCGGCGCACGAGATTGAGAGGATGCGCGGCGACTGCGTTCGCGCGACAGGCGGTGAAACCGTTGAGGAGCCGGGCCGCCTGTTTGATCTTGTGGTTTCCTGTGAGGGCACCAAGATGGTCGAGCTCGAAATCCGCAAGGGTGTCTTTGTGCGCTATGCAGGCGGGATGCTTACCCTCGACATGGGTGACGAAGGCTATGGGCGCGACCAGAGGTCGATCGAGCTCAGCGAGCTTCGCGACCTGCGCGTGCTTTCGGACACTACGATTGTCGAGATTTTTGCAAATGGCGGCGAGGCGGCACTTACGAGCCGTACCTATTCGCCGGCGGTTTCGGCGATGGGGTTGCATGCCGAGGGTGCGGCGTCGATGGATTTCTACCGCCTCGCGCATTAACCGCGTGTGGAGCACGATTGGACTTGCTGGGCGGAATGTGTTGCAGTTGCCGCAGCGAACTACCGTTTATCGCGTATAGCTACCGTTTGCGGGATAAGTAACACTCATTTATAAACTGTGTAAAATCTCAGGTAAGCACGGAGTTTTCCAGGGAGACGCTGTCCTTTGTTTGTGCAAGGGGCGGCGTCTCTTTGGCGCTTAGATGCTGTTGCACAACAGCGCGGTGGGCTGTGCTTGATATTGGAAAGTCGACGTTGAGATGGGTCGTGATGATAATGGGCAAGTACGTAATCGTGGTTGAGTCTGGGTCGGATGTGACGCCGGAGCTCTGCGAGCGCTACGGCATCGTGCGCGTGCCCATGCATGTCACGATTGGTGACGAGACCGTCGAGGACGGCTCGATCGATCCGCTCGAGATTTATTCACGCTGCAATGAGTTTGGCGTGATGCCCAAGACCAGTGGCTGTGCGCCGGCGGATTTTGCTCACGTGTATGACCGCATTCATGCCGAGCAGCCCGACGCGACCATTTTGCATCTCGCGTACTCCGAGGTCACGACCTGCTCGCATCAATCATCGAAGATCGCCGCCAAGGGTCGCGACTACGTCTACTCCATGGACACGCGTTTTGTCTCGGTGGGCCAGTCGCTCGTTGTCGTCGAGACCGCCAAATACATCGAGGCTCACCCCGATGCCACCGTCGACGAGATCTTTGCTTTTACGAATTCCGTCATGGACCGTGTGCTGCTGGGCTTTGTTCCTACCGACCTAGCCTTCCTTAAGGCGGGCGGTCGTCTATCCAACGTGGCATTCCTCGGTGCCCATCTGCTCAAGATTAAGCCCTGCATTGAGGTAACGGGCGGCAAGTTCGTGGCAACCAAGAAGTTCCGCGGCTCTATGCTCAAATGCGCCCGCGCCTTTATTGACCACATGGTTGCGAAGGGCGAGATTGACTACTCGCATATTGGCCTGGCGTATTCGGTAGGCCTTTCCCAGGAGCTGCGCGACGACATGGAAGTCTATGCGCACGACCTGGGCTTTAAGGACGTTACCTGGACTCAGGTCGGCGGTGTCATCTCGAGCCATTGCGGCCCGACCGCCTTCGGTGCGGTGCTCACGCTTAAGGCGTAAGGTCTGGCGTCTATCGATTTCTATTGCCTCAGCGGCGGGCGGGTTGCGATAACCTTCCCGCCGCTCTTGCGTAGGGCCAAATAGGACAACCCAATTGACCGCTAAACCGTTTCGCCATCATGCGTATGGGCTAGAATGATTCTGGCATTTATGTAGCTAAAACCAATGAGAGGCAAGGTAGCGGGAATGGCTGAGATGACGCTCGAGGGTGTGGACGCTCGTCCCGAGGACTCTGCGTTTGCCCTGGGCCGCGTACATTCGATTGAGACGATGGGAACGGTCGATGGACCTGGCATCCGCTTTGTGGTGTTTGTTCAGGGCTGCCCCATGCGCTGTGCGTATTGCCACAACCCCGATACCTGGTCGGTTAACGGCGGTACCATGGTGACCGTCGAGCACCTGATGGACGAGTTCCAGAGCAACCATGAGTTTTACCGCAGCGGTGGTATTACGGTATCCGGCGGCGAGCCGCTCCTGCAGCCCGCGTTTTTAGCCGACCTGTTCCGCGCCATGCACAATAACCCCGATGGTCGCGTGCATACCTGCTTGGATAGCTGCGGCTATGCGTTCGATCCCGCGCATCCCGAGAAGTTCGATGCCGTACTCAACGAGACCGACATGGTGCTGCTTGACATTAAACACGCCGATCCCGTCGAGCATAAAAAGCTGACCGGTTGCGATCCCGCACGCATTCTGGCGTTTGGTGATGAGCTCGCGCGTCGCAATATCAAGGTCGTTATCCGCCACGTGGTTGTGCCGGGCATTACCGACACGGCGGAGGAGTGCGAGAAGCTCGGTCGCCTCATCGCTCCATGGCACAACGTGGTGGGCCTGGAAATGCTGCCGTATCACACGATGGGCGTCGTCAAGTATGAGCAGCTGGGGATTCCCTATAAGCTCGAGGGCGTGCCCCAGATGGATACCGCGCGCATGCCCGAGCTGCGCAATGCCGTTATGGCCGGTATGAAAAAGCGCCGTGCGGAGCTCAAAAACGCTATCGGATAGCATGCCATAGCCCTCATATCCCCTCGTTCCCAGCTGAGTTGCGGTGGAATAGTTCTTGTTTTTAGGCCCATGTCGCCCAAATAGGAACTATTCCACCGCAACTGCGTTTTGGGCGGAGATGCGCAACAGAATCGCGCCATTTGGATAAATACGCTTGTGGTTTCTTTAAAGACGCCTTAAACGCCGCTGAATATCTTTGGAAAGAAATGCCTGCTCGGTATTATGCTGCTCGTATATGAACGGTAGCAGTCAGGAGACCACGTGCGAAATAACGCATCGCGGGACGAGTATATGCCGCAGCATAGCAGCAGATATGAGACGAAGGGCACATCTTCGCGTGGCCTTGCCGACGCTCGCGTCCGCGTGACGAAGATTGCCGCCATTGGGATGCTAACGTTGGCGATTATTATCCTCGGAATTACCGCCAAAACCTACGCGTCGGAGCGAATGGCACACTCAGATGCGTCAACGGTACAGACGCAAAACGAGAAGGTTTCAAAGTCCAAAGCGTCGGCAGATCTCAAGACGAGACTTTCGAAGGCGGACTTCAACGATATCCCTTCGGGTGATACCGTTCAGGCCTTCTCGTTGGTGGATAACAAGACTCCTACCTTGGAGGATGAGAGCCTTGCCTTGCTCCAGGATGCCCTGAGTCGGGCGCAGGAGCTAGGCGATGTGGGTGTGGTGTTTTACGACCTGTCAAGCGGCAAGGGCGTGACGTATAACGTCGATGTCGAGGTTTACGGCGCGAGTAGCTACAAGGCACTCTATGCGTTGTACATCTGCGAATCTCTGGTCGAGACGGGTCAGGTTTCACTCGATGATTCCCTTGGCACCTATGGTGGCTACAACATGGGTTGGCAGACGGTGCGCGACCTGATCGATGCCGCGGTCGTTAATTCGGACAACGATTCGTTTATTGCGTTACGCGCGGCGTTTGACCGTGTCGGTTGCGAGGATTGGATTGCCAGTCTTGGCATCGATTACGATACCGCACTCGATCCAATGAGTGATTTTCCCACCTATTGCCCGCGCACCTCGGTCAAATTGTGGCGCGAGATGAGCGAGTATTTGAGCCGTGATACCGAGACGTCGCAATGGCTATCGGATCTTCTGGCCTCTACGACCCGGTCCTTTATCCGCGACGGCATTGCGGACGACCAAGCCCTGGTGCGCAACAAGGCCGGCTGGATTAGCGAGGATGGTTGCTATTCGACATGCGATGCGGGCCTCATCGATGTCGATGGCGACACCTACATTATGAGCATCATGACATCGATGCCATGGAGTGATCGCTCGAGTGAGCTGGTGGCTGCGATTGCTAAGATATTCTTTGATACGCGAGCTGCGCTGGCCTAACGTGTTCGTTTGACGAGGTCAAACAAAATGCTGGTACCATACCGTGGTTGAGAATTTCGTATAGGTTTGGGGAATGGCATGGCTACCATCGCGATTATCGGTGCGCTCGAAAAAGAGATCATGCAGATTAAGGAAGAGTTGAGCAACGTTTGCATGGTACAGGAGGCGGGCTTGAACGTTGTGACCGGCGGGCTCGACGGCCTGTCGATTGTCGCCACGACGGCGGGTATGGGCACGGTAAACGCTGCCGCCGCAACACAGCACCTCATTAGCAAGTATGCTCCACAGGCAGTTGTGTTTTCTGGTATCGCAGGTGGCCTGAATCCCAAGCTCCATATCGACGATGTCGTCATTGGCAAATGCCTGCGCTATCTAGATACCGATACCGCGCTTATCGCCGAGTCTGCACCGGGGCTCGAGGAGTTTGTCTCGACGCCTGCGCTGGTCGATATTGCCGCCGATGTGCTTGCTGAGCGTGGGTTTGTTGATGCTTCGACAAATGCGACCGCTTCGAACGAGGGCGCAAAGCAGTTCCTGGTCGGCACGATTGCCACGGGTAACCGCTTTGTGACGGGCGCCGCTATGCGCAATGATGCCATCGAGGCGACGCATGCCGATTGTGTCGGCATGGAGGGCGCGGCAATTGCCCATGTCGCAACCAAAAATGGTGTCGATTGCCTGGTGCTGCGTGCTATCAGCGATAATTGTGACGAGGCGTATGATGCGATTTGCGACCGCGAGTTCGATTTGTTCGAGTATGCGCGTGCCGCAAGCGATATCACGCTCGATATCGTTCGACGCATTGCCGCTGCGCAATAGCGCGTTTTTTGCAAGATCCTACGACCAAGGAGTGTCCATGGCCGATTCCATTAACTACCAGCTTGCCAAGTTCGTCGCCAGCTACGGCAAGGTTTCGCAGATCCCCGAGTCCACCTGTCCCGAGGTGAGCTTCGTTGGCCGCTCAAATGTGGGCAAGTCGTCCATCATGAACAAGCTCTTTGGCCGCAAGAACCTGGTGAAGGTTTCGAGCACGCCGGGCAAGACGAGCAACATCAATTTCTTCGAGGCCGACGACGTGCACTTTGTGGACCTGCCGGGCTACGGTTTCGCCCGTCGTTCCAAGGCCGAGCGCGACCGCTGGGCCGAGCTCATCGGCGACTTCTTCGACTCCGAGCGCAGCTTTAACTTGGTTGTGTCGCTAGTGGACATTCGCCATGACCCCAGTAAGCTCGACCATGACATGATCGACTACCTGCAGGGCAACGAGTTCAACTTTATCGTCTGCCTCACCAAGGCCGACAAGCTCAGCCGCACCCAGCAGGCCCGCCAGGCAGCTGCCATCAAAAAGCAACTCAACGTCCCGGCCGAGAACGTGATCATCACAAGCTCCCAAACCGGTGCGGGCATCGACGAACTCAAAAAGCGCATCGCCGAGGCTTGCCTCTAGTAAGGGCTCTTGGCAGGCAATAGTTTGCATCTATCTATATCACCCCAGTGATAGTTGTTGGTACACTATCACTGGGGTGATATTTGTATTTGGAGGTCACAATGGAGCTTTGGCACGGGTCGGAGGTTGTTGTCGAGCATCCGTCGTTGGATAAATGCAGACAATTCAATGACTATGGGTGTGGGTTTTATTGCACGCCACATGAGGAAATGGCAATGGAGTGGGCATGTCGGACTGAGTCTGATGGCATTGCAAATCGATATGAGCTCGATATGGATGGTCTCGCAGTCTTGGATTTGGAGTCCGGGGAGTTTTCAATTCTCAATTGGCTTGCGATTTTGGCTAACAATAGGGAGTTCAATGTTTCGACACCGCTGGCGCGCGAAGGACTTCGCTATCTGCTGGATAACTGCCTGATTGATATTTCTCCCTATGACGTAATTCGAGGTTATCGCGCCGACGACTCCTTTTTTTCGTTTGCAAGACAGTTTGTCAGCGGCATGATCTCGCTCAGGCAGCTGCAACGTATCATGCGCTTGGGTGATTTGGGTATCCAATATGCTCTTATGAGCGAGTGCGCATTTTCGGCGATTAGATTCTGCGATTGGAAGCAGGCTTTGGGGTCTGAGTTTTATCCCAAGCGTTTTGAGCGAGAGCAGAATGCTCGACGCAAATACTTGGATACGGTTAACGGGTTCGATTCCGAAGGTATCGACATTAGGGATTTAATGGCAGGGAGGGTTGATTTAAATGATCCAAGAGTTAACGGATTGTGGGCCGAGTAGGACATACCCCGTCTACTACCTCGAGGATGCAATGAACAACCTCGGCGACTGCTTTGACTATGCCGTTAACGATTATGGAGCAGAAGGATCGGAAGTTGCGGAACTCTTTTGCCTGAGCGGCGTAGCTCGCGAGTTCGAACGCGGCAACGCATGGGTAGTGTCGGGAAAATCGGGCGTTGAGCTGTTCGCGCTTATCGCCGAAAGGTCGGGCTATCAATCAAGGCCGATGCCAAATCGAACCTACCGATTCGAAAAGACACCGGAATATTGGGCAGGCTGGATATTGGCATACCTTCAGTGGCGCCTAGGAGAGTCTTTCGAAGATTTGCTGCATGTCGTTCCATTTGATGTGCTACGCAGTCTGTACTACCCCTGGCACGAAGCCTCGGAGGAACGTGTGGTTCGCCTCGTCTGCGATATGGCGAAGAAAGCGTCCAGGCAAACAAAACTTGCGTTAGCAAGAAAGAAGCTTAAGAAAACCCAACAAGACCTGGCATACGAATCAGGCGTATCGCTCCGCTCAATCCAAATGTACGAACAGCGCCAACGAAACATCAACGAAGCCTCGGTAACAACCGTAAGAGCTATAGCAAAAGCCCTCCACTGTAACATCGAAGACCTCCTAGAACCAGTCTTCGAATACAAAGAAACCAGCGCCGCCTAAACCAGGCACGCAGCCGATGCCCGCCTCTAGGAAGTGCTCCAGCCTAGCAAGAGCCCCTACCAATAAAAAGCCAAACTATCAGCCCGGCGACTTTCCAGAGCGTAGGTCCCTGTAGCCGCCGCCGGCGAAGTTAACATAGAGGAGGCCAGGGGGCTTTGCCCCCAAATCTTTCCGCAGGACGGCAGGACCCCCGCCGCACGAAGTGCGCAGCGGGGGTCCTGCCATGTCCGAGGACGATTTGGGGGCAAAGCCCCCTGGCCTCCCCGGCGAGTATACGGGACGGCGACTACAGGTATTCGATCTGGGCGCCTTCCGTGTCGCACGTCAGAATATGCGTATCACACTTAGGGAACTGCTCGCGCAGCTTGACCTGCAGGAACTTTGCCACGATGGTGTCGTCAGTCACGGCCATGAGAGTCGAGCCCGAGCCGCTGATCCAGATGGTCTTGGCGCCGCCGTTAAGGCAGGTGTCGCGCACGGCGTTGTAGTCGGGAATCAGACGGCGACGATAGGGTTCCTGGATGCGGTCGTCATTGGCGGCGGCAATTAGGTCGAGGTCACCAGTCTCCAAGCCGCGCGTCATGCCGGCGATGCGGCCCATCTGCCACACGGCGGTGGAGAGTGGAATCTCCTGCGGCACAACCTTGCGCGCCTCGCTCGTATGCACCTCGTAGGGCGGAATCACGGTAATAAAACGCAGGCGATCGCTCACCTCGTAGCGCAGGCACTGGGGGAGCGAATCGGTCGGCGTAAAGGAACAGACGGCGCCGCCCAGGATAGCGGGGGCGACGTTATCGGGATGGCCCTCGACTTCGGTGGCAATGCGAACCAGCTCGGCGCGGTCGACGGTGTGGCCTGTCAGTGCGGCGGCGGCCATAATGCCGGCGACGACGCAGGTGGAGCTGGAGCCCAGGCCGCGGGCGACGGGCACGTCGGTCTGGATGTCGATGGCAACGGGAAAAGCCGGCTCGTCCCATGCAGCCAGTGCATCGACAAAGCTCACGTAGACCAGGTTGTTCTCGTTTTGGAATTCCTCGGGGCAGCCCGTGATGGTGAGTTTGTCGGCGCGCTCGAAGGTGAAGTGCGAGTAGAGGCTGACGGCCATGCCGAGGGTATCGTAGCCAATGCCCAAGTTGGCGCTTGTTGCTGGGACGGTGATCTTGATCATGTGAGTCCTCCTGGCGTGCCTGGCTGTTTAGTTCGCTGCTCGGGCAGTCCTGCGCAAGACGGAAAGCACATTAAGTGCTTTCCTTTGCGTGCGGAACTCGCGACGAACTAAACAGCCAGGCATGCTATGCACGTTCGTCATCATCCCGGTAGGTATCTGATAAAAGAAGGTGCGCCGGCTTTCGCCGGCGCCTTATAAGGGGTTTAGTTGGTTGCTATCTTTTTTGCAGCCTGCTCTACGTAGCTGGCCATCTCATCGACGTCGCAGACGTCTTCGAAGCGGACGGGCTTGGACTCGAGTTCGGCGAGCTGGGCTGGGGCGACCGTGTTGGTTGCCTGCTCGAGCACGCGCATGGCCTCAAAGTCGTCCTCGGGAACGTCGAGGCCCAGGGCATCGCAGCAGGCGCGCGGGAACTTGTAGGGGCTGGCGGTCGAAAGCAGCACGCGGGCCTTGGCGCCCTCGGTGGGGGCGACCTGCTCAAAGACGTGATAGCCGCAAGCGGTGTGCGGGTCGATCACGTAGCCGTTGACATCCCAGCAGCTCTTGATGGCGGCGCGAACCTCGTCCTCGCTGGCCCAGCCGCAGCCAAATACGCTCTGGATCTTGGCCAGCAGCTCGGCAGGCACCTCGTAGCGACCGGTCTGGGCAAGCTGCTCCATAAGGCCGGCAACGAGCTCGCAGTCGCCGTCGGACAGGAAGTAGAGCATGCGCTCCAGATTAGAGCTAATAAGGATGTCCATCGACGGCGAAATGGTCGTGAAGAACGGACGGTTGCGGTCGTAGACGCCGGTGGTCAGGAAGTCAGCGAGCACGTTGTTCTTGTCGCTGGCCACGACGAGTTTGGCGACGGGCAGACCCATGCGCTTGGCGTAGTAGCCGGCCAGGATATCGCCAAAGTTGCCGGTCGGTACGCAGAACTCCACGGCATCGCCGGCCTCGATGGCGCCGGCGCGCAGCAGCTGCGCATAGGCGGCAAAGTAGTAGACGACCTGCGGCACCAGGCGGCCGACGTTGATGGAGTTGGCGCTCGAAAGCACGGTGCCGGCGGCCTCCAGGCGCTCGGCCAGCTCCTTATCGGCAAAGATGCGCTTGACGGCACTCTGGGCGTCGTCGAAGTTGCCGCGGATGCCGCAGACGGCGACGTTGCCGCCCTCCTGCGTGGACATCTGCAGATTCTGCACGCGGCTGACCTTGCCCTCGGGATAAAAGACGGTGATGCCCGTGCCCGGGGCGTCGGCAAAGCCGGCGAGTGCTGCCTTGCCTGTGTCGCCCGACGTGGCGGTGACGATCATGATGCGCTCGGCGCCGCCGTCCTTGGCGGAAGTGCGGGCCATCAAGCGGGGGAGCATCTGCAGGGCGACGTCCTTGAAGGCGCTCGTGGGACCGCCAAAGAGCTCCATCACATAGGTCTGAGGGGCGTCAGCGCCCGGCGCAGCGTCGAGTTTGACGAGTGGCGTAACCTCTTCACTCGCGAACGTGCCGCGGTATGCCTCGTCGACACACGCCGAAATTTCTTCGGCCGTGTAATCATTCAGTAACATTCCCAACACATCTTGAGCGATTTCAAAGTACGATTTATCTGCAAGCGAGCTGATATCGACCTGCTGGGTGCCGAGCTCGTCCGAGACAAACAAACCCCCGTCGGGAGCGATGCCGGTACGGATTGCCACCTTACTTGAGCACGATAAAGTGCGTCCTCGTGTACTATGATAAGTTCCCATATAACACTGCTCCTCGGATGCCTTGGTCCCAATCGGTGAAACCATGGTATCAGAGCGCGCAAAATAGGTTCGCAGAGGCTTTTTAGAAAGGTAACCTCCAGCCCATGATTAAGATTGCCAAGTTTGGCGGCTCGTCGGTCGCCGACGCCGAACACTTCAAAAAGATCAAGGCCATCGTCGACGCCGACCCTGCCCGCCGTTTTGTGGTGGTTTCCGCCTGCGGCCGCCGCTTTAAGGGCGACACCAAGGTGACCGACCTGCTCTATCTGGTCAATGCGCACGTTAAGTACCACGTGTCGTGTGAGGAGCTGCTCGAGGACATCGGCCAGCGCTATTTTGATATCGCTGATGAGTTGGAGCTCACCTATCCCATCCGTGAGGAGTTCGCGGCCTTTGCCGAGCGCGCCCGCTCGGGCGGCTACTCCACCGAGGAGCTTGTGAGCCGTGGCGAGTACTTTACCGCTCGCCTGATGGCTGAGTACCTGGGCCTACCGTTCCTGGACGCCGCGACGGTTGTGGCGTTCCATCACGACGGTACGCTCAGCATGAATCGCACCTCCGAGCTGGTGCAGGAGTATGGCCAGCAGGGCGGCTTCGTTATGCCTGGCTTCTACGGCGCGACGCGCGAGGGCCAGATCAAGCTGCTCGATCGTGGCGGCGGCGATATCTCGGGCTCGATTTTGACTAAGTGCCTGGGCGCCGACCTATACGAGAACTGGACCGACGTCTCGGGTTTCTATTCTGCGGATCCGCGTATTGTTCCGGAGGCTCAGCCCATTGCGCGCGTTACCTACGAGGAACTGCGCGAGCTTTCGTACATGGGCGCAAGCGTCCTGCACGAGGAAGCCGTGTTTCCCGTGCGCGAGGCAGGCATTCCGCTGGTCATCAAGAACACCAATGCGCCGCAGGACCCCGGCACCATCATTAGCGAGACGGCTGATGAAGGCGAGGCGGAGCCCATCATTACCGGCGTGACCGGCAAGCGCGGTTTTGTCGCCATCAACGTCGCCCGCGACCGCACCAAGCCCCGCGTCGGCTTTATGCGCCGTGCGCTTTCGGTGTTCGAGCGCTATGACGTTTCCGTCGAGCACATGCCCACCGGTGTCGACCGCTTTGGCGCCGTGGTGCAGGAGCAGGATGTGCACGATTCACTGTACTCACTCGTGGGCGACATCCAGCAGGAGGTCGAACCGCTCGAGATCGAGGTTGTCGAGGGCTTGGCGCTCATCGCTACCGTCGGCCGCAACCTGCGCGGTCGTGCAGGTATCTCGGGCCATCTGTTTGGCATGCTCGGCCAGGCCGGCGTGAGCGTGCGTATGATTTCGCAGAGCTGTGACGAGATCAACATCATTATCGGTGTCGAGGAGAAGGACTTCGACCTAGCGATTCGGACCATTTACCGTGCCTTCTCCGATGAGAACGGCATTGTGAAGGTCTCCGACCTGGAGGCTCCCGCGCCGGTCGATCCCGCTCTGGCCGCGCTCAAAAAGTAGCGACTGCTCGGTAGATTTTTGGGTCATGTCTCAAAAATCTACGGCGGGGCGTTTCGTTTCGGTTTCGTTTCGACGGGGCGGGTTTCATGCCCGCCCTGTTCTTGTATAAATTGGCAACAATAATCGGCCTGCTCGGCGTGCGGGCAAAAGCCACAACCTTTAAAGGGGGAAGCATGAAACAGTACACGGTTGCTATTTTGGGCGCGACGGGAGCCGTGGGCACCCAGATGCTCGAGTGCCTCAACGAGCAGGAGTTCCCGGTCGGCAAGCTCAAGCTGTTGGCAAGCGCACGCTCCGCGGGCAAGACCGTCGAGTTCCGCGGCGAGCAAATCGTGATCGAAGAGGCTTGCCCCGAGGCCTTTGAGGGCTGTGACATTGTGCTTGGCGCTGCCGGCGACGATATCGCCAAGGAATTGCTGCCCGAGGCCGTAAAGCGCGGCGCCGTCGTGGTCGACAACAGCCATGCCTTCCGCATGGATCCCGAGGTGCCGCTGGTCGTGCCCGAGATCAATGCCGACGACATCAAGTGGCATCACGGCCTTATCGCCAACCCCAACTGCGCGACCATCATCGGCCTGGTTCCCACGTGGCCGCTGCATCAGCTTGCCGGCGTGAAGCGCATGATCGTCTCGACGTATCAGGCGGCTTCTGGTGCCGGTGCTCCCGGTATGGCCGAGCTCGAAGCGCAGCTTGCTGCCCTGGGCCGTGGCGAGGAGATTCCCGAGCCGCGCGCATTTGCCGCCCAGCTGGCGAGCAACCTGATTCCGCAGATTGGCGGCGTCAAGGAGGAGGGCTTTACCTCTGAGGAGATGAAGCTACAAAACGAGGGCCGTAAGATCATGCACCTGCCCGAGCTGCGCGTGAACTGCACCTGCGTGCGCGTGCCTGTGCTGCGCTCGCACTCCGAGAGCATTACGCTCGAGTTCGAGCGTGACATTACGGTTGACGAGGCCCGTGTTGCGCTGGCTGCCGCTCCGGGCGTGAAGCTGGTTGACGACATGAGCGCCGAGGATGCGCACGACCGCTTCCCCATGCCGATGGATACGTCCGATCAGGACCTGATTTGGGTCGGTCGCGTGCGCCGCGACATCTCGAACCCGGAGGCCGCGCGTGGCATTACCTTCTGGTGCTGCGGTGACCAAATCCGTAAGGGCGCGGCAACCAACGCCGTCCAGATCGCTAAGCTGCTCTGCGAGTAGTGTGACCTGTCCGGCGGGGGCCGGGCTCAGTTTTCAGAACGTCCTCGACCATGTGTGGCGCC
>JAGZBF010000004.1:0-95515 GCA_018370025.1 Collinsella sp. | reverse complement strand
CTACCTGGTGGACGCCCACTGGTCCCTCGAGCTGAAGAGGACCTACACCTTCGTGAACCTCGCCGACCCCGAGCTCGCCATCGAGTGGCCGATCCCGCTCGACGAGGCCACCGTCTCCGAGGCCGACCTCAATCACCCGATGCTGAAGGACGTCGTCCCCATGGCGCCCAGGCGCACCCTCGTCACCGGCTGCAACGGCCAGCTGGGCCGCGCGGTGCGCGCGCTCGCCGAGGAGCGCGGCGTCGCCAAGGACTTCGACTTCTGCGACATCGACACCTTCGACATGTCCGACCCGGACGCCTACGCGCAGTACGACTGGTCGCTCTACGGCACCGTGATCAACTGCGGTGCCTACACGGCGGTCGATAAAGCGGAGGCCCCTGAGGGCCGCGTGACCGCCTGGAAGGCCAACGCGACCGGCCCGGCCCTGCTCGCCCGCACCTGCGCCGGGCACGGGATCACCCTGGTCCACGTGTCCTCCGACTACGTCTTCGACGGCACGGCCGAGGTCCATACCGAGGACGAGCCCCTCAGCCCCCTGTCCGTCTACGGCCAGACCAAGGCCGCCGGCGACATCGCCGTGGCCGGCTGCCCGCGCCACTACATCATGCGCAGCTCCTGGGTCATCGGCGAGGGGCACAACTTCGTCAAGACGATGAGGGCGCTCTCCGACCGCGTCGCCGATCCGGAGGACAAGTTGGAACGGGTCACCGTCGTGGACGACCAGCTGGGCCGCCTGACCTTCACGCGCGACATGGCGCGGGCCATCTTCCACGTGCTGGGCTCGCACGCCCCCTACGGCACCTACGACTGCACCGGCTCCGGCGCCGTGAGGTCCTGGGCGGACATCGCCCGCGCCGTCTTCGAGGCCGCCAACGGCAACGGCGACAGGGTCGTGCCGGTCAGCACCGCCGACTACTACGCGAATTCCTCCGGCCCCGTCGCCCCGCGCCCGGTCCACTCCGCGCTCGACCTTTCCAGGCTCGAGTCGGTCGGGTTCCACATGCCCGACTGGGAGGAAGAGCTTGGGGAGTACCTCAAGACGCTCTAGCCGCTATCAACTTTTCGAGAGTAAAAGCCGCCGTTCTTTAACGGCGGCTTTTCTTGTTGATGGCTATCTGCGCAGTGGTGCCAATAGTATTTTGCGGAAGATCTTTCACTCGCTTGGCGTGGTGGCGGACCTGCCGGGCTGGTCATCGTAGGCGTATTTGCTGTACACGTTGACCTCCCACTGCTTTTTTTCGACCTTTGCCACGGAATCGAGGATGAAGCCGGTCGCAAGGCTCAGACCGCACAGGAACATAAACGACGCGGCGAGCATGGCGGTGGGGAAGCGCGGAACGAGGCCGGTCTGGAAATACTCGACAACGATGGGCGTGCCCAAGGCGAGGCCGATCACCGCAAACAGAAGCGCGACGAGGCTGAAGAACTTCAGAGGGCGGTAGTCCTTGAACAGCGTGCCAATCATCGCAACGACTTTAATGCCGTCGCTTACGGTATTGAGCTTGGACTCGGAACCTTCCGGACGGTCGCGGTACTCGATGGGCACATCCTTGATGCGCCAGCGGTGGTCGACGGCGTGGATCGAGAGCTCGGTTTCGATCTGGAAGCCCTCGGAAAGCACAGGGAAGGTTTTAACGAACGGGCGGCTCATGGCACGGTAGCCGGTCATGACATCATCGAAGCTGTAGCCATAGATCCACTTGATCATGGCACGGACCAGATTGTTGCCAAAGCCGTGGAAGGCACGCTTGTTCTCCTCGGCATAGGTGCCGTTGGAAAGGCGATCGCCTACGGTCATGTCGGCCGTGCCGCTGAGGATAGGCTCGCAGAGGGCTTTGGCCGCCTCGGCGGGGTAGGTGTCGTCGCCGTCGACCATCAGGTAGCAATCGGCGTCGATGTCGCGAAACATCTGGCGGCACACGTTGCCCTTTCCCTGACGGGGCTCAAAGCGGACCGTGGCGCCGTGCTCGGTGGCGATGCGTGAGGTATCGTCCGACGAGTTGTTGTCATAGACATAGACCGTCGCTTGCGGAAGCTCGCGGTGAAAGTCGTCGATGACTTTGCCGATCGTGAGCGCTTCGTTGTAGCAGGGGATGATGACGGCGATGGATTCAGAATTCACTCAATGCTCCTTATACATTCAATCCTTGAAAGTATAGCCGTTTGGGCTTGTCATCCTAAGATGTGGGTTAGTTCTCCAGTTTTGTTGCGCGAATCGTTTGCATGGCCGTCGGGTCTATACTGTTCGTTTGTCAACGATTACGAGTAAAGGAGTTGCATCCGTGTCGGATCAGACAAAGCAACAAGAAACTCGCAGTCTGCCTGCGACGTTTGCTAAGAACGAATTTGAGAAGGACACGTTTATCCTTCGTCAGCTGGTTACCAAGGATTTTAAGATCAAGTATCGCCGTAGCGTTCTGGGCGTCGCATGGTCGGTGCTCAACCCGCTGCTGATGATGATCGTCATGGCCATCGTGTTCTCGACGATTTTCGCCCAGGGCCGCAATGGCTCAATTACGCCCGAGATGTACCCGCTGTACTTGATTGTGGGTAACGTCACCTTTGCCGTCATGTCCGAGTCTACGAACCAGGCCCTGACGTCGATCGTGGGTGCTGCCCCGCTGCTCAAGAAGGTTAAGGTACACCGCTGGGTCTTCCCGGTGCAGAAGGTGCTTTTCTCGCTGGTCAACTTTGCCTTCTCGCTTGTCGCCGTCGCCATCGTTATGCTGTGGTTCCACGTTATGCCTTCTTGGCACCTGATTCTGCTGCCGGTCTGCCTACTGCTGCTTATGTGCTTCTGCATGGGCCTGGGCATGATGCTCTCCGCCCTCACGGTTTTCTTCCGCGATGTCATGCATCTGTGGAGCGTCGTCATTACGGCTTGGACCTACATTACGCCCATCTTCTGGACGACCGACTTCGTTGCGCAAATGCCGCATCTCGTGCGCATTCTGGTCTATGCGAACCCCATGTATAACTACCTGCAGTTTATGCGTGATATCTTCCTGTTCCAGACTACGCCCTCGCTTATGACGTTTGGTATGTGCGTCGCTTGGGCGGTTCTTGCGCTTGTTATTGGCTACACCGTGTTCCATAAGTCCGAGCGCAAGTTCATCCTCTACATCTAAGGAGTGCTGTGATGACTGAATCTGTTGTTGATTACAGCGAGCAGCCTCTGGCTGTCGAGGTCGACGACGTCACCATGATCTTTAACATGGCGTCCGAGTCGCTGACCAACCTCAAGGAGTACTTCATCAAGCTTGCCAAGCACGAGCTGTTCTTTGAGGAGTTTAGGGCGCTCAAGCATATCTCGTTTGATATTCATCGTGGCGAGGTCGTGGGCCTGGTTGGCACCAATGGCTCCGGCAAGTCTACGATGCTCAAGATTATCGCTGGCGTGCTTGAGCCTAGCGAGGGCAGCGTTAAGGTGCACGGTAACATCGCGCCGCTGATTGAGCTTGGTGCCGGCTTTGACCCCGAGCTGACCGCCCGCGAGAACATCTATCTGAACGGCGCCCTGCTCGGCTATACCAAGGAGTTCATCGACGCCAACTTTGACGGCATTATCGAGTTCGCTGAGCTGCAGAACTTTGTCGATATGCCGCTTAAGAACTTCTCCTCGGGCATGGTGGCGCGTATCGCCTTTGCAATCGCGACGATTACCGAGCCCGATATTCTGATCGTTGACGAGACGTTGTCCGTCGGTGATGTGTTCTTCCAGCAGAAGTGCGAGGCCCGCATCCAGCACTTTATCCAGAGCGGCGACGTGACGGTTCTGTTCGTTTCGCACTCCATGGAGCAGGTTGAGCGCATCTGCCAGCGTGCCGTTTGGATTGAGAAGGGTGACCTTCGCATGGACGGCCCGGTCAGTGAGGTCTGTAAGGCGTACCGTGAGCAGTTCAACTAGGTTATAATTACTTATGCTTGGCCGAATTGTTTGGCTGGGCGTGCGGTTATTTGCTCCATTAGCTCAGTTGGATAGAGCAGGGGACTTCTAATCCCAAGGTCGACGGTTCGAATCCGCCATGGAGCACCATCGTTTATTAAGCCCGGACCGCTTGGTGGTCCGGGCTTTTTTCGTCTTGCTGATGTGGATTGGCCTTTCAGCGACTCCAACGCATGGGCGTAGCCTTGGTTTTAAACGTTTTGCGTGGCTTACTGCTCTGCCCTCGAACACTCCGATAAGTCTTTCGCAACCGCATTCAGCGATTACGGCAATAGAACTTAGTGCGGCATTCTAGTCGCATCTTCAACATCCAGAAAATCATTCGTGGCGCCAACAAACTCCTGCATGTTCCTGACGATGCGGCCATCGTTATCGATGCGAATCTCAAAACGCTTCCAGGGGAACTTCATGATGTGGTAAAGGGTTACCAGCACATCCTGTTCTTTGCCAATTTTGAGCAGCCAACGGGCGCAGTTATCGCCGCAGGTGGAAGCATTAAAGACCATGTTGGGGAGATTGCGGACAAGTAGGAGCGTCTTTACTCCGCCGGATAACTCGAGCGGGCTGATCGAGCCCAGCTGCTTGCTTATGATGTTGTGAGAGCCGATGAGCTCCGATCCGTCAACGCCTTTAATAATTTGCGCAGCCATGGGGTCTTCGAACCATGAATCCAAGTACGAGTTCCTAAAGTAGGTCTTGGTATCGTAGATGGAGCCGGGGTAATCTCCCAGATGAATGCTCAGCATGCGGGTCTCCAGACATTGTGTGACTGCAACGATTATATGCCAGTAATAAAATGCCGGCAGCAGCGAGATTGCTGCTGCTGGCACTGGCGTTGTAGTCACGCGAATCAGCGTTCGTGAATTGTCACCGTTTGCTTACTTTTCGTGACGCTCCCTCAGCAGCTCCAGGGCATGGGCGTAGCCTTGGAGGCCTTCGCCAGTGATGGTGGCGAAGCAGGCTAGGCGTGCGTAGCTCACCTGGCGGAAGTCCTCGCGCGTCTCTACGGCGCTGATGTGCACCTCGACGGCAGGGATGGCGACGGCTTTGAGCGCATCGAGGATCGCCACGCTCGTATGTGTGTAGGCGGCCGGGTTGATGACGATGCCGTCGACCTTGCCGTAGGCCTCCTGGATCTTATCGACGATGTTGCCCTCGTGGTTGGACTGGAAGACTTCGACCTCGTCAAAACCCTGCGCGGCGCCTGCCTCCTGGCAGATCTGGACCAGGCGGTCGTAGTTGTCGCTGCCGTAGATGCCCGGCTCGCGAATGCCGAGCATGTTGAGGTTGGGACCGTTGATGACGAGTGCTTTCATGGTTGCTTCCTTTGCGGTTGGAAAACCACCACAAAGGTGCCTGTCCCCTTTGTGGTGGTTTTGGTTAGAGAGCGGGTGGGAGGGTGTCGAGGAGGGCATGGGCGGTGTTGGCGGCGCAGTCGCGTGAGTCGATGATGTAGTCGGCCCAGGCGCGGTAGCGCGGCATACGCTGCTCGGCCAGCTTGTCGATGCCGTCGCGCGCGGTGATGGGGCGGCCCTTGTGGGCGAGCTCGTCGAGCTTGCGGTTGAGCATCACGATTTGGCTGTTTTGGTGCAGCAGAGGGTAGTTCTCGTCGCGCGTAACCACGCCGCCGCCGGTGGAGAGCATCAAGCCGCTGCGCTTGGAGATGTCGGCCAGCGCTGCCGTCTCCTGCTCGCGGAAGGCCGCCTCGCCGCACTTGATGATAAAGTCGGCGCAGGGCATGCCCAGGCGCTCCTCGAGGGCGCGATCGAGATCGATGTGCTCGCGGCCCGTGAGCTGGGCGATCTGCTCGCCCACACGGGTCTTGCCCGAGCCCGGCATGCCGATCAGCGCGATGTTCTGTTCGCGGCGTGACAGGCGCTCCGTTACGTCCAGGATCCTCTCGCGCGGGGTGGCTTTGCCGGTATAGCGCTCGACAGCTTGTGCCGCCTGGGCAACAAGCATAAGCAGGCCGCCGATGCAGGGGATGCCGCGGCGCTCGGCCTCGAGCATCAGGCCCGTGCGGGCGGGGTTGTAGACAATGTCGATGACGCCCTCGAGCGCATCGAGGCCTTCGAGCGTGCAAGGCGCGTCGGGGCAATGGGGGAACATGCCGGCGGGCGTGCAGTTGACGAGTAGGGAGGCGTCGGACTGCTGCGCGATATTGTCGTAGTTGACCTCGCTCGTGCGACCCACGGGTACGACGATGGCGCCCATGTCTCCCAGCACCATACTTGCCGTGGTGCCGGCGCCGCCGGTGGCACCGAGCACGAGGGCCTTCTTGCCGGCAACCTCAACGCCCAACTCCTCGACCAGGCACTGGAAACCGAAGTAGTCAGTATTATCGCCGTGCAGGCGGCCGTCGGGCAGGCGCGTGATGGTGTTGACGTTGCCCATGCGCTCGGCGAGCGGGCTCAGCTCGTCCAGGTATTCCATGACGGCGCGCTTGTAGGGGATGGTCACGTTGGTGCCCTCCCATTCGTCGCCCGTCATAAAAGCCTCAAGATCCTCGGGCTCGCGCTCAAAACGCACGTACTCAAGCCCCGCCAGCTCCTTGTAGATGGTCGGGGTGTAGCTGTGGCCCAGCACGCGGCCCAGCACGCCGTAGGGGCGGGTTGCGGCGGTATCGGTCATCTAGAGCACCTCCGTGTAGCTGCCAAAGTAGGTGAAGCTCTCGCACACGTCGTTGATGGAATCGAGCAGGTCGTCGAGGGCCTTGCTGCCAAAGGGGCAGTCCAGATCAAAGTAGAACATAAACTCAAAGTCGCGGCCGGGGATGGGGCGGCTCTCGAGCTTGATGAGGTTGATGTTGAGTGCGTAGAAGCGCTCGAGCACGCGGTAGAGGGCGCCCGGCTCATTGGCCGTGGTGATCATGAGCGAGGTACGGTTGGCACCGGGATAGACGCGTGGCTCGCGGCTGATGACGACAAAGCGTGTGTAGTTGTTGTCCGAGTCCTGGATGTTGGACTCCAGCACCTCCAGGCCATAGAGTGTCGCGCAGCTGCGCGAGGCGATGGCGGCAACGTCGGTGCGTTCGGAGCTGGCGACCATCTCGGCCGACATGGCCGTGTTGGGGTACTTGGTGGCGTGCAGGTCGTGTGCCTCGATAAAGCCGGCGCATTGGGCAATGGCCTGGCCGTGGCTGTAGACCTCGTGCACGTCCGCAAGCTTGGTGCCGGGCTTGACGAGCAAGTTGTGGTCGATTTTGAGGCGAAGCGAGCGCACGATGTGGAAGTCGAACTGGGCGAGCAGGTCGTAGACGGCGTTGACCGAGCCGGCGGTGGAGTTCTCGATGGGCAGCACGCCAAACTCGCAGAAGCCGTCGCGCACGGCGCACATGACGCCCTCGAAGGTCTCGAAAAACGCGATGTCGGGCACGTCGAAGAGCTTGCACGCGGCTATCTGGCTATAGGCACCTTCCACGCCCTGGCAGGCAACGGTGGCCGTTTGAGGGAAGGGCGTGTCGGAGGCTGCAGCCGTGGCATGGGCCTTTTGCGACACCGTGATACCCTTGAGCTCGTTGATGTAGCGCTGCTGCTCGGCCTTGCTCATGCTCATGAGGAGACGGAACAGGGTGATGGTCTGCGCCTCGTAGCGCTCGGGCGCGCGGCTGGCGAGGTCGTTGAGCTTCGAGCGCTCACGGGCGGGGTCGAAGACGGCCTTGCCCATCTCGATTTTTGACTTGGCGACCTCGGTGGCAATGTCCATGCGCTCGACAAAGCTGTTGAGGAGCGTGGTGTCGATGCCATCGATGGCCTGGCGAATGTCAGCAAGGTCCATGGAGACCCCTTTCACGTGTCGGGGGATGTTGAGGGGTGGGTAGTTAGCGCTGGCCTGCGTCCTCGAGGAGGGCGTCCCAAATCGCGAGGGCGGCGGCTGCCTCGGCTACGGGGACGGCTCGGGGGACGATGCAGGGATCGTGACGGCCGTGCACCGAGAGCTCGGCATTTTCCATAGCGTCCATGTCTACGGTCTGCTGCTCGCGGCCAATGGAGGGCGTCGGCTTTACGGCCATGCGCCACATGACGGGCGCGCCGGTGGAGATGCCGCCCAGGATGCCGCCGGCGTTGTTGGACTCAACCTCGATCTCGCCGGTCTCGGCGTCGATGCGATACGGATCGTTGTTCTCGCTGCCGCGCATGGCGGCCACGGCAAAGCCCATGCCAAACTCCACGCCCTTTACGGCGGGAATGCCAAACGCGATTTGCGCGATGCGGTTCTCGATGCCGTCGAACATGGGGTCACCAATGCCCGCGGGAAGCCCATAGATGCCGCACTCCACGATGCCGCCGATGCTGTCGAGTTCATCGCGCGCGGCCAGAATTTCCTCGCGCATGCGACCGGCAGCGGCGGCGTCAATGCAGGGCAGGTCGTTCGTAAGGATCGCCTTGCGGTCGGCCTCGCGATAGACCATGTCGTCCATGGGCAGGTCGGAGATGCCGCCGATCTGCGCGACGTGCGCCATGACCTTGATACCGCGGGCCTCGAGTGCCTGCAGGGCGATGCCGCCGGCGATGCATAAGGGGGCCGTTAGGCGGCCGGAGAAATGCCCGCCGCCGGCGACATCGTGCATGTTGTGGTACTTCACACGCGCCGGGTAATCGGCATGTCCTGGACGGGGCTTGCGGCGCAACTCGGAGTAATCCTTGGAGCGCGTGTTGGTGTTCTCGATAATCGCGGCGATGGGCGCGCCGGTGGTATGTCCATCGACAACACCGGCGATGATGTGAGCGGCGTCGGCCTCGCGGCGTTTGGTCGCGGTCTCGTCGCGACCGGGGGCGCGACGGTCGAGGAAGGCCTGCAGCTGCTCCTGGTCCACGGCGATGCCCGCCGGGATGCCATCGAGCGAGCAGCCGATAACGGGGGAGTGCGATTGGCCGAAGATGCTTAAGTGCAAGACGTTGCCAAAGGTCGAGGACATGCTATTCCTCCTCGAGTGTGACCTTGCCGCCCAGCAGGCGGTAGTGGTCGAAGAAATCGGGATAGGACTTGTTGACGGCCTCGGCGCCGTGGATCACGACCTCGCCGGTGGCACGGCTCGCGGCGATGGCGGCCATCATGGCGATGCGATGGTCGTTGTGCGAATCGACCTCGCCGCCGGTAAAGGCATCGACACCCTTGATGATGAGGTCGTCGCCGGCAATACGCACCTGCGCGCCCAGCGCGGTGAGCTCGCGGGTGGTGGTGACCAGGCGGTCGGATTCCTTGATGCGCAGACGGGCGCAATCGCGGATAAAGGTGCGGCCCTGTGCCAGCGAGGCCACGGCCGAGATAACGGGCACCAGGTCGGGGATGTCGTGGGCGCTCATCTCAAAGCCGGCGAGCTTGTCGGACTGCACGGTGGCGGCGTTGGTGGAGCGCACGATGCGGGCGCCAAAGCGCGAAAGCGCGGCAAGCACGTTGCGGTCGCCCTGCGCAGAGCTCAGCGACACGCCCTCCACGGTGATGGGATCGGTGCCGATGGCGCCAGCACACAACCAAAAGGCGGCGTTGGACCAGTCGCCCTCGACGGCCAGGCTGCCGGGCGTGCGGTACGAGCCACTGCTCACGCGGAAGTTTGTGACCTCGGGCTGACCGTCCTTGGCGGGAATGCGCTCGACGTTGACCTCGACGCCGAAGGCCTTCATGGCCTGGATCGTCAGGTTGATGTAGGGGCGGCTCTCAATGAGGCCGGTCACCTGCACGCAGGAGGGCTGGGCGAGCAACGGGGCTGCCAACAGCAGGCCGGAGATATACTGCGAGCTTACGTTGCCCGGCAGCACAAAGGTGCCCGGGCGCATGCGTCCGCTCGTCTTGAGCGGAAAACCGCCCAGACCCTGTAGGTCGCAGCCGGCGGCGATGATCTCGTCCGAGAGCGGGGAGAGCGGGCGGGTGCCAAGGCGGCCCTGGCCCACGAAGGTGGCATCCGCACCCAACGCGCAGGCGACAGGCAGCATAAAGCGCAGTGTGGAGCCGCTTTCGCCGCAGTCAAGCGTGCCGCCGGCAAGGGCCTTGAGCAGGCCAAACTCAACACTCTTCATGGTGGGATGGACCTGGAAGCCGTCCTCGACGGTCTCGATGCGGGCGCCCAGGGCCGTAAGGCAACGCACCGTAGCCTCGATGTCGGCGCAGGTGGTGTTGCAGGTGACGTGTGTCTCGCCGTTGGCAAGCGCGGCGCAGATGATCAGGCGGTGCGCCATCGACTTGGACGCGATGGCGGGAACGGTGCCCTTAAGCGGGGACGGGGTGATGCGGGCTAGCATGCGGATGCGTCTCCCTTCTGGCCGAGGCCTTCGGCAATGAGTTCGTGGAAAGTGGAAAGCGGCGTGCGGTCGATGCTGCAGCGGCCAATGCCGTGCGGAATCACCAGGTCGATGGTGTCGCCCGCGCGCTTCTTGTCGTGGAGCGCCTCGGCAAAGACGGCATCGACATCGAGGTCGCAGCGGGTCTTGAGGCCGTGACGGGCGCAGAGCTCCTCAATACGACCGGGCAGTGCGGCATCGCAGACGCCGTGCAGGGCCGCGGCGCGCGTGATGATACCCATGCCGATCGACACGCAGTTGCCGTGTCCGAGCTCAAAGTGCTCGCAGGCCTCGACGGCGTGTCCGGCGCTGTGTCCAAAGTTGAGGAGCTTGCGCTGGTTGGTTTCGCGCTCGTCGGCGACGACCACGGCGCGCTTGATGTCGATATTGCGGGCGATGATGAGCGCTACGCGGGCCACATCGCGGTTGAGCAGCTCCAACGTGAGCGGGGTCTTCTCCAGCTCGGCGAAAAGCTCGGGATCGGCAATCACGGCGTGCTTGACGACCTCGCCGCAGCCGTCGGCGAACTGCTCGGGCGTAAGGGTGGCCAGGCACCCCACGTCGGCGATAACCACGCTCGGCTGCCAAAAGGCGCCGGCCAAGTTCTTGCCGGCAGCCAGGTCGATGGCAGTCTTGCCACCCACCGACGAATCCACCATGGCAAGCAGGCTCGTCGGGATCTGCACAAACTTGCAGCCGCGCATGTAGGTGGCGGCTGCAAAGCCCGCCACGTCGCCCACGACGCCGCCGCCGAGTGCCACGATCACGTCGGAGCGCGAAAGCTCGTGCTCGGCCACAAACTCCAAAATGGCAACATAGGTTTCGGCGCGCTTATGGGCCTCGCCGGCCTCGAAGGTGCAGATGCTCACCTCGTAGCCTGACGCCTCCAGGCTCTGCTTAACGGGCATCTGGTAGAGCGGGCCCACGTTGGTGTCCGTCACGATGACGGCGCGTGAGCCGCCGGCAGTGGCGCGCACGAGCGGTCCCGCCTGCTCCAGCAAAAACGTGCCAACATGCACCTGGTAGGGGCGTGCAGTGTCGATATCGATGGTAATCGCCATAAGCTTCGGTCCTTTCGACCTGGCGTGATAGGTGGTCTAGTGGGAGGCCTCGTCATCGAGCGCGCGCTTGATGCGGTCTCCCTCGGCAAGAAGATTCTCCAGATAGCGCTGGTCGCGGTCCTTGAGCGCACGGCTGTAGGCGCCAAGCGACTCGATCAGATGGTCGATCTCGAAGGCGAGCGCGTCGGCGTCGTCGATCATGAGCTCGGACCACATTTGCGGGTTGAGGTGCGCCACGCGGGTGAGGTCGCGGTAACTGCCGGCCGAAAAGCCGTGGTGGACCTGGGCGGTCGGGCTCTTTACGTAGGCGTTGGACACCACGTGCGCAAGCTGGCTCGTGAAGGCGATGACGCGGTCGTGCTCGGCGGCGCTGGTCACGCTGAACTTGCCAAAGCCCAAGGGGCGCACCATCTCGCGCACCTGGCCCAAAAGCTCCAGCTTGAGCGCATCGTCTACCGCGGGCGGAACGAGCACGAGTGGCGCGCCCTGGAACAGGTCGGCGCGGGAGTGCGCGTAGCCCGAGAACTGGGTGCCCGCCATGGGGTGCGCGCCCACAAAGTAAAAGCCGTTATCGCGGGCAAGCTCAAAGGCGCGCTCGCACACGATGCCCTTGACGCCCACCGTGTCGATCACCACGGGACCCATGATGGCCTCGGTATCGGTGGCGTCGGCGAGTGCCTGGGTATGCGCCTCGAGCCACTCGATGCAGGCCTCGGGGTAGCAAGCCAGGACGATGATGTCGCATTCGCCGAGTGTCTTGTCGTTGAGCTCGCCGGCAACGGTGCCCATGCTGGCGGCCGTCATGACATCGTCATCGGGGTCCCAGGCCAGCACGCGGACGCCCGCCTGTGCATAGCCGCGGGCAAAGCTACCGCCGATGAGGCCAAGGCCGACGATGCCGGCGCACTTGGGGCCGCCCTGGTTAACGCGTGCGTTTCTCACCGTGCCCATTGCTACTCCATGGTCTCTTGGCAGACGACCTCGCGAATGGCGCGAATGCGGCGCATGGTGTCGTCGAACTGATCGGGGGTGAGGGCCTGGGCGCCGTCGGACCAGGCGCGGCTCGGCTCGTCGTGGACCTCGATCTCCAGGCCGTTGGCACCGCAGGCGGTCGCGGCGAGCGCCATGGGCTCAACGTAGCGGGTGTAGCCGGTGGCGTGGCTGGGGTCGGCAACGACGGGCAGGTGCGACAGGTGGTGCAGCACCGGCACGGCGTTAAGGTCGAAGGTGTTGCGGGTGCGGGTCTCGAAGGTGCGGATACCGCGCTCGCACAGGATAACGTTGTCGTTGCCCTCGCTCATGATGTACTCGGCAGCCATGAGCAGCTCGTCGATCGTGCCGGACATGCCGCGCTTGAGCAGAATCGGGGTCTGGGTCTTGCCGACCTCCTTGAGCAGGGGGAAGTTCTGGGCGTTGCGGGCGCCGATCTGCATGACGTCAATCTTCTTGTCCAAGAAGACCTGCACGTCGCGCGGGTCCATGATCTCGGTGACGATCGGCATGTCGAGCTCGGCCGAGGCCTCGCATAGCAGGTCGAGGCCGGCGGGGCCCATACCCTGGTAGGCGTAGGGGGAGGTGCGGGGCTTGTAGGCACCGCCGCGCAGCATCGTGGCGCCGGCAGCCTTCACGCGACGGGCGATGCGGATGAGGTTCTCGCCCTCGACGGAGCAGGGGCCGGCGATGACCTGGAACTGGTCGCCGCCGATTTTGACGCCGTGCCCGCAGTCGATGACGGAGTCCTCGGGATGGAACTTACGGTTGGCGCGTTTGAACGGCTCGGAAACGCGCTGCACGCGCTCGACGACGTCCATGGACTCGAGCAGGAACGGGTCGATCTTGGTCGTATCGCCCACCAGGCCGATGATGGTCTCGTGCTCGCCGCGCGAGACATCGGTCTTCAGGCCCTTTTTCTCAATCCAGCTGACGATATGGCTGACGGCCTCGTCGCTGGCGCTCTGCTTTAAAATTGCAATCATGGTGTGCCTCTCACCTCGATGTATAACCCTTGCAAAAACGGCCCGCATCGCGAGCCGTGTATATATGGTGCATGAGAGTTTATACTATCTGACTCACTTTTGCCTTCTAAAGTGAGCCGTTGCGCCGTGTCTCCCACGGAATTGCAAAGCTTTTTCTTTTATTTTGATAGCCCATGGTGCACTTGGGTATAATGCCAAACGTTGGCCCTATTAGCTCAGGGGATTAGAGCGTCTGCCTCCGGAGCAGAAGGCCGTTGGTTCGAATCCAACATGGGGCACCATCGAACGTAAGACCGTCCGAACCTCGCATGGTCCGGGCGGTTTTCTTATACCGACGCGACATGATGGGACGTGGTATGGCAGCAACGGATATCGAGCGCGGACTCTCGACCGCCGAGGTCGAGGAGCGCATCGCCGCCGGTAAGATCAACCGCAACATGGAGCTCAAGACCAAGTCGGTCAAAGAGCTCATCATCGAGAACCTCTGCACGCTGTTCAATTTGATCAACGTGATCTTGGCGATTCTGGTCATTTTGACCGGTTCGTTTAAGAATCTGACGTTCCTGTTCGTGGTGTTCCTCAATACCGCTATTGGCGTCATCCAGTCCATGCGTTCCAAGAAGATGGTCGATAAGCTCACGCTGCTGACCTCTAAGAAGGCCATCGCGGTGCGCGACGGCGCCGAGGTGGAGCTCGACTTGGACCAGATCGTGCTCGACGACATCATTCGCTTGGGGCGCGGCGACCAGATTCCCGCCGACGCCGTGGTGGTTTCGGGCGAGGCGCTCGTGAACGAGAGCTTGCTGACGGGCGAGAGCGACCTTATTAAGAAACAGCCCGGTTCCGAGCTCATGAGCGGCAGCTTTATCGACTCGGGCCTGCTGCGCGCCCGCGTGATCCATGTCGGCGCCGACAACTACGTGGCTAAGATCAATAACGAGGCCAAATACGTCAAAAAGGTCAATTCCGAGATCATGAACGCGCTCAACGCCATCGTGCGCTTTGCGAGCATCATCATGATCCCGCTCGGTTTGGCGTTGTTTGCCTCGAGTGTGAGCGAGCTGTGGGATGCCGTGGGAACCCCGGGCGATAGCGCGCTTTCGTGGTGCTTCTCCGAGCTGTTGGCTGGCCATGTGCCTTCGTCGGCGCTGCTGTCCACGGTGGGTGCCCTGCTGGGCATGATCCCGCAAGGCTTGGTGCTGCTGACCTCGTCGGTGCTCGCCATCGCCACGGTGCGTCTGGCCCGCCGCAAGGTGCTGGCGCAGCAGCTCTACTGCATCGAGACGCTCGCGCGCGTCGACGTTTTGTGCCTGGACAAGACGGGCACCATCACCTCGGGCCGTATGGAGGTCGAGGGCACCTACCCGCTGCCTGTTGAGGGTGTTGGCTTTGGCGCGGACTCGGATGAGGCGGCTGTCCCCGTCGAGACCACGGTGCTCGATTTTGCGCTCGCCAATGTGGCGCATGCGACCTCGGCAGATGCCAACGAGACCTGCCAGGCGCTACTTAACTACTACGCCGATCGCCCGGTCGAGGTGTCTGAACCGCTGTCGGTCATTCCGTTCTCGTCGTCTAAAAAATGGAGTGGCGCTTCGTTTGCGCAGGGCTCCTATGTGATGGGCGCCGCGCAGTTTGTGCTTTCGGAGCGTGTGTTTTCGCAGGTCGAGAACCGTGTCGCCGAGCTTGCCGATACCTGCCGCGTGCTCGTGGTGGCGCGCGTGGACGGCTTTACGCCCGATGGCGATATGGTGGGCGAGGCCGAGCCCGTGGGCTTTGTGACCATCCGCGACGAGATTCGTACCTCGGCGGCCGAGACCATCGGCTACTTTAACGAGCAGGGCGTGACCCTCAACGTGATCAGTGGCGACGACCCGCGTACGGTGTCGTCGATCGCGCGCGTGGTGGGCGTGCCGGGGGCGGACGCTTATGTGGACGCCACGACGCTCGATACGCCGGCCAAGCTCGATGCCGCAGTGGACCGCTACCATGTCTTTGGTCGTGTGACCCCGCAGCAGAAGCGCGAGCTCGTGCAGGCGCTCAAGCGCCGCGAGCACACCGTGGCCATGACGGGCGACGGCGTCAACGACGTGCTGGCGCTCAAGGAGGCCGACTGCTCCGTGGCCATGGCGGCCGGCTCCGATGCCGCGCGCAACGTGGCCGAGATCGTACTCGTCGACAACGACTTTGCCTCGATGCCCGCCGTGGTGGCCGAGGGCCGTCGCTCCATCAACAACCTGCAGCGCTCGGCGTCGCTGTTCCTGACCAAGACGCTGTTCTCGATGGGCCTGGCGGCGCTGTGCATCGCGCTGCCGCCGTATCCCTTCGAGCCCATCCAGATGACACTCATCAACTTCTTCTGCATCGGCGCGCCGGGCTTTGTGTTGGGCCTGGAGTCCAACAATGCTCGCGTGAAGGGTGCGTTTTTGACCAACGTACTCAAGCGTGCATTGCCGGCGTCGATTGCAGTCATTTTGGCTGCGGCGCTCGATATCTTTGTGGCGCGCGTGTTTGGCTTTAGCCAGCTCACGCTGTCTACGATGTGTCTGCTTACGTCGTGCGCGGCGAGCGTCAGCCTAATCTGGCGCATCTCGCAGCCTCTCACGCCCTTACGTGTTGTGCTCTTTGTGTTTGTAGTCGCCGGCATCCTGGTGGGCGTTATCGGATTCCCGGAGCTGCTGTCCATTGCCAACCTGTCGATGGGCCAGATGGTTATCTTGGCTGTCATCGTGGTCTTTACCTGCTCGGTGTTCTTTAAGCTCGCCACGATGATGGATTCGCTCAAGCCGCGTCGTCGTCATGCTGCAACTGGTTTTGGCCGCGGTGTGCGCGTCCACCTGGGTCGCGGTGGCGGCAAGGTGAGCTCGACGGGTTCGACGGCCGAGCGTTTTGCCAAGCGCTTCGCCGCCGACATGGCGCAGCGCCGCGAAGATCGTACCGCTCGCGAGGCCGAGGCCCGCGCACTCGAGGGCGTGGCCCAGGCCCAGCCCAAGAAAAAGAAGAGTACCGGAGCCAAGCGCTCTCGCGTGACCAAGTCCGCCCAAGGCATCAAAGTTTCGATGTCAAGCAAAAAGAAGAAGTAACTACGCGCCCTGGCGATGTTGAATTGGTGCCTTGCTCCTGTGGGGCCGTGGCGATGTTATGCTCTAACCTCGATTGTTTGAATTGCTTCGAAAAGAGGATGCCGTGATCTGCCCGCATTGCCTTAAGACTATCGAGGACGGCGCCTCGTTCTGCCCCTACTGCAACGCCTATGTGGGTCCGGGCGATGGCCCCGAGCACACCGAGTTCGTGTTCTGTGAGGGCTGCGGTGCCCGTCTTTCTCCGCATGATCGTACGTGCCCCAAATGCGGACGCCCCGCTCCGGGTATCCTCTCCGAGGACGCGGCCGCATCCGACTTGGCTGCGGGCCGCACGGCGGGTTTTCCGCGCCTAACGCAAGAGCAGATCGATACCGAGGTGCCTCATGCGCCCGCCTCGGCTGCCGCGGTTCTTTCGGACGCCGCCGATCCTAACGAGACCTGCGTGCTGCCGGCTTTCGATAAGGATTTCGGTATCCCCAAGGTCGATATTCCCACGCCCGTTTCCCTGCACGACGATGCTCAAAAACCCAAGCGCAAAGTGCATCCCGACGAGGACGCCTATCACAAGCACAAGCGTCATATCCCCAAGCCGCTCATCGTCATCGCGGTACTTGCCGTCGTTTGCGGCGGTGCCTATTGGTTCGTGACGACCGATCCCATGGGTGTCATGCCTGGCTTCTACGACCAGTTTGGCCAAGCTGCACAAACCACCTTCCCCACGCGCCAAAAGGGCGAGGCGACTGAGGACGATACCAAGCAAGACGATTCTGCCGAGGTGGTCCAGGAAGAAACCGTGCTGACCGATGATCAGCTCTATACCAGGCTCGACGGTCTGTATCAGACCATCGTGTCCTACGGTGACGAGGACCAGATCGGCGAGGTCATCGATTCCTTTAACAACGGCTATCTCCGAACGCCGCTGTCCACCCGCCAGGAGCTGTCGCAGAGTGCTTACGCCCTGCGCGACCAGATTAAAAAGACGCAAGATGAGCTCAGCAACCTTAAGTACCAGGACGATACGGTCTATGCGGACGACATTGCCCACTTAAAGCAGCTTGCCGAGTGGATGTATGAGCGCGTCGACGTGATCTGCCAGAGTTGGGACATCTCGCTGGCCATTCCCGATGGCGAGTCGATGAGTTCTCACCAAAGCGAGATCCTGGCGCCCATCGCTCAGGGTGGCAACAGCGCGCTTAATCAGTACGACGCCAACGTGGGCTCCTGGAAGCCGCAGCAGCGTTCCTAAAATTAGTTCGCCATAGTCGGCATAACCTACGTGCGCAATTGATGTAAGCGCATGCTTATTGCTACAATTCGTACAAATATGCTTTAAACGCACGAGGAAGGAACCACATGTTTGGTTTTAAGAAAGAGCTCTACACGCCCGAGTATCAGCTTGCCGGCGACGAGTGCGCCGTTATCGAGACGTCGAAGGGTACCATCAAGGTCAAGTTTGACGGCGAGGGGGCTCCCATTCATGTCGCGAACTTCTGCGAGCTTTCTACGATGGGCTTCTATGATGGCCTTAAGTTCCATCGCTATGTGCCCGGCTTTGTCATTCAGGGCGGCGACCCCAATACCCGCGATATGTCCGGCGCCGACGTCGCTGCCGGTCTTGAGGGCCCCGACGGCATGCCCGGTACCGGTGGTCCCGGCTACTGCATCAAGGGCGAGTTTGCCACCAATCCGCGCAACAGCCATGTCGATGGTGCCCTTGCCATGGCACGCTCCATGGACCCCGATTCCGCGGGTTCGCAGTTCTACTTCTGCCTGGGTGCCCAGCATAACCTCGATTCCGGTTACACCGTCTTTGGTACCACGGTCGAGGGTCTCGATGTGATTTCGCAGCTGCGTGCCGGCGACGAGATCGTCCATGTCGAGATCGTTCACGAGTAAAGGGGACTTCCTTGAATAGCCAGCTGATCCAACAGGGCCGCGCCGCTTACCGCGCGGGTGATTTTTCCGCTGCAGCCCAGATGCTTGGGGCGGCAAAAACTCCCGATGAGATTATGGGCGAGGCCGATCACCTTCGTGGCAACGCCTTGATGCACTTGGGCATGTATGCCGAGGCCGCCGAGGCCTACGCCGCTGCCCTCAATGACGGCACCTACGGCAAGCGCGGCGCGCTGCTCACCAACCGCGGCAAGGCACTCGCCGCCGTGGGCGACTACACGACGGCCGCCCAGGCGTTCTCTGCTGCTACGCAGGATGCTTCCTATGCCACGCCGTTCAAGGCCTATCTGGGCCTGGGTAACGCGCTGTTCCAGTCGGGCGACTATGCCAACGCGGGTACTGCCTTCCGTCAGGCCGCCATCGACGGCGCCAATCCGGCTCCTGCCGCCGCACTCGGCGAGCTCGGTCGTTGCTTCATTAAGCTTGGCCGTCCGGCGGATGCCGTGGAGACCTACCGCACGGCTATCGACTTTGCCGGCCCTCGCGACGACACGCGCGCGCTCAACGCCGGCATGGGCCAGGCGCTTTCTGCCGCCGGCCGTCCCTCCGACGCACTCGACGCCTTTAACGCCGCTACTGCCGATGGCATCTACCAGCTCACCTCCGAGCAGGCCGATGAGCTTGCCCGCGTGCACGATTCGCTTGCCGCGCTGTCTGCCCAGACGGCTATGGCCACGGCTCCGGCGCCCGCGATGGACGCTCCCGCCGTCGATCCTCTCGATCCTACGGGCGCGACCGGCCAGTTTATGCCCGATCCCTCGGACACCGGCTTCTTTACGCTGTCCGAGTCCGAGATGGTCCAGCAGGACCGTCAGGATCGTAAGCAGGCCAAGGTCCGTCGTCGCCACCGCCACATGGGTCTCAAAGTCTTCATCGTGCTGCTTCTGCTCATTTTGATCGCCGCGGGCGGTCTGGGCTTTGCCTACACGCGCGGCTTTGGCTTCCCGTCTCAGGAGTCTGTCGTTACCGATCTGTTCCAGGCTGCTGGCGACGGTGACACCGCAAAGGCCGAGTCTTGCCTGGCCTCGAGCCTGCCCGAGGACGCCAAGTCGATGATCATCTCCTCGATTCCGCAGGGTGCCACCGTGTCCGTCGAGGGCATGGATCAGTCCATGACCGAGACGACCGCCAAGGTGAAGGCATCGCTGTCCAAGGGCGGCGAGCAGGAGTACACCGTCAAATTCGTGCGCTCCGACAACCATATCGGCTGGGCCGTTTCCTCGCTCGATATGGATTTCTCGGCTGCTGACAACCAGTAGTGACCTTATGGGATTTAGCTTTGCCCGGTGCTTCACCGCAAGTGAGGTGCCGGGCTTGCGCTAGTATGATGAGCTAGTAGTTTTCCAGCAATCATCCAACACATCAGGAGTTGCGTTGTTTTCTTTGATGGATATGTTCTTCGGTAGCTATGCGGGCGATCTTGCCATCGACCTCGGCACCGCAAATACGCTTGTCTCCGTGCGCGGCAAGGGCATCGTCATTCGCGAGCCCTCTGTTGTCGCCATCGACAAGAACGACGAGCGCATCCTGGCGGTCGGTATCGAGGCAAAGCGCATGCTCGGCCGTACGCCCGGTAACATCGTGGCCGTTCGTCCCCTGAAGGACGGCGTCATCGCCGACTTCGATGTTACCGAGGCCATGCTTCGCTACTTTATCGATAAGGCGTCCGAGAAGCGCTATCCGTGGACCCCGCGTCCGCGCGTTGTCGTCTGCGTTCCCTCCGGCGTCACGTCGGTCGAGAAGCGTGCTGTCTTTGAGGCCACGATCCAGGCTGGCGCTCGCCAGGCCTATCTGATCGAGGAGCCCATGGCTGCCGCTATCGGCGCCGACCTGCCCGTCGAGGAGCCCACCGGCTCCATGGTCATCGACATCGGTGGCGGTACCACCGAGGTTGCCGTTATCGCTATGGGCGGCATCGTCGTCTCGCAGTCCATCCGTATTGCCGGCGACGAGTTCGATCAGGCCATCCTCACGCACGTTCGCGATGCCTACAACCTGGCCATCGGCGAGCGTACGGCAGAGGACATCAAGATCAAGGTCGGTTCCGCCGTGCCGCTCAAGGACGAGCTCGACGTCGAGGTCAACGGCCGCGACGTGATCACCGGTCTGCCCAAGACCGTGCGCATCGAGAGCGAGGAGATTCGTCGCGCGCTCAACAAGCCGCTCGACGAGATGGCCAAGGCCGTCAAGGACGCCCTCGATGCCACGCCTCCCGATCTCGCCTCGGACCTTATGTACTACGGCATTTTGCTGACCGGTGGCGGCGCGCTGCTGCGCGGTCTCGACGTGCGCCTGCGCGATGAGACCGGTGTTTCGGTCAACGTCAGCCCCACGGCGCTCGATAACGTCGTTAACGGCTGTGCCCGCGTGCTCGAGGCCAATGCGTTTGATGGCGGCTTCGTCCAGACCAATGCTTAATTTCCAAAAGGTGGATTCCATTTGGCACGATCATCGGGTTTCTCCACAAATCTGAATACCAAGCGACAATCAACGGGTATGCGCCCGTTGATTGTTTTCAGCCTGATTTCGGTGTTGCTGCTCACGTTTTACATCCGCGAGGGCGAGGCAGGACCGATTCATGCCGTGCGTTCGGGCGTAACGACGATTACCTCGCCGGTGCGCTTTGTGGGTTCGGCTGTGGCGGCTCCTTTCAATGCCATCGGCAACGTGTTCTCTAACCTTACGGCGTCGCAGGACACGCTCGACGAGCTCAAGAAGCAAAACGAGGAGCTGACCTCTAAGGTTGCTGAGCTCTCCGAGGCTCAAAAGACCGCCGAGCGTCTGGAGGGGCTGGTCGGGCTGCAGTCGACCTACAACCTCAAATCGACCGCTGCTCGTATCGTTGGTGCCTCGGGCGATGCCTGGACCTCGACCGTAACCATCGACAAGGGCTCTGCCGACGGCCTTACCATCAACATGCCCGTGACGAGTTCTGCCGGTGTTATCGGCCAGATTATCGAGGTATCGGCCAAGACCTCTACCGTGCGCCTGATTGGCGACGAGAACTCGGGCGTGTCCGCCATGGTGCAGGACACGCGCGCCCAGGGCATGCTGCAGGGTCAGGCTGACGGCACGCTGCGTCTTGAGTACGTGAGCGTCGACTCCGATGTTAAGGTTGGCGACATCATCGTGACCTCGGGCATCGGTGGCGTGTTCCCCAAGGGTCTACCGCTCGGCACCGTCTCGTCGGTTGAGAAATCGGCAAACGACGTGTACTACACCATTGTGGTGCGCGCTCAGACCACGGCCGAGAACAACGAGGAAGTGCTGGTCATTACCTCGCTGACCGATGAACAGTCGACCTCGGATGAGGACGTGAGCACGGCCAACAGCACGCCGCAGGGAACGTCGCGCGATGTTGCAACCAAGACGAAGGACGAGAGCTCGGATGACAGTTCCGACACGTCCGAGACGACCGATTCTGGTTCGAACGAATAGGGGGCATGTCCATGGATCTACACGAGCAGGGGATGAGCTCCCGCACGTTTGTGATCGCCGCCATCGTGTGCGTGCTGCTGCAGGCAGGCCTGGCACCGCAGATCTCCATTGCGGGTGGTCGCGTCAACTTCATGATTATCTTGGTGTGCCTGAGTGTGTTCTCGGGCGACCCGACCCGTGCCGTCGTGTGCGGTTTTTGCAGCGGCTTGTTTTATGACCTGTCCGCTGCCGTGCCGGTGGGCATTATGTCGCTCCTGCTGACCGTGGGTTCTTTTGCCCTGGTGCACAGCGCCGTCGGTCAGACGGGCGGTACCCCAAGTGCGCGCGGCGTCACTGTGGGCGCCTTCGCGCTCGTCATTAATGTGATCTACAGCATCATCTTGCTGTTTATGGGTTTGGAGACGAGCTTTGTCGTGGCGATCTTCGGCCATGCGCTGCCGTCCTCGATCCTGACGGGTCTGGTTGCCATTCCGTTTTTGATGTCCGGCGTCGTGCCACAGTCCGGCTATGGATTCTCCGCACGTGGCGGACGCCAGACGGGTATGCGCTTTAAGCCCAAGACCCGCAAGCTCAAATAGGGGAGGCCCGTAGATGTCTTCCCAGTTGACGGTTATTATCGCCGGTATCGTGCTAGTTGTGGCCATCGTGGTCGCACTGGTCATCATGCGTCGCGGCGATTCCCGTTTTACCTACGATACGCAGCATGGAACGACCCCGCGCGCCACCGAGGGCGAGGGCAATACCGCGGTGACCGCCTTTAAGAGCCGCTTTTCCATCCTCACCACGGGTGTGGGCGCGATGTTTGCGGCGCTCGCCGTCAAGCTGTGGGGCATGCAGATGGTCTCGTCGGACTATTACGAGAAGCAGGCCAATAGTAATCAGACTCGCACCGTTACCACTCCTGCTGTGCGCGGCCGCATCCTCGACCGCAATGGCGTGGCGCTTGTCCAGAACCGTCCCTCACTTGCTGTCGTGGCCTACCGCGACCTTGCCGAGGATGAGGTCCTGGTTCGCCATCTTGCCAACGTGCTTGGAATGCCTTACGTGGCGGTCCTTCGCAATATTCAGGACAATACAGAGGGCGCTCAGAGCCTGCATACCATCGCGACGGACGTCCGTCGCTCCACGGTTGCCTATATTCAGGAGCATGCCGGCGAGTTCCCGGGCGTCAAGATTGCCGAGCGTACCGAGCGCCAGTATCCATATGGCGAGACGGCATGCCATATCTTGGGCTATACCGGCACCATTACCTCCGAGCAGCTCGAGGCCCAGAATAAGAAAACCTCTGGGGATGATGATGCTTCTGCTGGCAAGATTACGTACCAGTCGGGCGATATCGTGGGCCAGGCGGGCGTTGAGAGCTACTACGAAAACCTGCTGCAGGGTATTCGTGGCGAGCAGACCGTCAAGGTCGATGCCTCGGGCAATGTGACCGGTCAGGCCGGCGCCGTGCCCGCGAAGGCCGGCTCCGACATTAAGCTCACGCTCGACCTTAAGATCCAACAGGCCTGCGAGACGGCACTGGCGAGCGCTATCGAGCTTGCCAAGACCACTGGCTACAGCAATGCCGGCAACGGCGCTGTGGTGTGTCTCGATCCCAACAATGGCGAGATCCTGGGCATGGCGAGCGAGCCCAAGTTCGATCCGTCCGTCTTTATCGGCGGCGTCTCAAATGACATGTGGACCGAGCTCAATGATGACAAGGGTTCGCACCCGCTGCTCAACCGCGCCATTAGCGGACAGTACATGTCGGCTTCGACCATCAAGCCGCTCTCGGCACTGGCCGGTCTTGAGTTTGGAACCTACACGTCGGGGCAGACGACCAACTGCACGGGCTATTGGACGGGTCTGGGCAAGTCGTGGGGCAAGTACTGCTGGCTGCATTCCGGCCACGGCACCATGACGCTGCAGTCGGGTATCGCCAACTCGTGCGACCCCGTCTTCTACGACATGGGCAAGGCGTTCTTTTATGACGAGAAACATTCCGAGGGCCTGCAGGAGGTCTTTCGTCGCTGGGGTCTAGGCAAGACCTGCGGTATCGATCTGCCGAGTGAGGGCGCGGGCCGTATTCCCGATGCCGAGTGGAAAGAGTCGTACTTCACCGACGCCTCTGCCGAGGACCGCAAGTGGAATGCCGGTGATATGACTAACATTGCCATCGGCCAGGGCGACATCCTGGTGACGCCCCTGCAGATGGCGTGCGCCTATATGGGTCTTGCCAACGGCGGCAAACAGTACGTGCCCCACGTGTTTTTGTCTGCCGTGTCGCGCGATGGCGACGGCGATGCCTATAAGTACAACGGCAAGGGCAAGAAGAAGCGCCTGGAGGCCAAGATCAACAGTGATTCGGATTTGGCTCTTGTTCGCAACGGCATGCACGACGTGATTTACACGGCATCGACGTCCCTGGCGGCTCACTTTGGCACCCTGACGCCGCAGGTATACGGCAAGTCGGGCACGGGCGAGAAAAGCGGCGAGGACGAATACGCTTGGTTCTGCGCCTATGCACCGGCCGATGACCCCAAGTATGTTATCGCTACTGTCCTGGAGCAGGGCGGCGGCGGCTCAGATACCGCGATGCATGTCGTGCGCGACGTGCTCGGCGTGATTTATGACGAGCCCGATACCTCTTCGGCCTCGGGCGATTCTTCGGTTCGATAGGAGGTTGCGATGGATTTTTCTCCGGCGGATCTGTTCCGTTCAACCAAGACCGGCTCTCGCAGCAGCCTGGACCGCGTCAACAAGCAACTTTCGGCCTCGCGCGGCACGTTTCGCCAAAAGGTGCATATCGGTGTGCTCGTGGCTACTGTGGCGCTCGTCGCCTACGGTGCCATCATTATCTGGTCGGCTTCGCAGTTTAAGGCCGATGCATCGTTTTCACGCCATCTTCTGGGAATTGGCATCGGGGCGGTGCTGGCGGTGCTGGTCTGGCGTACCGACCTGCGCGGTATTTCCAATTTCTCGACGGCGTTGCTCGTCATCGACCTGATCGTGATCCTCTCGCCCAAGATTCCGGGTCTGTCCTATACGGGCGGTCTGGGCATGACGGGCTGGATCAAGATTCCCGGTATCGGCTTGACATTCCAGCCCGTTGAGCTTGCCAAGCTCATCACCATCTTCTTTATTGCTACGCTTGGCTCGCAGTATAACGGTCGCATCGATACCGTTCGCGACTACGTCAAGCTCTGCGGCATGCTGTCCATTCCGTTTTTGGCCGTCGTTGCCATGGGCGACCTGGGCTCGGGCCTGGTCGTGCTGGTTTCGGGCGCCATCGTCATTTGTATGAGCGGTGCACGCCGCGAATGGGTGCTGTCGACCCTGGCCCTGCTCGTGGGCCTGGTGGCCCTCGTCCTGGCGCTCGATTCGGTCTTTGATTCGCTGCTCGGCCACGATGTGCTCATCAAGCAGTATCAGATGAACCGTCTGACGGTCTTTATCGACCCCGATAATGCCGATTCGGACGATGCGTACAATCTGCAGCAGTCGTTGATCGCGGTCGGCTCGGGCGGTTTCTTTGGTAAGGGCCTGGGCCATGCGACGCAGTCGGCCGGCGGCTTTCTGCCTGAGTTCCACACCGACTTCGTCTTCGCCTTTTTGTCCGAGACCTTTGGCTTCTGCGGCTCCTTTTTGCTGCTGTGCTTGTACGTGCTGCTCATCTTCTCGACGATCCGCGTTGCCTTTAAGTGCGAGTCTCTGTTTTTGCGTCTTTCGTGTGTTGGCATCGTTGGCATGTGGGCGTTCCAGACCTTCGAGAACATCGGCATGTGCATCGGCATGATGCCGATTACCGGTATTCCGCTACCGTTTATTAGCTTCGGTTCGTCTTCGATGATGATTCAGCTGCTGACGGTGGGTATCGTACAATCCATATGGCGGCATCGTTCGGGCGCCGCGTAACCGCTGGAGGGGTTTGCTATGAAAATTCCCGTAGATAAGCTGACCCGCGCTTTTAAGATGGGCGCGTCCGTTAAGAAGGATTCCGATACGCCGGTGCGCGTCTCGGTCTATCTGGATTCGTCCGCCTCGCGCTTTCTGGCCGAGACGGTGCGTGACGCCTTTGTGCCGCAGACGACCTCGGGCATTGTGCGCGTCGAGCGTCTGGGGGAGGAGCGAATTGCTCCAAAGACCGATACCGATGTGGTGCTGGTGCTCTCGTGTGGTTCCGACCGCTTGGAGAGTGCCGTGCAGGAGCTCGTGATCGCCGGCGCGCCCGTGTGCGTGCTTGCCGAGTCTGCTGTGGAGGTGCCGTTTATCGAGGAGTCCACGCCCATGCTCGGCGTGGTAGCGGCAACCGATAAGACGTATCTGCTCGAGACGCTTGCCCGCTGGATTCTCGATCGCACCGACAAGGAAACGGCTTTTGCGGCGAACTTTGCCTTCATGCGTATCGCGGCGGCCAATCGTATCATCACCTCGTGCGCGCTCACCAATATGGCGACCGGTGCGCTGGTGTTTTTGCCGGGCGCCGATTATCCCGTTATGGCGCTGGCGCAGGTGGGTATGCTCTTTGAGCTCGCTGCCGTCTTTGGACGCGGCATTAAGCCTGAGCGCGGCTACGAGGTCGCGGGCGTGCTTGCCGGCGGTCTTGTGATCCGAGCGGTCACCCGCGCACTTGTCAAGCAGACGCCGCATATTGGGTTTGCCGTCAAGGCGCTCACTGCCGCCGCGGGCACCTATGGCATGGGCCGTGCGCTCGTTTCGCTCTACGAGCGCGATGTCGACTACAGCCGTGCCAACGAGGTGGTCACTGCCACGTTCTCCCGCGTTCGCGATCTGGTGACCACGGTCGCGGGCGCTACCCGTCCTATGGCGTCCTATCAGGACGCATCAGATCTCGCTGCTTAGGGGTTTTCCGTTGCGCGTTGCATACCAAGACTGTTTTCATTTAATTGAGCCGTTGCTCGCCAAGGTCGAGAAGCCGAGTCGCTATATCGATCACGAGTGGGGCACGCTTTCCAAGGCCGATGCCGACTACCGTTGCTGCCTGATCTATCCGGATGTGTACGAGGTCGGTCTGCCCAACCAGGGTATCGCCATCCTCTACAACATCCTTAACCAGGCCGAGGGCATCTCCTGCGAGCGTGGCTATGTGCCGTGGCCCGATATGGGTGACGCTATGCGCGAGGCGGGCATTCCGCTGCTCTCGCTCGAGGGTGCAGCGCCGGTCGCTTCGTTTGATATCGTCGGTCTGCATGTGCCGCACGAGATGGCGGTGACGAACTTCCTCGAGGCACTCGACCTCGCTGGCATTCCACTGTTGGCGGCTGACCGAGGCGAAGACGACCCCATCATCATTGCCGGCGGTCCCTCGGTGTACAACCCCGAGCCGTACGCGGCCTTCTTCGATGCCATCCTCATCGGTGAGGGCGAGGAATCGCTGCTCGAGACCTGCCAGCTGCATCGCCGCCTGCGTGACGAAGGGGTCCCGCGCGCGCAGATTGTCGAGCAGCTTGCATCCATTGCCGGCAACTACGTGCCGTCGCTCTATGAGGTTCGTCACGACGAGCCCTGCTCGCCGCATGGCTACACCGTGCCGCGTGAAGGCAAGGATGCGCCGACCGTGGTCTACAAGCGCGTCGTTGAGGATTTCGGCGCCACGAATCCGCTGTCGCAGTCGTGCGTGCCCTATGCGCAGCTGGTTCACGACCGCCTGTCTATCGAGATCCTGCGCGGCTGCGCCCGCGGCTGTCGTTTTTGTCAGGCCGGCATGACGTATCGCCCGGTGCGCGAGCGCTCGGCCGACCAGATCGTCTCGTCGGTGATTCAGGGTCTGGAAAAGACCGGCTATGACGAGGTGTCGCTGACCTCGCTTTCCACGACCGACCACTCCTGCATTCGCGACGTGCTCGGCAGGCTCAACCGTCGCCTGGAGGATACGGGTATACGCGTGTCTATTCCGTCGCAGCGCCTGGATTCGTTTGGCGTGGATATGGCCGAGTCGGTCGCCGGCGAAAAGAAGGGCGGCCTGACGTTCGCGCCCGAGGCCGGCAGCCAGCGCATGCGCGACATCATTAACAAGAACGTGACCGAGGAGGACCTGGACCGTGCGGCCAAGGCGGCCTTCGAGGCCGGCTGGAACCGCATGAAGCTCTACTTTATGATGGGCCTTCCCGGCGAGCGCGATGAGGACATCGTGGCCATCGCCAATCTGGCCGATCACGTGCTGGAGCTCGGTCGTTCCGTGGTGCCCAAGGCTCGTCGCGGCTCGATCTCGGTGTCCATCTCGGTTTCGGTCTTTATCCCCAAGGCTGCCACGCCGTTCCAGTGGTGCCCGCAGCTCGACTACGACGACGTCAAGCGTCGCCAGAAGTTGCTTATCACGAGCGTTCGCAACCGTGCCGTCCGCGTGCATTACCACGATGCCGAGACCTCGCTCATCGAGGCCGCGCTTTCCCGCGCCGGTCGTGACATGACGCCCGTCATCATCGATGCTTGGCGCTCGGGCTCTCGCTTTGACGCCTGGGTAGAGCATTTCTCGCTCGATAACTGGAAGGAAGCTGCTGCCAAAAACGGCATCGACCTCAATGAGCTCGTGCACCTGCCCTACGAGTTGGACTGGCGCCTGCCGTGGGAGCACGTGAGCCCCGGCTGCACGCGCGGCTTCCTCGAGCGCGAGTACCGTCGCTCGCTCGAGGGCGTCACGACTCCCGACTGTACCCGCACGTCGTGCACCGGCTGCGGGATCTGCCCCACGCTCCACGCCAAGAATGTATTGATGGGTGATCGCGCATGAGTGAGCGCCTGACCGACAACCCCTCGCTCTTTAGGCTTCGTGTTCGCTATGGCAAGCGCGATCGCCTTAAGTACCTGGGCCATCTCGAAGTAATCCATACCATTGAGCGCATCGTGCGCCGTGCGGGACTTCCCTATGCCGTCACGCAGGGATTCTCTCCGCACATGCGCGTGGGCTTCTCTTCGGCGCTGCCGGTGGGTACGTCGTCGACCTGCGAGTGGTATGACCTGTTTATGACCGAGTTCGTGGCGCTCGACGAGGCGTTTGGGCGCCTGGCTGCGGCGTCTCCGGCCGATCTGGCGCCCATCGAGGCGGCGTACATCGACGTGCGCACGCCGGCGTTGACGGCGCAGCTCACGCGCCTGTCGTATCGCATCGACCTGCACTTGGATCCCGAGGCGCCCGTAAGCGCCGACGAGGTGCGTCGTGCGATCGACACGCTGCGCGCGGGCCACGGCATCGACTACGCGCGCGGCAAAAAGAGCAAGCGCTTGGATTTGGATCACACGCTCGTGGGCTATGAGCTCACGGCGGGGGAGCGCCCGGACCATTTGGTGCTCATGCTCGACACCCATGCCGACAACGAGGGCTCCATGCGTCCGGAAATTTTGCTTTCTGCTGCTGATGTTTTGTTGCAGGGCTTGACCCCGGGCGTGGATGCACCTATTGTTTCCACCGGTATGCAAGACCTCGTGACCATCTGCTCCTACGATGTCGAGCGTCAGAATCAAGCATGCGAGGACGACGAGGGCCGACTCGTCAGCCCCATACCTGTGCGAACTTGTGGATTTGCTCCACATACTCGTTGACGGGGGTATTTTCGCCTGCTACTATATTCGGCTGTTGCACTAACTGATGCATGAAGGGCAAGTAAACATGTACGCAATCGTTAACACGGGCGGCAAGCAGTACAAGGTCGCCACCGACGATGTCATCACCGTCGAGAAGATCGAGGGCAATGAGGGCGACAAGGTCACCCTGCCGGTTATCTTCCTCAACGATGGTAAGAAGATCGTCACCGATCCCGACAAGCTGGCCAAGGCCAAGGTTACCGCTCAGATCGTTGAGCAGTTCAAGGGCGAGAAGCAGCTGGTCTTCAAGTTCCACAAGCGCAAGCGCTATCGTCGTCTGAAGGGTCACCGTCAGCAGCTCACCAAGCTGAAGATCGTGAAGGTTCAGGCTACCTCCCGCGCCAAGAAGGCTGTCAAGGCAGAGGCTGAGGCTGTTGCCGAGGCTCCCGTCGCCGAGTAGATTACACTCGTAACGAAAGAGTAGGTATACACAATGGCACACAAAAAAGGACTCGGTTCCTCCCGTAATGGCCGTGACTCCCGCGGTCAGCGCCTTGGCACGAAGCGCTATGCCGGCCAGACGGTAACCACGGGCACGATTCTCGTCCGTCAGCACGGCACGCACATCCACCCGGGTGAGAACGTTGGCCGTGGTAAGGACGACACGCTGTTCGCGCTGGTCGACGGTACCGTTGAGTTCCACAAGGGTATCAAGCACAGGGTCAGCGTACGCCCGCTCGCGAACGCGTAATTCACCCTTCATAGAGCACATATGTGGGAGGCACTTGAGTTTTAGGATTCAAGGGTCTCCCTCTTTTTTGTAGGAGGCGATTCTGTTGTCACAGTTCACCGATATCAGCCGCATTAACGTGTGCGGCGGCGACGGCGGAGCCGGATGCATGTCGTTTAGGCGCGAGGCATTTGTCCCCAAGGGCGGCCCCGATGGCGGCGACGGCGGTCGTGGCGGCAATGTCGTCATCCAGGCCGATGCTCAGCTGTCTTCGCTGATCGATTACCGCTTTAAGCATCACTTCCGCGCCGAGCGCGGCACGCACGGGCAGGGTGCCCGTCGTAACGGTAAGAGCGGCGAGGACCTGATTCTCAAGGTCCCTATGGGTACCGTGGTGCGCGAGCTCGATCCCGAGACGCAGACCCCGATGTTTGAGATTGCCGACCTGGTGCACGACGGCGAGCGCGTCGTCGTGGCGCCCGGCGGTGCCGGCGGTCTGGGCAACACGCACTTTGTGACGTCGGTGCGTCGCGCTCCGGCCTTTGCCCAGTTGGGCGAACCGGCCGAGGAGCACTGGATCGAGCTCGAGATGAAGCTTATGGCCGATGCCGCGCTCGTGGGCTTTCCCTCCGTGGGTAAGTCATCGCTCATCGCGCGCATGAGTGCCGCCCGTCCCAAGATTGCTGACTACCCGTTTACCACGCTCGTGCCGAACCTCGGCATGGTGCGTGCCGGTGAATATTCTTACGTCGTTGCCGACGTCCCCGGTCTTATCGAAGGCGCGAGCGAGGGTAAGGGCCTGGGTCACCAGTTCCTGCGCCACATTGAGCGTACGGCCCTGATCATGCACGTCGTCGACATGACGGGTGGTTTTGAGGATCGCGATCCGGTCGAGGATTACCACATCATCAACCGCGAGCTCGAGCAGTATGGCGCCGAGCTTTCGGAGCGTCCGCAGATCGTTGTCGCCAACAAGTGCGATGCGCCGGGCACGGCCGATAAGATTGCCGACCTCAAGCGCGCAGCGCTCGACGATGGCCATATGTTCTTTGCCGTGTCTGCCGTGACGGGCGCCGGTCTCAATACGTTGATGCTTGCCGTAGGTGAGCAGGTGGCCAAGCTCCGCGCCGAGTTGGCGGTCTCCGATGAGCCGGTCGACCTGCGCGACGATGAATGGGAGCGCCGTCGCCTGCAGCGAGAGAAGCGTTTCCGCATTGTCCAGGAAGAGCCCGGTGCCTTCCGCGTGGTCGGTCGTGCCATCGAGCGCATGGTCATTCAGGCCGACTGGGAAAACGAAGAAGCCGTCATTTACCTGCAGCATAAGTTTGCGCGTATGGGTGTTGACGACGCGCTCGAGAAGGCCGGTTGTCGTGCGGGCGACGAGGTCCGCATTTGCCAGCGCGCCTTTGACTTTGAGGGCGCCGAGGACTTCTCGGAGTACGAGGAGCTCGAGGATGCTGGCGAGGACGTTGCCGTTGAAGCCATTGACGTGGCCGATGCTGCGGATGAGGGCGTCGAGGTTGTCAATGCGGCGGATGCCGCGGGCGATGCCGAGACCTCGGAGGGTGAGTAAGCCATGTCGCTGCGCGGTGGAATCGGTCTGCCCGAGCTTCCTCTAGAGGACGGGCAGGAGTTTAGGCTCGGCATTATGGGTGGCACCTTTGATCCCATTCATTACGGGCACCTGGTGACCGCCGAGCAGGCGCGCGAGTCCCTCGACTTGGACGCTGTGCTCTTTATGCCGGCGGGCTCTCCTGCTTTTAAGCTTGACAAGCCGGTGACGCCTGCCGAGGACCGTTATGCCATGACGGTCCTCGCCACCGCCGCGAACCCGGCCTTTTTGGCGAGTCGGTTCGAGATCGACCGTCCGGGCGTAACCTACACGGCCGATACGCTTCATGCCCTTCGCGACTTTTATCCGCCGCAGGTAAAGCTCTACTTTATTACGGGCGCCGACGCGATTATCGATATTGTGACTTGGCATGATGCCGAACGAATCGCCGAGCTTGCTACCTTTATTGCGGCGACGCGACCGGGCTTTGATATCGATACGGCGCGTGCCCGAATCAAAGAGTCTGGGCTGCCGTTCGACGTGCGCTATATTCAGATTCCGGCGCTGGCGATCAGCTCGACGAACATTCGTAAGCGAGTTGCCCGCGGCATGAGCGTGCGCTATCTTACGAGCGAGTCTGTGCTCGGCTACATTCGCAAGCGCGGTTTGTATGTCGATCTGGGCCAAGAAGATTTTGAGTGATGGGGGTCTACGTTGTCGGTAGAGGATCAGTTTGAGGGCGATGAGCGCGCGCTGCTCAAGCGCATTCAAGAGCTGCTCGATGTTCGCATGAAGGATAAGCGCAAGCGCTATGTGCATTCGCTGGGTGTTGCCGAGACCGCACTTCATCTGGCCGAGGTCTACGGCGTTGACCGCTTTGATGCCGCTGCTGCCGGTCTGATCCACGACTGGGACAAAGTGCTCTCCGACGACGAGCTGGTTACGCGCGCTCTGCATTACGGCATTAAGATTGCCGGCTCTCCTTCCGCCGCGACGCCGCTTTTGCATGGCCCTGTTGCCGCCTATGAGCTTCCGCAGCTTTTCCCCGAGTTGTCGCCGGCCGTTTTCCAGGCTGTCGACCGTCACACCGTGGGTGCTTGCGACATGACACCGCTCGATATGGTGGTCTTTGTGGCCGATGCCATCGAGCCCAACCGCCACGGCGACTATGCGCATGCGCTGCGCAAGATGGTGGGGGAGTCGACGCTCGATGAGTTGTTCTTCTCCTGTTTTGCGCAGGGTCTGGTCTATGTGATCCAGTCCGGGCGCTATCTTTATCCCACGGCTATTACGATTTACAACCATTACGCCCAGCTGCGCTAGCTCGGGCTGTCTAGAAAGAGGTATTCCATGGCCGACGAGACCATGACCGACGAGCAGATTCTTGAACATGTGGAGCACAAGAGCTTCGCCGCCACGTCCGACCGCACTGCCGCCTCGCTGTCCGCGAGCGGTGTCGCCGCCGAGGATGTCGCCCGCGCCGCCGCGCAGGCCGCCTACGACAAGAAGGGCGAGGACGTTCAGGTGCTCGACCTGACCGAGCTTTCCGACGTATGCGACTACTTTGTGCTTGCCACCGGTACCAACAACCGCCAGGTCGATTCTATCGTCGACGAGATCGAGGAGAAGGTCGCCGAGGCTTGCGGCGAGCACCCGTTCTCCATCGAGGGTCGCGAGCAGAAGACCTGGATGCTCATGGACTACGGTTCGGTTGTCGTCCACGTCTTCACTCCCGAAGCCCGCGACTTCTACCGCCTCGAGAAACTCTGGGGAGACGCCCCCCAGCTCCCCCTCAACCTCCTCTAGTAGCTCATTTTGAGACGGGGTTAGCTACCCTCACGCATATCGCCGGGCAGTTGCGGTTTTCCGCACCTGATCGGCTTTCTTTTTGCCCAAAGGCGGTTAATCGTTGAAACGGGATTGGCGGCCGAAGGAAAGGGCGGTGTCGCCGAATTTGTCTCGGACGGCGTCGATCGCGACGGAGAGCTCGCGGCGGTCGCTGGATTGGGCTCCGCGGTCGTCGACTTCGCAGAACAAGTCGGTCTGGATGCCGCCCTGATGGTCAAAGTCGCTCATGCCGATGCCTGCTAAGCGAACATGCATGCCTTCCTGCCAAATGTTGTCGAGCAGTTCGAGCGCAACCGCCACGAAGATGTTCTCATCGTCGGTCGGATGAGGCAGCCGGCGCTGTGCCGAGCGACCGCTTCCATACGAATACTTGAGCTTGAGCGTCACCGTGGCGCCCGTCAGTCCCTGACGGCGCAGGCGGCGTCCCACTGACTCTCCCAACAGCGCAATCGCCGCCTCAATATCCCCACGCTCAGTCAAATCTTTCGCAAAGGTGCGTTCATTGCTGACCGACTTGACCTCGCGCTCTTCATCGAGACTCGTGACTTCGGAGATTTCAAGTCCCAGCGCACGCTGACGCATACGTTCGCCGTTGACGCCAAAAATAGAGGCCAAGGTGGATTCCGGCGCGCGTGACAGCTCGCCGAGCGTGTAGATGCGCATACGGCGCAGTCGCTCCTCGGCCGAGCGCCCGATGCCGCTCATGGCAGATACCGGCAGCGCGGCCAAAAAGCGCTGCTCGGTTCCGGGGCGCACGATGGTCAGCCCAAACGGCTTATCACGCTCGCTTGCGATCTTTGCGACCGTCTTGTTGCAGCCCACGCCAATGGAGCAGGTCACTCCCAGCGCTGCCACGCGGTCGCTTATACGCCGCGCAACCAGTAGCGGGTCTTCGGGCGCAAAGCGACCCGGTGTGATATCGATAAAGGCTTCGTCGATGGATACGCGCTCAACGCGCGGCGTCTCCTCGGCAAGAATTGCCATGACCTGCGCGCTCACCTCGCGGTAGCGATCAAAGTGCCCGTGCGTCCAAATGGCTTGCGGGCACAAGCGCCGCGCCTCGGCCGAGGCCATGGCAGAGTGCACGCCAAAGCGACGTGCCTCATACGAACATGTGGACACGACGCCACGCGAATCGGCGTCTCCGCCCACGATGAGCGGCTTTCCGCGCCATTCGGGATGATCGAGCATCTCCACGCTCGCAAAAAACGCATCGAGGTCCATGAGGCCCACCGCCGGACCCGTCCAGGGAGGCGGCGTGACGCCCATGGCATCCTCATAACCGTATGTATGTTCGCGTCTTTCCATGTCATGAGTATACCGCGCAGCTCATGTGGGGTGCGTGTATGTGCTTGCAAATCCCGAATTCTTGTCTAAGATATGGATTTGCCCTCGACTACACCGAAGAAGTTGGTCTCACGGACTTCACCTGCCCGCGTCGATGGCGTATTATGTTCAACTGTTTGTTTGTAGTTGCAGCCTAAAGCTGCTTGGTTGGAGGAGTTTCCTTTGGCAGTCAAGATTCGCCTTGCTCGTCACGGCGCTAAGAAGCGTCCGTACTACCGTGTCGTCGTCGCCGATTCCCGCGCCCCGCGTGACGGTCGTATCATCGAGGAGGTTGGCCGCTACAACCCGATGACCGCCCCCAAGACCATCAACCTCGACCTCGAGAAGATCGCCGACTGGCAGTCCAAGGGCGCTCAGCTCACCGACGCCGTCGCCGCTCTGGTCAAGGCCGCCAACGAGGGCGAGAAGACCGAGACCGTCGTCAAGAAGTCCAAGAAGCAGCTCGCCAAAGAGGCAGAGGCCGCTAAGGCTGCCGCTGAGGCCGCTGAGGGCGCCGAGGAGTAAATCGTGCCTGAGGTTGACGCTGCACAGCTCGAGGGTGAGGCAATGCTCTCAGATCGCATCGCCGATCTCGTCGAATATCTCGTTGTTCAGATCGTCGACGACCCGGATTCCGTGAGCCTTGAGGTCATCGATGGTGACGACGCCTCTACGATTGAGGTTTCGGTCGCCGAGGATGACGTCGCTAAGGTCATCGGCCGTCGTGGCCGTACCATCAAGGCCATTCGCACGCTCGCCCGTGCGCTGGCCGCTCGCCTCGACACTGCTGTCGAGGTAGAGGTTCTGGGCTAGGACCTTGAGGTCCCAGTACAAAAACATCGCCCGTGTGGTCAAGCCGCACGGAAGGAAGGGGGAGGTCCTCGCGCAGCCGCTGCGGGGGCTTCCTTCTGTATTAGAGCCGGGTATGCGCGTCGCCCTGACGCCGCCGGCGCTCAAGCGCGACCGCTTTTGCACGGTCGTGTCCGTCACCGATACGGGCGATGGCGATCTGGTCTCGTTTGAGGGCATTGACGACTTGACGGCCGCCGAGGGCATCACGGGATGCTATGTGCTGGCAAATCGTGACGACTTTGAGCTCGATTCGCTCGACGCTGCCTATACCGACCTGATGGGTCGCGAGGTGGTCGACGAGCGCTTCGGTTCGCTCGGCACGATCGTCGAGATTATGTCGACGCCCGCTAACGATGTTTGGGTTGTCGAGGGTGATCGGTACGGCGAGGTACTGATTCCCGTGATCGAGCAGGTCGTGCTCGATCTTCCCGACACAGGAACAATTTCTGTCCACGTTATGGACGGCCTGATCGATATGGACAAGTAGGGAGGACAACATGCTGATCGAGACCCTTTCGGTCTTTCCCGAGATGTTTGAGCCCGTCATGTCCACGTCGATTTTGGGCCGCGCCCGCAAGGCCGGCCTTTTTGATTTTAAGGCGTATAACCTGCGCGACTGGACGCACGACCGCCATCGTACCGTCGATGACGAGCCGTACGGCGGCGGGCAGGGCATGCTCATGAAGGTCGAGCCTATCGCAGAGGCCATCGAGGCCATTAGCGCAGAGGGTCCCAAGCCTACTGTGGTGTTCTTTACCCCCTGTGGCGAGCCCTTTACGCAGCATGTGGCCGAGCGCCTGCTCAAAAGTGAGCGCCTGTTGTTTGTGTGCAGTCGCTACGAGGGCATCGACGAGCGTGCGTATGCGTATGCCGATGAGCGTCTGTCGATCGGCGACTACGTGCTTACGGGCGGCGAGCTGCCTGCCATGGTCGTTGCCGATGCCGTCGTACGCCTCATCCCCGGCGCCTTGGGCGACGAGATGAGCAACGTGGACGAGTCGTTCTCGACCGCCGAGGACGGAGGCCTGCTCGAGTACGCGCAGTACACTCGTCCTGCCGAGTTCAACGGCGAGGGCGTGCCTCCTGTGCTCGTGAGTGGCGATCACGCCAAAGTTGACGCTTGGCGTCGTAAGAACGCCATCGAGCGCACCTGTCGTTGGCGTCCCGATCTGATTGAGACAGCGCGGCTCACGCCCGAGGAGCGTGCTTACGCGCAGGAGATTCTGGACGCTTCGTATTCGCAGAGCGAGGAGTGAGAATGGTTCCATCGCAGCATTCCGCGTTGAGGGGCGCTTTTGAGTGGATCGCGGTCATCGCGATCGCACTGGTCGCCACCTTCTTGATTCGCTCGTTTGTGGTCGAGCCCTTTGTGGTGCCCACCGGCTCCATGGAGTCCACGATCGAGATTGGCGACCAGATCCTGGCACAAAAGGTGAGCCTCGAGCTCGGTCAGCCCGTCAAGCAGGGCGATATCGTGGTGTTTCACAACCCCGATGGCACCTCCGAGCATGATGTTCTTGTCAAGCGTGTTATTGCCACGGCCGGCCAGACGGTCGACCTGCAGGATGGCAAGGTGGTCGTTGACGGCCAAGCGCTCGACGAGGACTATACGACGGGCATGAGCTGGCCACTTTCGGTCCAAGCGCCCGGTGCTCAGGTAAGCTATCCCTACACCGTTCCCGACGGGTGCGTGTGGGTGATGGGCGACAACCGCGAAAACTCTGCCGACTCACGCTACTTTGGTCCCGTCGATCGCTCTGATTTGATCGCTGTGGCGCTTGTGCGCTACTGGCCGCTCAACCGCATCGGCGCTATCGACTAAAAACCGCTATAGTACAGTACCTAACCGTGTAATCGTTTCGACGAGGGGATATTAGAGGCATGAACGCTTCATCGCTTTCCTTCCAAGACATCATCCTGCGCCTCCAGCAGTACTGGGGCGAGCAGGGCTGCGTCATTATGCAGCCCTATGACTCCGAGGTCGGTGCCGGTACCTTCCATACCGCGACCACGCTGCGCTCGCTCGGTCCCGCCGAGTGGCGCACCTGCTATGCGCAGCCCTGCCGCCGTCCCGCCGACGGCCGCTACGGCGAGAACCCCAACCGCATGCAGCACTACTATCAGTTCCAGGTGCTCATCAAGCCTTCTCCGGTTAACGCCCAGGAGCTCTACCTGGGGTCTCTTGCCGCTATCGGTCTGGATCCCAACGACCATGACGTCCGCTTTGTCGAGGATGACTGGGAGAGCCCGACCCTTGGCGCCTGGGGCCTTGGCTGGGAGGTCTGGCTCAATGGCATGGAGGTCACGCAGTTTACGTACTTCCAGCAGGTGGGAGGCATCGAGGTCGACCCCGTGCCCGTTGAGATTACCTACGGCCTGGAGCGTATCGCCATGTACGCCCAGGGCGTCAACTCGGTCTACGACCTGGTGTGGAGCTACCTGCCCGACGGCACGCCCATGACCTACGGCGACGTGTTCCTCGAGAACGAGCGCGAGTTCAGTGCCTATAACTTTGAGGTCGCCAACGTCGAGATGATGCGTCAGAAGTTTGACGACTACGAGGCCGAGTGCCATTCCTGCCTGGAGCGCAAGCTGCCGCTGCCGGCATATGACTGCGTCATGAAGTGCAGCCACGCTTTCAACCTGCTCGATGCTCGCGGCGCCCTGTCCGCGGTCGAGCGTGCCAACTACATCCTGCGCGTCCGCGCCGTCGCCAAGGCGTGCTGCGAGGCCTACATGGCCGAGGTCGCCGGAGTCAACGAGAATGCCGACCAGGAAGGCGAGGTGGCGTAAGCCATGGCAGACGCTAAGGATTTCCTGTTTGAGATCGGTACGGAGGAGATGCCCTCCGCGCCGCTGAACAATGCCGTCAAGCAGCTTGGCTCCATGATTGCCAAGGGTCTCGACGAGGCCGGTCTGGCCCACGGCGAGGTCCGTGTGATCTCGAGCCCGCGCCGCCTGGCTGCGCTCGTGGCTAACGTCGCCACCGCGACCGATGAAGTCCATGAGGTCAAGCGTGGCCCCGCGGCCAACATTGCCTTCGACGCTGACGGTAACGCCACCAAGGCCGCCCAGGGCTTTGCCCGCAAGTGCGGTGTGGCTGCCGAGGACCTGGTCCGTCGCGAGGACACTGACGGTCGCGAGTATGTGTTCGCCGAGAAGAACATTCCCTCCGCACCGGCTACGCCGATTCTGACCGCTCTGTGCGAGAAGACCATCGCCGGCCTGCAGTGGCCCAACTACCGCAGCCAGCGCTGGGGTCACGAGCATGCGACCTTTGTTCGTCCGGTCCGCTGGATCTGCTGCCTTTTGGGCGAGGATGTTGTGCCCGTGTCGTTTGCCGACGTGACGAGCGGCAACACCACGCGCGGTCATCGCGTACTTGGCCCTGGCGACCATGTTGTTGCCAGCCCCGCTGTTTATGAGCAGGTGCTCGAGGACGCCGGCGTGCTTTCTGCCGAGCGTCGTCGCGAGGCCATCCTTGCCGGCATCGCCGAGGTCGAGGCCGCTCGCCCCGGCTGTCATGTCGACACGCCCAAGAAGGTCTTCGAGGAGGTCATTAACCTCTGCGAGTGGCCGACGGTGCTCGTCGGTACCTTCGATGAGGAGTTCCTCAAGGTCCCGCACGAGATCATCTGCGAGTCCATGCTCACCAACCAGCGTTACTTCCCGATCTATGACGGCGAGGGCAAGCTCACGCGTGAGTTCGTGGTCGTCTCCAACAGCAAGCCCGAGAACGCCGAGCGCGTGATCGACGGCAACGAGCGCGTCGTGCGCGCCCGTCTGGACGACGCAAAGTTCTTCTACGAGGAGGACCTGAAGATCTCCCTCGACGAGTTCCGTGAGCGTCTGGCCAAGGTCGCCTTCCAGGAGAAGCTCGGTAGCGTGCTCGACAAGTCCGAGCGCATCGAGCAGCTCGCGCTCGCCATCGCCCGCGAGGCTCACCTGGGTGCCCATCTGGCCGCCGATGCGGCTCGCGCCGCTCACCTGTGCAAGGCCGACCTGGTGTCCAACGCCGTCGTCGAGTTCACGAGCCAGCAGGGCGTGATGGGCGGTTACTACGCCATCGCGATGGGGGAGAACGACGAGGTCGCCCATGCTATCCGCGATCATTATCGTCCCCGCTTCGCCGGCGATGATCTGCCCGAGGGCACCGCTGGCTGCATCGTGGCCTGTGCTGACAAGCTCGATACCATTGCCGGTATCTTTGCCATCGGCGAGCCCCCGACCGGCTCTTCGGACCCCTATGCGCTGCGTCGTGCCGCTATCGGCATCATCAACATCCTGCGCGACCGCCTGCCGATCGACCCCACGTCGCTCATCGACTTCGCTCTCGAGCTCTACAGTGAGCAGGGCATTGAGTTCGACGCCGCCGAGGTCGCCCAGCAGGTTCGCGACTTCTTCCATGGCCGCCTGGTGAGCATGGCCCGCGACGAAAAGATCCCGGCCGATACCGTTGCCGCCGTCTCCGCGGTGCACATCATCGCCCCGTCCGTCTTCTTCGCCCGCTGCGCCGCCCTCGACGAGGCCCGCAAGAACGACGCCGAGACGTTCGACAACCTTGCGACCGCCTATGCTCGTGCTGCGCATATCTCCAAGCCCGAGCTGGGCGTGGAGTACGACCGCAGCCTGATGGGCGAGGTCGAGCTCGCGCTTGCCGATGCCTCCGAGGCCGCTCAGACCGCTGTCGATGCCGCCCTTGCTGCCGAGGACTACCCGGCCGCATTTGCCGCCCTCGCCGCCCTGCGCGCGCCCATCGACCGTTTCTTCGATGAGGTCATGGTCATGGACAAGGACGAGCAGCTCCGCGATAATCGCCTTAAGCTGCTCAACCGCTTCGAGGCCGTTTTCTCCGGCATCGCAAACATCGGTGAGCTTGCCCGTAAAAAGTAAGCCAGCCTGCGCGTAAGCGCAAAAGGAGCCCCGCATGGATTGCCCGGTCACCGCTCGTCCCACCGTTATCGTTATCTCCGACTCGCTCGGTGATACCGCTTGTGAGGTGGTGCTTGCGGCGTCCGGGCAATTTGATGAAGGGGCTTTTCGTCTCTTGCGCCTGCCCAAGGTGAACTCGGTGGAGCAGGTCAAGTCGTTTGTGGGTCCGCGCGTCGATGCCGATCATCGCGATATTGCCGTGTTCCACACCATTGTCGATCCGGCGCTTCGCGCCCGTGTGCTCGATTACCTGGGCATGCTGCATATCCGTTCGGTCGACCTGATCGGCCCGACGCTCGCCGTGCTGTCGTCGCTCATCGGTGTGCCGCCCAAGGGCGTTGCGGGCGTGATTCACAAGACCGATGACCGCTATTTCCATCGTATCGAGGCCATGGAGTATTTCGTTGAGCACGATGACGGGCGCGGCTGCGACGATCTGTCGGGTGCCGATATCGTGCTGCTGGGCGTATCGCGTACGTCCAAGACGCCGCTGTCGATGTATTTGGCCTATCAGGGCTACAAGGTCGCCAATGTCCCACTGGCGCATGGCATGGAGCCGCCCAAGTCGATTTACGAGGTCGACCCGATGCGCCTGTTCGGCCTGATTTCGACCGTCGATGTGATTTCCGAAATTCGCGATAGCCGCTTGGGCGATGACTACGCTCGTGCCGTTGCCGGCTCCTATGCCGAGCCTGAGAGCGTGCACAGCGAGCTCGAGGAAGCCCGTGCGCTCATGAAGCGCCTAGGCTGCTTTGTGGTGCGTACCGACGGCAAGGCCATCGAGGAAAGCGCAGCCGAGATCATTAGCCACTTGGAGGAAATCCAAGAAGCCCGTGCCCGCCGCGCCGCCCGTCGAGCCTAATAGTAGCAGCATTTTGATAAAGCGATTTAGCAAAAATATCGCATCTGACCTGCACTTTCTTACAGTGGTATATTCATAAGGTAACCACCTTTACCTACCGTTTACCGCCAGTTTTAGCACGTTTACCAAACCGCGCATCCTCTGCTTAAGCCCGCTCAAAACCCGCCGTATAGTTCCCTCACGGCCCGCATTTGGCGGGTCGATTCGTTACCACGGTCGTGCGCGTAAGTGCATGAAAGGGGAAGTATCGTGAGCGATTGCAAGAGGGTTTACCGTTTTGGAACCGACGCCCAGGGCACCTGTGTCACTGAGGGCGACAAGTCCATGAACTTCGTGCTTGGCGGCAAGGGCGCAAACCTTGCCGAGATGAGCCGCATCGGCCTGCCGGTTCCCGGTGGCTTTACCATTACCTGCCAGACTTGCGTCGAGTACTCCGGTGCCGGCAACGTGTGGCCCGAGGGCGCACTCGATGAGATCGTTGCTGCCGAGGCAGACCTCGAGGCCCGCTGCGGCAAGAAGCTCGGCGACGCCTCCGATCCGCTGCTCGTGTCGGTTCGTTCGGGCGCTCCGTTCTCCATGCCCGGCATGATGGACACGGTCCTCAACTTAGGCCTCAACGACGACTCCGTTCAGGGGCTCATCGCCCAGACGCAAAATCCGCGTTTTGCTTGGGATAGCTACCGCCGCTTTATTCAGATGTTCTCCAACGTCGTTATGGGCGTTGACGCCGACCTGTTCGAGAACGCCCTGACCCAGGCCCGTCTGGTCGCCGGCGTTCGCGTCGATTCCGAGCTTTCGGCTGAGGACCTGCATGAACTCGTCGAGACCTTTAAGGGCATCTTCTCCGAGAACGTCGATGCCTCCCTGTATCCCGAGCTCGAGGTCGCTGACGGCAAGCCCGTCTTCCCGCACGACCCGGAGCTTCAGCTACGCCTTGCCATCCAGGCCGTCTTTGGCAGCTGGATGAACGAGCGTGCCTGCATCTACCGCAAGCAGCATGGCATTTCCGACGACCTCGGCACCGCCGTCAACGTGCAGGCCATGGCCTTTGGCAACAAGGGCGAGACCTCTGCGACGGGTGTCGCCTTTACGCGTAATCCGGCCGACGGCACCAAGGAGTTCTACGGCGATTTTCTGGTTAACGCCCAGGGCGAGGACGTCGTCGCCGGCATCCGCAACACCGAGCCCATTGCCGACCTCAAGACCACCCCGGGCCTCGAGTCCGCAGGTGAGGAGCTCGAGCGCGTGTTCCTGACGCTCGAGGATCATTATCGCGATATGTGCGATATCGAGTTCACCATCGAGCAGGGCAAGCTCTGGATGCTCCAGACCCGCGTGGGCAAGCGCACCGCCACCGCCGCCCTGCGCATCGCTATCGAAATGGTCGAGGAGGGCCTCATCACCCGCGAGGAGGCCGTGAGCCGCATCGATCCCGCGCAGCTCGACCAACTCCTGCACCCGCAGTTTGACGCCTCCAAGAAGTACGAGGCGCTGGCCAGCGGTCTGAACGCCAGCCCCGGTGCCGCCGTGGGCGAGGTCGTGTTCTCGAGCGACGACGCCGGCACGCGTTCCGCCGAGGGCCACAAGGTCATTCTGGTTCGTTGGGAGACCAACCCCGACGACCTGAAGGGCATGGTCGCCGCCGAGGGCATCCTGACCAGCCACGGTGGCAAGACGAGTCATGCCGCCGTTATCGCCCGCGGCATGGGTACGCCCTGCGTCTGTGGCGTTGAGCGCTTCCATATCGACGCCGCCGAGAAGGTCGTGCGCATCGAGGGCAGCGACCGCGTGCTGCGCGAGGGCGATGTCATCTCCATCGACGGCACCCAGGGCATCGTCGTCGACGGCGCCGTCGACCTGGTCTCCGCCGAGCTTACCGGCGATCTGGACACCATCCTGTCCTGGGCCGACGAGATTCGCCTGGACGAGACCTGTGGCCATGCCAACCATGTGCGCGTCAACGCCGACAATCCCGAGGATGCCGAGCTTGCGCTCGAGTTTGGCGCCGAGGCCATCGGCCTGTGCCGCACCGAGCACATGTTCCTGGGCGACCGCAAGAACATCATCCAGAGCTTTATCCTGTCTGACGATGAGGCCGTGAAGCAGCAGGCCCTGGCCGACCTGCTCAAGGTTCAGACCGAGGACTTCCTGGCGATGTTCAAGACCATGTCCGGTCGCGATGTGGTCGTCCGCCTGCTCGATCCGCCGCTTCATGAGTTCTTGGATAATCCTCGCGAGCTCGAGGTCGCCATCACCAAGAAGGAAGCCGCTGGCGCCAACGAGGAAGAGCTTGCCGCCCTGCGCACCCGTCTGCGTCGTATTGACGGCATGGTCGAGTCCAACCCGATGCTCGGCCTGCGCGGTGTGCGCCTGTCCGTCGTCTTTAGCGATCTGCCGTTTATGCAGGTTCGCGCCGTCGCTACGGCTGCTGCCCGTCTCATCAAGGAAGGCGTCGATCCGCGCCCCGAGATCATGGTTCCGCTCGTCTCCATCACGGCCGAGCATGTCCAGACCCGCGAGGTTATCGAGCGCGTAATCGCTGAGGTTTCCGCCGAGGAGGGCGTCGAGCTCAATATTCCCGTGGGCACGATGCTCGAGCTGCCGCGCGCCTGCATGGTCGCTGACGAGATCGCCCATCACGCAGACTTCTTCTGCTTTGGCACCAACGACCTCACCCAGACGACCTTCGGCTTCTCCCGCGACGATGCCGAGGCCAAGTTCATCCCGCTGTACATGCACAAGAAGATCTTGAAGGACAATCCCTTCGAGACCATCGACACGGCAGTACTCGAACTGGTGCGCATGGCTGTCGAGAAGGGCCGCGCCACCAACCCCGACATGCACTTTGGCGTGTGCGGCGAGCACGGCGGCGACCCTAAGTCCATCAAGGGCCTGTTTAACGTGGCCGATGTTGACTACGTGTCCTGCTCGCCCTACCGCGTGCCCCTCGCACGACTGGCTGCCGCCCAGGCCAAGCTCGAGGCCAAGCGTTCCGCCTAACGTTTTGGGTTTAGACGCCTAGCGTAGCCCCCTTCATGCCGCCCGTCTCATTCGTGAGACGGGCGGTTATCATGTGCGGGTTTTGTCTTTTTGTCTGCGTAAAAAATTGTTCTTGCAGCAGAAACCCGCGCGTGTATACTGGAATACGTTTGTTCAACTACGTGCCGGCCAAGGTGGTACGGCACCTCTAGAAGAGTAAGGAATTGCACATGGATTACATCCGCGCAATCGAGCGTCAGCAGATCCGCGAGGACATTCCTCAGGTTCGCGTCGCCGACAACGTCAAGGTTCACTACCGCATTAAGGAAGGCGACCGCGAGCGCATCCAGGTCTTCCAGGGCGACGTCATCCGCATGGCCGGCGCCGGTGCCCGCGAGACCTTCACCGTCCGCAAGATGTCCTTCGGTGTCGGTGTTGAGCGTACCTTCCCGCTTCATAGCCCCAAGATCGCCAAGCTCGAGGTCGTTCGTCATGGTCGCGTCCGTCGCGCCAAGCTGTACTACCTCCGCGACAAGGTGGGCAAGGCTGCTCGCATCCCCGAGAAGCGCTAAGAAGATCGCAGCGTCTGTCCACTCGTTTGGACGTAAGGGTCACCTTCGGGTGGCCCTTCTTTTTATCTGATTTGCATGCAAGGAGGGCCTGGTATGGCCAATATGACGAGCTCGGTTTCGGCATCGCAAGTTGCCGGCGAGCTGGCGAGCGCTACGTTTGAGGAGATTCCCGCCCTCGTGGAGCATTATCGCGAGGATCCGCGCCAGCAGGTGATCAAGGCTTGCGAGCGTGCCCTTAAGCGCCATGCCAAGGAACTTGCCGAGCGCGAGCGCGTCGACGGCATGTACGAGCTGATGCACGAGCTCGGTGGGGATGGCGTGGTCGTGGGCGTCGACGAGGTGGGTCGCGGCTCTGTGGCCGGTCCTTTGACGGTGTGCGCCGTGTGCCTTCCTATGGAGCCGCGCGTCTGGGGCATCAACGATTCCAAAAAGCTCACGCCGGCGCGCCGCGAGCTGCTCTCGGTGAAGATTGCCGAGGTCGCGACTGCTATCGGCTTTTGCCATATCGCGCCTGCGGATATCGATGATATGGGTATGGCCCGGGCCATCCGCGCTGCCGTCGCGGGCGCCGTGGCCGATACGGGGCTCGAGCCCGATTGCGTGCTTATGGATGGCAACCCCTTGGGCGCCGTTCCTAACGAGCGCGATGTGGTGAAGGGCGATGCCAAGATCGCCTGCATCGCCGCGGCGTCCATCATGGCCAAGGTCACGCGTGACGAGATGATGGTCGAGTACGACGCCGAGTACCCCGAGTACCATCTGGCCGAATCGAAGGGCTATGCGAGCCCCGAGCATATCGAGGCCATTCGCAAACATGGACTTTGTCCGCTGCACCGCGTGAGCTTTTGCGGAAACTTTCTGCAGACTGAGCGCCTTTTCTAGGCCAATTGTGGAGACAGGGACCCCTGGGGTTTTATAAACCTGCTGGTAGCGGGCCGCGTGCAACGTGATTGTTGCGTACGGCCCGTTTTTTGTCGGCATTTGGTCAGCTTTTGGTTTGCTTCCGGTACTTACCCGCATGAAAGGTGCCCTCATCATCGGGGCACTACAGCGTGCGGGAAAGGAGACCCCATGAGTGCCGCAAGCAAAAAAAGCAAGACGCAGCAGCTCAAGGAGCGTTGGGAAAACGGCGAGCTCGACTGCGGGGCGATGACGCCCGAGTTTATCAAGGGGCTCAGTCCCCGCGAGCTGGGCATGCTGGGCGAGCTGATCACCATCGACTACTTTAACGAGCGCGGCTACACCTTGCTGGAGCAGGGTTATCGTTGCACCGAGGGCGAGGCCGACCTGGTGCTGCTCGATGAGCTCGACGATGTCGTGGTGATGGCCGAGGTCAAGACCAGACGCGTTGCGTTGGATTGCAGCACGCGGGTCTTTCCCGAGGAGGCCGTGGACGCCCAAAAGCAACGTCGCTACCGCCGCATCGCAAGTTGCTATCTCATGGAGCATTATCCGCTCAAGGCGATTCGCTTCGATGCCGTGGGCGTTACCATTCGCGGCGGGCATATCGCCGAGATCGAGCACCAGTACAACGCGTTCGATTGGCAGGTGTCGTGATGGCGTTCGAGACGTTTGCCGTTCACGCGGCCTGCATCCGCGGCGTCGAGGCGATTCCCGTTACGGTCGAGGTCTCGCTTGCCGGCGGCGTTCCGGGCATCCAGATGCTCGGCATCCCGAGTATGGAGGTGATGGAGTCGCGCGGTCGTATTCGCTGCGCGATGCGCTCCGCCGGGTTCGAGATCCCGCGCTCGGGCATTACGGTCAATCTGGCGCCCGGCGATATCCGCAAGACCGGTAGCGGCTTTGATCTGCCCATCGCCATCGCGGTATTGGCGGCCGATGGGCAGATTCCCCGCGACAACCTCGATCGTTGTCTTATCGTTGGTGAGCTTGGCTTGGACGGTACGGTGCTTCCTGTCAAGGGCGAGGTGGCGTTTCAGCTATTGGCTCGTGACATGGGTCTGTCTTTTATCGCCGGCAGGTCCGATCAGCATGTGCCGCTTGCGGGCGTGGATTGCGGCTTTATCGACCATCTGTCTCAACTTGCTCGCGGCATGGGCGATGCCGCGCGGCACTACTTGGATTCTGAGGGCGTCGAGGCGACCTTTGAGCCAGATCTCGACTATGCCGACGTACTGGGGCAGGAAGTCGCTAAACGCGGCATGGCGCTTGCGGCGGCAGGAGAACTCGGCTTGCTCATGATTGGGTCCCCGGGATCGGGCAAGACGATGCTTGCGCGCCGTATGACCGGCATCCTGCCTGAGCTTTCCGTTGAGGATCAACAGGAGGCGCTGTGCATCCATTCGGTTTTGGGTGAGAACATTGATGGCTTGTTGGCGGGACACCGGCCCTTCCGCAGTCCCCATCACAGTATTTCAACGGCGGGCCTCATTGGCGGAGGACGCCCGGTGCACCCAGGTGAGATTAGCCTTGCTCATGGCGGCGTGCTCTTTTTGGACGAGCTTGCCGAGTTTCCCACGGGCGTACTGCAGACGCTGCGTCAGCCTATCGAGCGCGGCTACGTGAGGATCGTACGCGTCGATGGGGCTTTTACCTTCCCGTCGCGCTTTCAGCTGCTGGCTGCGAGCAATCCCTGCCCCTGCGGCTTTTTGGGCGATCGCGAGGTACCGTGTCGCTGCTCGGCGGCGATGGTCGAGCGCTATCGGTCTAAACTGCGCGGTCCTTTGGCCGACCGTATCGACATGATGATCGATGTGACCCGTCCCGACCCTCAAGTGATTATCGAGGGCGCAGAGGGTATGTCGTCGGCCGAGTTACGTGACTACGTTGTGCGCGGTCGCGCTTTTCGCGCTTGGCGCGAATCCCGTATGGACGATGCAGATGCCGAGGCCGAGGATGACGAGACGCGGTCCATTGACGGCGTCGTTTCGACCTTTGAGCTTGATGATGCTGCCGAGAAATGCGTACTCGGCCTATCCAAACGCACGCATCTCACAGGGCGTGGCATCGTGCGCCTGGTTCGCATTGCGCGTACGATCGCAGATGTCGCCGAGAGCGAGCAAGTGACGCAGGACCACGTGCTCGAGGCGGCGATGTACCAGGGAAGGAGGGACCAATGATGGCCGAGGGGACCTTCGAGCTGCATCCAGGTGATGCGTTGTATCCCGAGACCGTTTTGGAGCTTTCTGATGTACCCCAGACGCTTTATGTGCGCGGCAACCCCGAGGTGCTTTCGACGCCCGCGCTCTCCATCATCGGCGCGCGCAAGGCCTCGCCGTATGGTCTTGCCGTGGCAGAGCTTGCGGCGAAGGTGGCGGTTGAGGCGGGAGTGACGGTAGTTTCGGGCGGTGCGGTTGGTTGTGACCAGGCCTCGGGTTGGGCTGCGGTCAACGCCGGCGGCAAACACGTTGTGGTGCTGGGGACGGGCGCCGACGTGGTCTACCCGCGTTCGAGCGCGGGGCTGATTACGCGCACGCTTGATACGGGTGGCGCGGTCGTGTCGATCTCTCCGTGGGGCATGGGTCCGCGCAAGTTCGCCTTTCCGCGCCGCAATCGCGTGATCGCGGCCCTGTCGCAAGCCCTCTTTGTATCCGAGGCGGGTATGCCTTCTGGGACGTTTTCTACAGCCGAGGCTGCTATGGATTTGGGGCGCGAACTTCTTGCCGTGCCGGGGTCGATCCTATCGCCCGAGTCGCGTGGCACGAATTACCTCATTGCGAACGGTGCCTGCTGCATCGTCGACGAGGAATCTATCGAGATGGCTATCTCACGCATCTACGGAACCCTGCGCTACTCGCGCCCCGATGCTCCCGGCATTGCCGACCTGGATCCAACGCAGCAGACCGTGATGCATGCGCTCATCGCCTCTCCGCTCAAGGTCGACGACATCGCGGCGCTCGTCTCGCTCGATGCTGTCGGCGTACTCAAACTCTTGGGTTCGCTTGAACTCGAGGGTCTTATCGAGCGCATGATGGATGGAAGGTATGCGCCCTCCAAGTTTGCCCTTCACGCCCAGACACCCTTCGGTCACAATGGAAAACGTGTCAATTAGAAAGGTGTTTGCAGATGCAGTTCGATCAGGTGACAGTTATCGGTGGCGGTCTGGCGGGTTCGGAGTGCGCGATCCAGCTGGCAGATCGCGGTTTTGCCGTAAAGCTGTGCGAGATGCGCCCCCAGGTGAGCTCCCCGGCCCACCATACCGATCACCTGGCAGAGCTCGTCTGCTCCAATTCGTTTAAGTCGACCCGTCCGGATTCCGCGGCTGGTTTGCTGAAAGCCGAGCTTGAGCGCATGGGTTCAGTCCTGCTCGATTGCGCCCATCGCGCGGCTGTTCCCGCCGGTGGCGCCTTGGCGGTCGACCGCGTCAAGTTTTCCGAGCTTGTCGAGGCCGAGGTTGCCGCCCGTCCCAATATCGAGGTCGTGCACGGCGAGGTCACGCAGATTCCCGAGGGTCACGTGGTCATTGCCGCGGGCCCGCTGTGTTCACCGGCGCTGAGCGAAGAGGTTATGAAGCTCGTCGGTGGCGATGCCCTTGCGTTCTTCGATGCCGCGGCGCCGATCGTCGATGCCTCCACGCTCGATATGGACGTGCTGTTCTCGCAGTCGCGCTACGAGGAGCAGGGGAGCGGCGACTATCTCAACGCTCCCCTCAATAAGGAGGAGTACGATGCCTTTATCGAGGCGCTCACCACGGCCGACCGCGTGGTGCTCAAGGATTTTGAGGGCGGCGATCTATTCCAGGCCTGTCAGCCTGCCGAGGAGGTTGCACGCACCGGCAAGGACGCCATTCGCTTTGGCGCTATGAAGCCCGTCGGCCTCACCGACCCGCGTACCGGACGTCGCCCCTGGGCGGCGATTCAGCTGCGTGCCGAGAACAAGGAGAAGACCGCCTATAACCTGGTGGGCTTCCAGACCAACCTGACCTTTAGCGAGCAGAAGCGCGTCTTCCATATGGTGCCGGGCCTGGAGAACGCTGAGTTCTTCCGCTACGGTGTCATGCACCGCAATACCTTTGTCGACGCCCCGCACGTGCTCGATGGCACCTTTGCCGTGCCCGGTACCGGCGTGCGCCTGGCCGGTCAGATCACCGGCACCGAGGGGTACATGGAAGCCGTGGCGACAGGTCTGCTCGCGGCGCTCAACACCTATGCCGAGGCTATCGGTGCCGCGGGCGTCGAGTTGCCCCGCGTGGGCGCCCTGGGTGCGCTCGTGGGCTATGCGACCGATCCTGCCACCGTGGGCTATCAGCCCATGCATGTCAACTTTGGCCTGGTGCCGCCACTCGAGGATGGTAAGCGCCGCAGCAAGCGCGACCGCTACCAGGCCTATGCGGACCGTGCGCTCGAGGCCCTTGACGCCTATCTGGCTACTCGCCCCGATCTGTTTGGAGGCGACCGGTCATAGCCTTTGACCTGTACGACACCGTCGACTCGTTTATCGCCTATATCGCACGCGTCGAGGGTCTTTCTCCCAACACGGTGACGGCCTATGGCTCGAGGCTGGAGCGCTTCGCTGCCTGGTGCGAGCGCGAGGATATCGACGCTCGCGCTGCCGACGTGCGGACCGTTCGCTCCTATTTGGCCGAGCTTTCGCGTGAGCAGGTGGCTCCCCGAACGCTTGCGGCGCATCTGTCTGCCATTCGCTCGCTCTATCGGTGGATGGCTGCCGAGGGGATTGTCGAGGGTGATGCGGTCTCGGCTATCGCATCGCCCAAGCTGCCGCGCGACCTGCCGGGCGTCCTTACGACCCAGCAGGTCGAGGCACTGCTCAAGACGCCTGATACCTCGACGCCCGCGGGACTGCGCGATGCGGCAATGCTCGAGTTGCTCTATGCATCTGGCGCCCGTATCTCTGAGCTCGCAGCACTCAATGTGGAGTCCATCGCTTGGTCCGAACGCACGCTGCGTCTGTGGGGCAAGGGGAGCAAAGAACGTATCGTCCCCCTGTATCGTCGTGCGCTCGAGGTGACTCGTTTCTATATTGAGGAGGGGAGGCCGGCGTTGCTCGCTCAGGCAAAGCGCCGTGACCCCGCCACCGGGCCGCATCCGCTGCTTATATCGGCGCGCGGCAATCGCATGAGTGCCGCCATGCTCAGGCGGCGGTTCCATACGCTGGCGACGCTCGCCGGCATTCCGGCCGACATCGCCCCGCATGCGATGCGCCATACCTTTGCGACCGACTTGCTCGAGGGCGGTGCGGACCTGCGCTCGGTTCAAGAGCTGCTGGGCCATGCGAGCCTGTCCACGACGCAGATTTACACGCATCTCACACCCGATCGGCTCAAACGTGCCGTGGCTCAAGCCCATCCCCGCGGCGAATAGTGGCTGGGGCGTCCCGCGCCGCACCGAGGTGTGTGGTTTTGATTGCGGGTTGGCAGGAAGATGCATTCCTGCTATCATTCATCGGGTTGCTTCACGGCAACATGTTTTTATCACGCACGCGCGGCTACTTCATACCGTGGTGCCCGGGCTTTGGTAGCACATGTCCGGGTTGGTTTTGGAGGATGACCCCGCGCGGAGGCAAACCACAGGAGGTTTAACATGGCTACCAAGATTAATATCCGCACCCTGCTCGAGGCCGGCTGCCACTTCGGTCACCAGACCCGTCGCTGGAACCCCAAGATGAAGCCGTTCATCTTCGGTGAGCGCAACGGCATCTACATCCTCGACCTCAAGCAGACCATCCTCGACGCCGACCAGGCCTACACCTTCGTCAAGAGCGTCGCCAAGGGTGGCAACGTGCTGTTCGTCGGCACCAAGAAGCAGGCTCAGGAGGCCGTCAAGAACGCTGCTGAGCGCGCCAACATTCCTTACATCAACCAGCGTTGGCTCGGCGGTATGCTGACCAACTTCGTCACCATCCGCACCCGCATCAACCGCATGGAGGAGCTCGAGGCCATGGTCGAGGACGGCCGCATGGCTGTTCTGCCCAAGAAGGAGCAGGCTGTTCTCGGCAAGGAGCTCACCAAGCTCCAGACCAACCTCGGTGGCGCCCGCGACATGAAGGGTCTGCCCCAGGCTCTCTTCGTCATCGACACCAAGCGCGAGGAGAACGCCATCAAGGAGGCTCAGCGCCTGAACATCCCCGTCGTCGCCCTGATCGACACCAACTCCGATCCCGACGAGGTCGAGTACGGCATCCCCTGCAACGATGACGCTATCTCCGCTGTCACCCTTATGTGCGAGCTCATGGCTGACGCCTGCCTCGCTGGCTCTGGTAAGGAGCAGGTCTCCGAGGCCGAGATGGCCGCTGAGCCCAAGGCCGAGTAAATCAGTCTTAGTTAATTCTTTTTCATCTCTTTGAAAGGAACCACAATGGCCCAGATTACCGCCGCTATGGTCAAGCAGCTCCGCGAGATGACCGACTCCCCGATGATGGAGTGCAAGAAGGCTCTCGTCGAGGCTGACGGCGACATGGACGCCGCTGTCGACGTTCTGCGTAAGAACGGCCTTGCCAAGGCTGCCAAGAAGGCTGGCCGTGAGACCAACGAGGGCGCTGTCGCCGCGTTCGTCTCCGAGGATGGCAAGACCGGCGCTCTGCTCGAGCTCTCCTGCGAGACCGACTTCGTTGGCTCTAACGCCAAGTTCACCGGCTTTGCTTCCAAGGTCGCTGAGGTTGTCGCTACCACCGAGCCTGCTGACGTCGACGCTCTGCTCGAGAAGCCGATGGGCGAGGAGACCGTTTCCTCCGAGCTCACCGAGATGATTCACATCATGGGCGAGAACATGAAGATCTCCCGCTTCGCTGCCCGCAAGGCTGAGAACGGCGCGCTCGCTTCTTACATCCACATGGGTGGTAAGATCGGCGTCCTCGTCGAGTTCGCCTTCGAGAAGGCTGAGACCGCTCAGGCTGAATCCTTCAAGACCTTCGCTCACGACGTTGCCCTTCAGGTTGCCGCCGTCGCCCCGATCTGCGCTACCCGCGATCAGGTTCCGGCCGAGACCGTCGAGCACGAGAAGCAGATCTACATGGCTCAGGCTGCCGAGTCCGGTAAGCCCGAGGCTATCCAGGAGAAGATGGCTGTCGGCCGTCTGGAGAAGTTCTACAAGCAGTCCGTGCTCACCGAGCAGGAGTTCATCAAGGACAGCTCCCTCACCATCAAGAAGTACGCTGAGCAGGTCTCCAAGGAGCTCGGCGACACCATTACCGTCGTTGCCTTTGACCGTCTGGTCCGTGGCGAGTAAATAAGCTCTTGTAGCTGGTAATGAGCAGGCTGTGGGTTTTACTCACAGCCTGCTTTTTCATGGCTCTTCTTAGAGCCTTTGATAGAATGTTGAGAGTTCAATCTAAAGGAGGATCGCTTTGTCCGACATCCGATATAAACGCGTGCTTCTTAAGCTTTCCGGCGAAGCACTGATGGGCGACGGCCAATATGGCATCGACCCCAAGGTTACCGACCATCTTGCCAAGCAGGTCAAGGAGCTACTCGCCGTTGGCCATGAGGTCGGCGTCGTTGTCGGCGGCGGCAATATTTTCCGCGGCATGGCCGGCGCTGCCGGTGGCATGGAGCGTGCTCAGGCCGACTACATGGGCATGCTGGCAACCGTTATGAACGCGCTCGCCCTGCAGGATGCCTTCGAACATAACGATGTTCCCTGCCGCGTGATGAGCGCTATCCAGATGAACGAGATCTGCGAGCCCTATATTCGCCGTCGCGCCATCAACCACCTTTCCAAGGGCAACGTCGTTATTTTTGCCGCCGGTTCGGGCAATCCGTACTTTACGACCGACACCGCCGCGGCTCTTCGTGCGTGCGAGATCGGCGCCGAGATTCTGATCAAGGCCACCAAGGTCGACGGCATCTATGACAAGGATCCCGTCAAGTGCGCCGATGCCGTCCGCTTTGACAAGATCACCTACCATGAGGTGCTCGTCCGCGGTCTGCAGGTTATGGATTCCACGGCTACGGCACTGTGCCAGGACAACCGTATGCCGATTTTGGTCCTCAACATCGATGGCGAGGACACCGTCAAGCGCGCGCTCGCGGGTGAGCCCGTCGGCACGCTCGTCTATCAGGAGGATTAAGCATGGCAGAGAACATCACCGCCCATATGGACAAGTCGCTCGAGTCCCTCAAGCATAACTTCTCCAAGGTCCGTACCGGCCGCGCCAATGCCAACATTCTGTCCGACATCACCGTCGATTATTACGGTGTTCCCACGCCGGTCACGCAGGTTGCCGCCGTCAAGACCCCCGAGGCCCACATGCTGCTCATCGAGCCGTGGGACAAGGCACTCATCAACGCTATCGTCAAGGCCATCGGCGCTTCCGATCTGGGTATTACCCCCAACTCCGATGGCACCGTCGTTCGTCTGCCGTTCCCGGCTCCCACCGAGGAGCGCCGTCGCGAGCTCGTCAAGGAGTGCCGCGAGTACGCCGAGCAGGCCAAGGTGTCTATTCGTAACATCCGTCGCGATTTCAACAACAAGCTCGAGCGCGATGAAGAGCTCACCGAGGACGATGTCCGTCGCGAGCAGGCCAAGGTCCAGAAGCACACCGATGAGTATGTCGCCAAGGTCGAAGAGCTTCTGAAGGAAAAAGAAGCCGAGGTCATGGAGATCTAAGGTGCAATACGACGAGCATAAACTGGTCGAGTACTTTGCCGACGCCCCTGCGGGCGTCGGTTTTTCCGACCTTGACCTCAGTAACATTCCGCACCATATCTCGTGCATCATGGACGGCAACGGTCGTTGGGCCACGTCGCGCGGTCTTGCACGCACCGAGGGCCACAAGGCGGGTATCGTCTCCCTTCGTGAGATTATTACCGCCTGCGTGCGTCTGGGCGTCGACGTGCTTTCGGCCTATGCGTTTTCTACCGAAAACTGGAACCGCCCGCAGCATGAGGTCAACGTCTTGATGCACCTGTTTGCCAAGACGTTCATCGACGAGCTGCCGCTTCTGAAGCGCGAAAACGTGCGTGTTGTCTTTTTGGGTGATATTTCCGCGCTGCCCAAGAAGACCCGCGACGTTTTTGAACGCGGTCTTGCCGAGTGCGCCGATCACACCGGTATGACGCTGGCGCTTGCCGTCAACTACGGCGCGCGTGCCGAGATTACCCGCGCTGTCCGTCAGATCGCACTCGACGTTGCCGCCGGTAAGATCGATCCTGCCGCAATTGATGACGACATGGTGGCTTCCCACCTCTATACCGCCGGTCTTCCCGATCCTGAGCTTGTGATTCGCACCTCTGGTGAGCTGCGCCTTTCGAACTATCTGCTGTGGCAGGTAGCTTATTCCGAGTTCTACGTCACCGATACCTATTGGCCCGACTTTGATCGTTGGGGCCTTGTCGACGCCATTTTGGCCTATCAGGGCCGTGACCGTAGGTTTGGTGGACTGAGCAAGACCGAGGAGGCTTAATCGTGTCCGATCGTCCCAAGGCATCTGCTCCCAAGACGCCTGCGCGTAAAGCTGCCACTGCGGGAGCGCCTGCAGCGAAGAGCGGTTCCGGTTCGTGGCTGGCGGGCTTTATTACCCGTGCCGCCGCCGGTATCGTCTACGCCGTTGTCTTTATCCTGTGCCTGGTTTTGGGTATCGTGCCCACGGCCATCTTTGTTTCCGTCATGAGCGGTCTGTGCTGTTATGAGTTTTTCCGTATGACGAGGCTCGATGGCAAGATGGCTAACGAGCGCATGGGTATCGCTGCCGCCGTACTCTTTCCGCTGTCGGCGTTGGGCGATTCGATGTTGCTGAACGCCCTGCTTTTTGCCCTGATGCTCGCTGTGGGCATTTGGTATGTCTGGTCGCCGCGTACCCGCATCTCTGATGTGGCCGTGACGCTCATGGGTCCCATCTACACTGGCTTTATGCTGTCGGCTATCGTGCTGCTGCGCGATGCCGTGCCCGGTTTTGCCGGCGCCCTGCTTTCAGTGGGCGTTTGCGCGTCCCTTTGGGTCTCCGATTCGTTTGCCTACATTGTGGGCAGCCGTATCGGCAAGCACAAGATGGTTCCCAAGATCTCTCCCAAAAAGAGCTGGGAGGGGTTTGTCGGCGGCATCCTGGGCTCGGTTTTGATTTGGCTCATTCTGTGGGCGACGCACTTTTACAAGCTCAGCCTGCCCTATGCGCTGCTGTGCGGCGTGGTCGTGTCCATTTTGGGCGTTATCGGCGACCTTATCGAGTCGCGCATCAAGCGTGGCGTGGGCGTCAAGGATTCCGGCAACCTTATCCCGGGCCATGGCGGCATGCTCGACCGTAGCGACTCGCTTATCTTTGGCTGCATTACCGCTCAGCTGCTTTTGATGATCGGAGGCGTGCTGTAATGTCATTCCAGACGACGTATGGCCCCGATGGACGCCTCCGTGTTGCCATCCTGGGTTGTACGGGCTCTATCGGCACCCAGGCACTCGATGTGTGCCGTCAGCATGCTGATCGCCTACAGGTGACGGCGCTGTCCGTTAATTCCAGCACCTCTGAGCTCGTTGCCGCTGCCCGCGAGTTCTCGGTTCCGGCGGTTGCCGTGGCCGATGTCGCTCACGGCGATGACGCCGTGCTGCAGGAGTTGCCCGAGGGAACGAAGCTCGGCGTTGGCGCGCAGGCGGTTTGCGAGCTCGCGCGTCGCGACGATGTCGACTGCGTGCTCGTTGCTATTGTGGGCGCCGCCGGTCTCGAGGCGAGCCATGCGGCCTTGACCTCTAATAAGCGCCTTGCCCTTGCCAACAAGGAGTCCCTCGTCGTCGGCGGCGACTTGCTTATGCCGTTGGCGCAACCGGGCCAGCTTATTCCAGTCGACTCTGAGCACTCCGCCATCTACCAGTGCTATCTGGGGGAGAACCCGCGCGAGGCTCATTGTATTTGGCTCACCTGCTCGGGCGGTCCGTTCTTTGGCCGCACGCGCGACGTGCTAGATCGCGTGACGCGTGCCGATGCCCTCGCACATCCCACGTGGGCCATGGGTGCTAAGATCACCATCGACTCCGCCACCCTCATGAATAAGGGCCTGGAGCGCATTGAGGCCATGCATCTGTTTAACTGCGACCTCGATTTCATTAACGTGGTCGTGCAGCGTCAGTCCAAGATTCACTCTATGGTCGAGTTTGCCGACGGCTCCGTGATGGCGCATCTCGGTGCTTCCGACATGCGTATTCCCATCCAGTTCGCGTTCTCGTATCCCGAGCGTTGGGATACCCCGGCGCCTCGTATCGATTTCCGCGAGCTGGGGCAGCTCACGTTTGATGCTGCCGACATGGATACCTTCCGCTGTCTGGCACTGGCCGAGCGTGCCGGCAAGACGGGTGGCACCATGCCGTGCGTGCTCAATGCCGCCAACGAGGTCGCCGTCGATGCCTTCCTGCACGATGGCTGCAGCTTTACCGATATCGATCGCATTGTGGAATCCTGCATGGATGCCCACGATATGCAGGCGGTCGATTCGTTTGAGCAGCTTCGCGACATCGATGCGTGGGCGCGTGAAAAGGCTGCGCAGGTACTCGCCGCAACCCGTTCCTAACCCATAAGGATTGCTTTTTCGTTTTATGGATACTGTTCTGAGCGTTCTCTCATCGGTCTTTTGGGGCCTGCTGATGCTTTCCGTCCTCGTGTTTTTGCACGAGGGCGGCCACTTTTTGGCGGCGCGTGCCTGCGGCGTCCGTGTGACCGAGTTCTTTTTGGGCCTGCCGTGCCGCTTTGACATCCATTACACGTCGCGTCGCATTGGAACCAAGTTTGGCGTGACCCCGCTGCTGCTGGGTGGCTACGCTGCCATCTGCGGTATGGATCCGACCGATGTCTCCTGCGCCGATCGCGTGCTCGCGGCTATCTACCGTCATGGTCGCGTGACCGTGGCCGACCTTGCTGTCGAGCTCGAGCTTTCCGAGGAGGATGTGCTCGAGGCTTGTGCTCTGTTGCTGGGCTGGGGCTCCATCGCTCCCTGGTATGAGGAAGGGGAGAAACCCTCGCCGAGCTACTATCCCACCAAGTATCAGACGCTGCCGCGAGACGCGGCGGGTTACACCACCTTTGACGGCCGCCGGTTCGATCGAGAGCATGCGACTGCCGAGGGCGATGTGTGGGAGCTGCCGTGCGGCGAGGCTGATTTCTTGGCGCAAGAGCGCTCGCACACTTATCTTGGCCAGGGCTTTCTCAAGCGCGCCTTTATGCTGCTCGCGGGCATTCTCGTCAATATCCTGACGGGTTTTTTGCTGCTTATGAGCATCTATTCCATTGCGGGCGTCACCGTGCCGATCGATACCAACGTGATCGGTCAGGTTGACGAGGGGTCTATTGCCGCCAAGGCGGGTATCGAGGCTGGTGATGCGATCCTTTCGGTTGACGGTGTATCGTGCTCCACATGGATGAGCGTTTACGATGCCATCGGCAAGGCCGCCGGTAAGGACGATATCGCCATCGAGTACGAGCGTGACGGCAAGCAGCATTCGACCACGGTTGCGCTCAAAGAGGACGAGCGCCTAGGTGTGTATGCCTCTACGCAGGTAGTCCGTTTGGACCCCATCACCTCGGCGCGTCTGTCATTCTCCTATGTTGTGCAGACCGCGGAGGGCGTGATGCGCCTGCTCCAGCCGCAGCATACGATGGAGATTCTCGATCAGTCTTCTTCGATCGTGGGCATTAGCGTTATGTCCTCACAGGCTGCTGCTGCCGGCCCTGCCACGTTCCTTTCGTTTGCCGCCCTCATTTCGTTCTCGCTTGGCTTTATGAACCTGCTGCCCATCCCACCACTCGATGGCGGCAAGCTGGTCATCGAGATCATTCAAAAGATTGCGGGCCGCGAGCTGCCGCTCAAGGTCCAGACGATTGTGAGCTATGTGGGCATCGCGCTCTTTGCGCTGCTGTTTGTCTATATGCTTCGTTCCGACATCCTTCGATTTATTCTGTAGGGGAGTGTTTGGATTGTCTTTATCCCATCCTTTGCCTCGCGAGTTGACGCGCCCCGTGCATGTGGGCGGTGTGCAGATCGGTGGCGGCGCGCCGGTGGTGGTCCAATCCATGACCTGCACCGATACCGCTGATGCCCAGGCAACGCTTGCGCAAGTGTGCGCGTTGGCGCAGGCTGGCTGCGATATCGTGCGTGTGAGCGTGCCCACCGAGGCCGCGCTTGAGGGTTTCCGCACCATCTGTGCCGAGTCTCCGGTGCCAATCGTTGCCGATATCCACTTTAACCACAAGCTGGCCATTGGCGCTGTGGAGGCCGGTGCCGCCAAGCTCCGCATCAATCCCGGTAATATCGGCGATTGGGCCAAGGTCGATGCTGTCATCGATGCCGCGGGTGCTGCGGGCTGCGCAATTCGCATCGGTGTCAACGCTGGTTCGCTTGAGCAGGATATCGCCGAGCGCGACGACCTCACGCAGCCCGAAAAGCTCGTGATGTCGAGCGAGCGCTTCGTCAAGCACTTTGAGGACCGCGGCTTTACGAACATTGTGCTTTCGGCCAAGGCCCATAGCGTGCAAACGACGCTCGATACCTATCGAGCCCTGTCGCGTGAGATTCCCCACGTTCCGCTTCACCTGGGCGTGACGGAGGCGGGGACCAAGCTCCAGGGCACCATCAAGAGCTCTGTAGGCTTGGGTATCTTGCTTTCCGAAGGCATTGGCGACACCATGCGTGTGTCGCTCACAGCCGATCCGGTTGAGGAGCCGCCGGTTGCCTGGGGTATTCTGCAGTCGTTGGGCCTGCGTCGCCGTGGCCCCGAGATTGTCTCGTGCCCCACGTGCGCCCGCTGCCAGGTTAACCTTATTCCCATTGCCGAGGAAGTAACCGAGCGGCTTAAGAACTATACCGCGCCGCTTTCGATTGCCGTTATGGGATGTGCCGTTAATGGCCCCGGCGAGGCTTCTGATGCCGACCTGGGCGTTGCTTGCGGACGTGGTCAGGCCTTGCTCTTTTCGCATGGCCAGATCATTGGTAAAGTAGCTGAGGACCAAATTGTCGACGCGCTTATGGCAGAGGTCGACAAGCTTATTGAGGAGAAATAAATGACCCGAGCAATGTATATGTCTAAGCTCTATGCGCCGACGCTTAAAGAGGATCCGGCGGACGCTGAGCTCGCCAGTCACCGCCTGCTGCTCCGTGCCGGCATGATCCGCAAGGAGGCCGCCGGCCTGTATTCCTACCTGCCGCTTGCCTGGCGCTCGATCCGTAAGATCGAGAACATCGTGCGCGACGAGATGGACGCTGCCGGCGCCCAGGAGCTTATGATGCCTATCATGGTCGACGCCGAGTTGTGGCGCGAGTCCGGCCGCATCGACGCCTATGGCAAGGAGCTTGTGCGCTTTGACGACCGTCATGGTCGCGAGTTCGTCCTGGGCCCCACGCACGAGGAGACCGTCACGGCCCTGGTGCGCAACGAGCTACGCTCCTATAAGCAGCTGCCCGTCAACCTGTATCACATTCAGGACAAGTTCCGCGACGAGTTCCGTCCCCGCTTTGGCCTGATGCGCGGCCGCGAGTTCATCATGAAGGACGCCTACAGCTTCTCCGCCACGCAGGAGAGCCTGCAGGAGGAGTACGACAAGATGAAGCAGGCGTACGCCAATATCTGCGAGCGCTGCTACATCAAGGCTCTGCCCGTCGTCGCCGATTCTGGCGAGATCGGTGGCGATACCTCCGTCGAGTACATGGCTTTGGCTGACGCCGGCGAGGCTTCGCTCGTCTACTGCGACGATTGCGGCTTCGCTGCCGATGACGAGGCTGCAAGCACCAAGGTCGTCGTGACCGAGGGTCCTGGTGACGGTACGCTCACCAAGGTTGAGACTCCGGGCATGGGCACCATTGAGGCTGTTGCTAAGTTCTTTGGGTTCCCCGAGAACGGCACGCGCAAGTCGCTGGCACTCATCGACGCCGAGGGCAAGCCGGTCGTGGCCATTGTTCCGGGCGATCACGAGCTCAACGATTGCAAGGCCGAGCACGTCTTTGGCAAGGGCTATCGCATGATGACCGACGAGGAGCTTCAGGCGAACGGTCTGCACAAGGGCTTTATCGGACCGGTTAACCTGCCCGATGGCATTCGTCTGGTCTGCGACGAGAGCCTGCGCGAGTCCAAACAGTGGGCCTGCGGTGCCAACGAGGTCGATTATCACTTTACCGGTGCCTGCCCCGAGCGCGACTTTACCGTCGATGAGTGGGCCGATCTGGTCACCGTTGTCGCCGGCGACCCCTGCCCGCACTGCGGCAAGCCGCTCTCCGCTGCCCGCGGCATCGAGGTCTCTCAGGTCTTCCAGCTGGGCACCAAGTACTCCGAGGCCATGGGTGCCACCTTTATGGATGAGGACGGCAAGGAGAAGCCGCTCATCATGGGTTGCTACGGCGTGGGCGTGTCCCGCTCGCTTGCTGCCGTCGTGGAGCAGCACAACGACGAGCACGGTATCGTCTGGCCGGTCTCCGTTGCCCCGTACGAGGTCGCGGTGATTCCGCTTGATCCCAAGAAGGAAGAGTGCGCTACCGTCTGCGAGCAGATTGTTGATGGCCTGTGTGCCGAGGGTATCGAGGTCGTCGTCGACGATCGCGATGAGCGTCCGGGCTTTAAGTTTGCCGATAACGACCTCATGGGCTTCCCGTATCAGGTGGTTCTGGGCAAGCGCGGCCTTAAGAATGGCACCGTTGAGCTCAAGGACCGTGCTACGGGTGAGCGCGAGGACGTGGCGATCGACGAGGTCGTCGCCAAGGTCGCCGAGCTTGTGAAGGCGGCACGCCGTTAATCGGCGATTTCGCTTGTAGTTCGATATACGGGACGGCCCCGCATTTCTCCAGATAGGGGAGATGCGGGGCCGTCCTTTTATCTTGTCGGCGTACTCAATCGCTAAAAGGAAACCCCACAGCCCATGCGAGCTGCAGGGTTTCCTTTGTGCCTCCGATGCGAAATAAATCGCTCAGATATTACTGATAATCGACGACGTCGATCCAGTTCTTCAGGAACTCATCGTTCACGTTGCGCTTACGAGCGAGCTCGGAAGCGGCGACGATGCTCGTCCACTGACGCACGACCTGCATGGGCATGTCGGCGCGGTCGCAGTAGAGCTCCAGATAAGCCTCGGCCTGGTCCTTGCTGTTGAGGGCAAAGAGCAGGTAGGTGGTGGCAACGTCGGCAGCAGGGGAGCCCTGGGTAGCGTGTGCCCAGTCGCACACATAGAGCTGGCCGTCGTCGCCGACGATGACGTTGGAGGGGTTGAAGTCGCCGTGGCAGACCTTGAACTCCTTGGTCATACCGTCCAGACGCTCCTGAAGGTTGTAGCGCGTGGTGGCATTGAGCTGATCAAGGCTGTCGATCATGCGGGCGAACTTATCGCGCTGACGGTTGAGCAGCGGGGAGGTGTAGCCGTGGATCTCGATCTGGAGGTCGACGAACATCTCGAGGTACTCACCAAAGCGCTGGGGCTCGGCAGTCATCTTCTCGGCAAGCGTGGTGCCCGGAACCTTCTCGGTCACGAGCGCCCAGCCGTTGGCGTTCTCGAGCTGAGAAACCTCGAGAGCCTTGGGGCTGCGGATGCCGCACTCATTGATGCGGGCAAGATTCAAAGCCTCGTTGAACACGTCGGAGACGGGCTTGGTCTCGTTAAAGACCTTGACGATCTTGTCGCCCAGGTCGTAAACGACCTTGTTGCCGCGACGGACGAGCTCGGTCTTGGAATCGGGGAGCAGCATGATTGCATCCTTTCAACGATGCGATAGAAGCAACGGCGGGGGCGTGCGTACACCCGTGCACCCCCGCCGCAAATAACCGTGCTAAAAACTAGCAGACGGCGTAGTCCTGGGGCTCGCGGCCGTAGTAGGCGTCCAGGTAGAGCTCCTTGATCTCGCTCATGAGCGGGTAGCGCGGGTTGGCGCCGGTGCACTGGTCGTTGAATGCCTGCTCGGTCATCTCGTCGAGGGTGTCGAGGAAGTACTGCTCGTCAACACCGTAGTCGGCGATGGTCTTCTTGACGCCGATGAAGTCCTTGAGCTCCTCGAGCTTCGTGATGAAGTTCTCGAAGACCTCCTTGTCGTCCTTGCCCTCGATGCCGCAGTACTTGGCCATCTCGGCGTAGTTGTGCAGCGCGTTGGGGTAAGGATACTGGGAGAAGGTACCCATCTTGACGGGAGCCTCGGCGGCGTTGTAGCGCATGACACGAGTCAGGATGACGGCGTTGGCGAGGCCGTGGGGCAGGTGATGGAAGGCGCCGAGCTTGTGAGCCATGGAGTGGTTGAGGCCCAGGAAGGCGTTGGCGAAGGCCATACCGGCCATGCAAGAGGCGTTGTGCATCTCCTCGCGGGCATGCGGGTCCTTGGCGCCGTTCGTGAAGCTGGAGGGCAGGTTCTCGAAGACGAGCTTAGCAGCGCGCTCGGAGAGGCCCTTGGTGTAGTCGGAAGCCATGATGGAGACGTAGGACTCGATGGCGTGGGTCATGACGTCGATGCCGGAGGCAGCGGTCAGGCCGCGCGGAGCGGTCATGCAGTTGTCGGCGTCGACGATAGCCATGTTGGGGAGCAGCGCGTAGTCGGCGAGCGGCCACTTGATGCCGGTCTCCTTGTCGGTGATGATGGCGAACGGCGTGCACTCGGAGCCGGTACCCGAAGAGGTCGGGACGGCGACGAAGTAGGCCTTCTTGCCCATCTCGGGGAAGGTGAAGATACGCTTGCGGATGTCCATGAAGTCCATGGCCATGTCCTCAAACTTGCACTCGGGGTGCTCGTACATCATCCACATGATCTTGCCGGCGTCCATAGCGGAGCCACCGCCGACGGCGATGATGACGTCAGGCTCAAAGAGAGCCATCTGCTTGGCGCCGCGACGTGCGCACTGCAGCGACGGATCGGGCTCGACGTCGTAGAAGCAGTCGTGGGCGATGCCCATCTCGTCGAGCTTGGCCTCGATGGCGCGGGTGTTGCCATTCTTGAAGAGGAACTGGTCGGTGACGATGAAGGCACGCTTCTTGCCCATGACGGTACCGAGCTCGTCGAGGGCGACGGGCGTGGAACCCTTCTTGAAGTAGACCTTCTCGGGAGCGCGGAACCACAGCATGTTCTCACGGCGCTCGGCCACAGTCTTAACGTTGATCAAGTGCTTCACCCCAACGTTCTCGGAGACGGAGTTGCCGCCCCAGGAGCCGCAGCCCAGGGTCAGAGACGGCTTCATGCCAAAGTTGTACAGGTCACCGATGCCGCCGTGCGAGGACGGGGTATTGATGACGATACGGCAGGCCTTCATGACGTGCTCGAACAGGCTGATCTTCTCGGCCTGGGCGGGGTGCACGTACAGAGAGGCGGTGTGGCCCGGGCCACCGGCGAGCACCAGGTGCTCGGCCTTGTCGACGGCCTCCTGGAAGTCCTTGGCGTGGTACATGGCCAGGACCGGGGAGAGCTTCTCGTGGGAGAACTCCTCCTTGCCGGGGTCGGTGGAGGTGACCTCGGCGATCAGGATCTTAGTCTTGGCGGGAACCTCGATGCCGGCGAGCTCGGCGATCTTGGCGGCAGCCATGCCGGGGATGCGGTGATCGAGGGCGCCGTTCTTGAACATGGCGGCACGCAGGGCCTCCATCTCGGCACCCTGCTTGACGAAGTAGCAGCCGCGCTTCTGGAACTCGGCCTTAACCTGGTCATAGATGCTGTCGATGACGGTCACGGACTGCTCGGAGGCGCAGATCATGCCGTTATCGAAGGTCTTGGAGTGGATGATGGAGTTGACGGCGAGCAGCACGTCGGCGGTGTCGTCGATGACGACCGGGGTGTTACCGGCGCCAACGCCCAGGGCGGGCTTGCCCGAGGAGTAAGCGGCCTTGACCATGCCCGGGCCACCGGTGGCGAGGATGATGTCGACGTCGCGCATGACCATGTTGGTCAGCTCGATGGAGGGGACATCGACCCAGCCGATGATGCCCTCGGGGGCGCCGGCCTTGACGGCGGCGTCAAGCACGAGCTTGGCGGCGGCGATGGTGCACTTGGCGGCTGCCGGGTGCGGGGAGATGATGATGGCGTTGCGGGTCTTCAGGCTGATCAGCGTCTTGAAGATCGCGGTGGAGGTGGGGTTGGTCGTCGGGATGACGGCGCCCACGATGCCGATGGGCTCGGCGATCTTGGTGATGCCGTAAGCCTCGTCGCGTTCCAGAACGCCACAGGTCTTGGTGTTCTTGTAAGCGTTGTAGATGTACTCTGCGGCGTAGTGGTTCTTGATGACCTTGTCCTCAAGAACGCCGCGGCCGGTCTCCTCGATGGCCATCTTCGCCAACGGGATACGAGCCTTGTTGGCGGCCATGGCGGCCTCATAGAAGATCTTGTCGACCTGCTCCTGCGTGTACGTAGCAAAAAGCGCCTGGGCCTCTCGCATCTGAGCGAGCTTAGCCTCAAGCGCCTCTACGTTGTCCACAATTGCGGGAGTAGTGTTTTCCGGTGACTTTTTCACCATTTGTGTCTCCTTGCGATCGGAGATTTACCCTACGCCTTGCATGATAGCAAGAAATTATTCGGTGAACGGTAAGATTCCCGTAAAAGGCACACTAAACCGCTTCAATAAAATGAAGCGTTTTAACTAAAACTATCTGCCTGCTCCATCTCCCCGCTCATTGGGGACAGACTTACATGAGTGCTTTCACTCATTTGGGACAGACATCGTTTTGTCATTTTGCCGTTCTGGGCCTGTTATTGCCGCTTATTGGATATAAATAGGTTGCAGGCTCAGCATTTCGCGTTGCTTCTCTCCTTTTAGGTGTTGCCTGAACAGTTTTGAAAGGAGAGATTATGCCCCGATGCGCCCGCCCCGTTTCGATCACCGGCTATTACCACGTCTTTGACCGCGGCAACTCCAAACAGATTATTTTTGAAGATGACTCCGACCGTTATCGTTTCTTATCGGATATCTCGGACAGGTTTGCGCGCCATGAAGTGGCGGTGTTGGCTTGGTGCCTTATGGACAATCACTTCCATTTGATGGTTGATGACACATTGGACAACCTTTCAAAGGCAATGCAGTGCGCGCTGACGGCATATGCTAAGTATTTCAATGGAAAAACGGGGAGAACGGGACATCTGTTTGACAATCGCTATTCGCGGGTCGCGGTTGAGTCGGACACGCAGGCGGTGCAGCTGCTCGACTATATTCATCTCAATCCCGTGAAGGGTGCGCTTGACTCGCTCGATGCGTACCGCTGGTCAAGCTATAAGGCGTATCAGCTGGGCTATGATCCCTTTGACATCTGTGATGCGGCCCCTATGCTCGATATTGTCGGTGGCTCCCGTTGCTATTGCGAGCATCTCGAGGAAGTTGCCGGGCGCATCTGGTCAATGGAGGTTCTTCCACGCCGGCGGATCCCCGATGAGGAGGCCCTTTCCGTTGCGCGCGAAGTTCTGCCGAGCATAGATCCTGCACTGCTCAAAGCCCTGCCACGCCCCGAACGCGATGCGTGTCTGCTGAGGCTTAGGCGGGCGCATCTCACGGTTAAGCAAGTTGCCCGTATCACCGGCATCGGCGCTACAAGCGTGACCAAGGCAACTGCAGGCTGGAAGGATGCTGCGTGAGGCAGGGGCCGGAGCCAGTCAGTGCGTCGCATGCGTGCTTCATGTCTGTCCCAAATGCGTGAAAACACTCATGTAAGTCTGTCCCCAATGAGTGCAAAAAGGCGCCCTCATTGGGGAGGGCGCCTTTGGTAAGTTCTATATGAACGCGAGGTCTTTGACCCGGAGAGTCCGAGGTACTTGTTGGTAAGACCTTATTTAGGAGCGCGCAACCTTGCCAGACTTGAGGCAGGTGGAGCAAACGTTCATCTTGCGACGGTGACCATCGACGACGACGTAGACGCGCTGGATGTTGGGGCGGAACTTACGGTTGGTGACGCGGTGAGAGTGGCTGATGGAGCGACCGGCAACGGGGTGCTTACCGCAAACTTCGCAAACTTTGGACATAACTGACCCTCCTTGGGCGACAAACGAACATGTCGCGTTAACAAACAAGCCTGAACTATAGCACAGAAGTCGCTCCCTGTGCGCAATCTACACAGAGATATTCCTCTTTTGGCGATAGTGCTCACGCCACGGCCCTGGACGTAGATCCGATTTGCGTGCAGCAGAGGGGATTATGCCAGCTCGTGCGTGCGTTTTCAAGCTCGTCCCACAAATATATAGGTTTATTGAGCTTTGGGCTCCGTTTACGGATTGCTCTGTATTTATGCTCGCAATTAAGCTCGAGGTTGGCTACACTATCCCATGACCATTAAAGGGGTACGAGATACCCACATGGAATTACATAGCTGCCCAAAGAGCAGCCCTTCCTGTGGGTGTCTGGTCCGCTTTAAGCGGTCGGGCATCTATTTTTTTGACTGTGTCAGCAGTCAAGACATGTGAGGAAGGAGATCGATGGGCACGACTTCCCCCAAGGCGGTCATCATGGACGAGACCGCCGTCAATCGAGCGATGACCCGCATCGCGCACGAGATTCTCGAGCGCAACGAGGGCTGTGAAGACCTCGCTCTGGTCGGCATCGTCACGCGCGGCGACCTTCTGGCAAAGAAGCTCGCCGAGGAGATCAAGGAGATCGAGGGCGTCGACGTTCCGCTCGGCAGCCTCGACATCAGCTTCTACCGCGATGACTATGCGACCAATTTCGCTCCCGCGATCCACGCCACCAACATTCCCTTTAGCGTCGACGGCAAGCGCGTCGTGCTGGTGGACGACATCCTGTACACGGGTCGTACCATTCGCGCCGCTCTCGACGCCGTCATGGACCTGGGCCGTCCGAACCGCATTGAGCTGGCTGTCCTCGTTGACCGCGGCCACCGCGAGCTCCCCATCTCGCCGGACTTTGTCGGCAAGAACGTTCCCTCGTCGCATGAGGAGAACGTGCACCTATATATGAAGGAAGTCGACGGCCACACCGCCGTCGAGATTAACGACGTCGCGCCGGGTTCCCACGTGGGCTCCGCGCCGCTGGGAGGTGAGTAGTACCGTGGCGTTCAACCATAAGCACCTGATCGACATTACCGAGTACTCCGAAGAGGACATCAAGCTCATCCTCGAGACCGCCAAGGCGTTCTCCGAGGTTAACGAGCGTGCGATCAAGAAGGTCCCCACGCTCAAGGGCAAGACCATCGTCAACATGTTCAACGAGCCCTCGACGCGCACCCGCAGCTCCTTCGAGCTCGCCGAGAAGCGTCTTTCGGCCGACAGCCTTAACTTTGGCGGCTCCTCGACCTCCACGGTCAAGGGTGAGAGCCTCGTCGACACCGTCGAGACCCTCAATGCCTACAAGATCGACTGCATCGTCGTGCGAGATAAGCACGCCGGTGCTCCCTACATCGTCACGCAGAACTCGCCCGCGAGCGTCATCTGCGCCGGCGACGGCAAGCACAACCATCCCACGCAGGCCCTGCTCGACCTGTACACCATCTGGGAGCACAAGGGCGACTTCCACGGTCTGAAGGTCGCCGTCGTCGGCGATATCGCGCACTCCCGTGTTTGCGGTTCACTGATCCCCGCCCTTAAGATCATGGGCTGCGAGACCTACGCCGTCGCCCCCGGCACGCTGCTGCCGCCGGCGCCCGAGGTCCTGGGCTGCGACCACGTGACGAGCGACCTCGATTCCGTCCTGCCCGAGCTGGACGTCGTCTACATGCTGCGCGTGCAGCAGGAGCGCCTCGAGGGCGCCCCGTTCCCGACCATTCGTGAGTACCACAAGCTCTTCGGTCTGACCAAGGACCGCGAGAAGCTCATGAAGCCCGATGCGATCATCTGCCACCCGGGCCCCATCAACCGCGGCGTCGAGTTCGACTCCTATATGGCCGACCACCCGCAACGCTCCGTCATCCTGGAGCAGGTCTACGCCGGTATCTGCGTGCGTATGGCTATCCTGTATCTGCTGCTTGGAGGTGCCGATAATGGCCTTGCTTCTTAAGAATGCCCACGTCGTCGACCCGTCCGTCGAGCTTGACGGTGTCGTTGACGTCCTGATTGACGGCGATAAGATCGCCGAGGTCGGCGAGAATCTCGCCGTCGAGGGGGCCGAGGTCCGCGACCTTTCCGGCAAGTACCTCGTCCCCGGCCTGGTGGATATGCACGTTCACCTTCGTGAGCCCGGCTACGAGGTCAAAGAGGACATCGAGAGCGGCACCCGCGCTGCTGCCAAGGGCGGCTTTACCGGCGTGTGCGCCATGCCCAACACCGATCCCGTCACCGATAACGGCACCGTCGTGGAGTTCGTCAAGTCCCGTGCTGCCGAGGTCGGTCACTGCCGCGTCTATCCGTCGGGCGCCATGACCCGCGGTCTTAAGGGCGAGGCCATGTCCGAGATGGGTGATATGGTCGCCCACGGCGCCGTCGCCTTCACCGACGACGGTCGCGGCGTGCAGGGCGCGGGCATGCTCCGTCGCTGCATGGACTACGGCAAGATGTTCGGCAAGGTCTTTATGAGCCACTGCCAGGACGAGGACCTGGTCGGCCACGGCCAGATCAACGAGGGCAAGGTCTCGACCCGTCTGGCTCTCGAGGGCTGGCCGGCTGCCGGCGAGGAGCTCCAGATCGCTCGCGACATCGAGATCGCCAAGCTGACCGGCGCCAAGCTGCACATTCAGCACATCTCCACCGCCCATGGCCTGGAGATCGTGCGTGCCGGTAAGGCCGCTGGTGTTCAGGTTACCTGCGAGGCCACTCCGCACCACATGTTCCTGACCGAGAACGACCTGGACGAGACCTACAACACCTCGCTCAAGGTCAACCCGCCGCTGCGCACCGACGAGGACGCCGAGGCCATCCGTCAGGGCGTCATCGACGGCACCGTCGACGCTATCGTCACCGATCACGCTCCCCACACCCCGTGGGAGAAGGCGCGCGAGTTCGAGCTTGCGCCCTTTGGCATGATCGGCCTCGAGACCTCGCTGTCGCTCGTACTCACCGAGCTGGTCAACACGGGCAAGATGAGTATGGGCCGCATGGTCGAGCTCATGGCCATCAAGCCGCGTGAGATCCTGGGCCTCGACCAGGTTCAGGTCAAGGCGGGCTCCGTTGCCGACCTGACCGTGTTCGACGCGTCCGCCACCTGGACGGTCGGCGAGGATGGATACGAGTCGCGTGCCGAGAACTCCGGTTTTGCCGGCCGCACGCTCACTGGTCGTGCCACCGATGTGTTTGTCGGCGGTAAGCAGACGCTCGCCGACGGCTGCATCTGCTAGCATAGCCTTATCGCTTTTGTGCGCGGTGCCCTTGCGGTGCCGCGCTTTCTGTTCGTTTTGACCATGCAACCGCATGGGGGATTGGAGCGTCTATGCCCACACCTTCCACTGCACGCATGCACGACTTTGAGGTCGTCTCGAACCGGGAGATTGCCGACGGCATCTTCTCGCTCGTCATCTCGGCCCCCAAGCTTGCAAGTGCGCTCAAGCCCGGTCAGTTTGTGAACATTGCCGTGCCCGGTGATGCGTCCTCGCTGCTTCGCGTGCCCCTGAGCTTCTATCGCGCCGACGCCCAGGCCGGCACCGTCGAGCTGTGGTACGCCGTCGTGGGCGACGACACCCGTCGTCTGTCGCAGATGGCCCCCGGTTCCACCTCTAATCTGCTGGGCCCCGGCGGACGCGGCTGGCTTGTGCCCGAGGGCACTAGGAAAGCGCTGCTCGTTGCGGGCGGCATCGGTGTTCCGCCCGTGCTGTGCCTTGCCGGTAAGCTTGCCGAGCAGGGTGTGGCCGTCGACGTGTGCCTGGGCTTTGGCACCGCGTCCAAGGCTGTGGGTATCGATGAGTTCCGCGCTCTGTGCGATACGGTCGACGTTTGCACCGACGACGGCTCGCTCGGCACGCACGGTTTTTGCACCGATCCTGCCGCCGAGCTGCTCGGCGAGGGCGGCTACGACTACGTCGCCAGCTGCGGTCCCGCCGTCATGATGAAGAAGGTCGCCGCCGCTGCTGCCGAGGCCGGTGCGTACTGCGAGGTGTCGCTCGAGCGCATGATGAGCTGTGGCTTTGGCGCCTGCAACACCTGCAATGTCGAGACGGTCGACGGTATGAAGGGCGCCTGCATGTGCGGCCCCGTGTTCGATGCTTCCAAGGTGGTGGTCTTCTAGTGGGTACTGTGAACATGGCCGTCGATTTCGGCGGCGTCAAGATGCAAAACCCCATCAACACCGCAGCCGGTACCTTTGGCTACGGTTGGCAGTTCCAGAACTTCTTTGATGTTTCCCAGCTGGGCGCCATCACCACCAAGGGTTGCGCTGCCGAGCCCTGGCCCGGCAACCCCGCGCCCCGCATGGCCGAGATTCCCGGCGGTATGATCAACTCCGTGGGCCTTCAGAACCCCGGCGTGGCCGCCTTTGCCCGCGAGTCCGGTCCGTGGCTCGAGCAGCTCTCCAAGGACGGCTGCCAGGTCATCTGTCAGGTTGCCGGCCACTCCGTTGACGAGTTTGTCCGCGCACTCGAGATGTATGTCGAACTGTGCCCCTGGGCTGCCGGCTACGAGATCAACGTGAGCTGCCCTAATATCGCCGCCGGCGGTGCCGCCATGGGCTCCACGCCCGAGGGCGCCTCTTCCGTTATGGCTGCCTGCCGCAAGGTGACCGATAAGCCGCTGTTCGTAAAGATGGCTCCGGTTAACGTTGCCGAGATTGCCAAGGCCCTCGAGGCTGCCGGTGCCGACGGCCTTTCGGTCATCAACTCCATCCAGGGCATGGCCATCGACGTCCATACCCGCAAGTCCCGCGTGGCCAAGCCCAAGGGCGGCCTTTCGGGCCCGCTGTGCCACCACATCGCCGTGCGCATGGTCTGGGAGGTTGCCCAGGCCGTCGATATCCCCATCAACGGTGTCGGCGGCGTCATGACGGGCGAGGATGCGGCCGAGTTTATTCTGGCCGGCGCCACCTGCGTGTCGGTCGGCATGGCCAACTTCGTCGATCCGTGCGCTTCGCTCAAGATCGCGCACGAGCTCGAGGCCTGGGCCGAGTCTCAGGGCGTGAAGGACATCAACGAACTGGTAGGTGCGTTCGAATGCTAGAGACCGATGCCCGCGACCGTGTTATCGTCGCTCTCGACTGCGACCGTGAGCGTGCGCTCGAGCTTGCCCACGAGCTTTCGGGCCATGCCGCCTGGCTCAAGGTTGGCATGACGCTCTATTACGCCGAGGGTCCTGAGATCGTCAAGACGTTCAAGGATTTGGGCTTTAAGGTTTTCCTCGACCTTAAGTTCCATGATATTCCGCATCAGGTTCGCGGCGCCGCCCGTTCGGCCTCGCTTGCTGGTGCCGACCTGCTCTCGGTTCACGGCTTGGGTTCGGGCGCCATGCTCGCTGCCTGCCGCGAGGGTGCCGAGGAGGCGCGCGAGGACCGCGCCAAGCTCGTCGCCATCACCGTTCTCACGAGCATGAATCAGGATGCCTTGAGCGAGATCGGCGTCGAGTCGCCCGTGTCCGAGGAGGCCGCCCGCCTGGCAAAGCTCGCTCAGGCCAACGGCATCGATGGCATCGTGTGCTCGCCGATGGAGGCTCACGACATGCGTGAGCTGCTGGGTTCTGATGCCCTGATCGTGACTCCGGGCGTGCGTCCGGTGGGTGCCGCCCTTGGTGACCAGTCCCGCGTGGCGACGCCTTCCCAGGCTATCGAGCGCGGCGCAAGTCATATTGTGGTGGGCCGTCCCATCACCGGCGCCGACGATCCGGTTGCCGCCTTTGACGCCATCGTCGCCGAGCTGGTCGAAAACGTCGCGTAAAAGATTCCCCTAAGTCACCACTTTTGGGTCTCATTAGCACAAAATAGCCCCTGTGCCTGCGTAAACTTTCCCATCCTTTGTGTGGAATCGCAGGTCAGGGGCTTAACTTTGGGCGCAGTATATTGCACTTTTTGCGGGTATCGTCTAACCTATGGAGCCGCGATTGGGCATTTTGTACGTTCTACGTGCTAAAATGCCAATTATTGAATCAGATATAACCCAACTACTTGGAGGTACGAATGGCACTCCCTCAGCTTACCGATGAGCAGCGCAAGCAGGCTCTTGAGAAGGCTGCTGCCGCACGTCACGCCCGCGCTGAGCTTCGCGAGCAGATCAAGAAGGGCGAGAAGTCCCTCGAGTCCGTGCTCAACTCCGATGACCCCATCGCTTCCCGCATGAAGGTTTCCACCCTCATCGAGTCTCTTCCTGGTTATGGCAAGGCCAAGGCCGCCAAGATCATGGAGGAGCTCGGTATCTCCGCTACCCGTCGCGTCCAGGGCCTCGGCGTCCGTCAGCGCGAGCAGCTCCTCGAGCAGCTGACCAAATAAGTGAGCGCTCAGGATTCCAAGCTCTTTGTGATTTCTGGACCGTCAGGCGCAGGCAAGGGTACGCTCGTCACTCGTGTGCGCGAGCGCCGCTCGAACCTGGGCCTGACGGTTTCGGCTACCACGCGAGCACCACGCAAAGGTGAGGTCGACGGCGTCAACTACTTTTTTCTGACGCGCGAGGAGTTCGACCGCCGCGTGGCAAACGGTGAGTTTGTTGAGTGGGCCGAGGTCCACGGTAACTGCTACGGCACGTTGGTGAGCGAGGTCCAGTCCAAGCTCGCCTCTGGTTCGTCTCTGATTTTGGAGATCGATGTCCAGGGCGCCCTGCAGGTGAAGGAGCGTTTCCCCGAGGCCGTGCTGATCTTTATCAAGCCGCCTTCGCTTGAGGTGCTCCGCGAGCGTCTAGTCGGTCGCGGTACCGAGACGCCCGAGACGATTGAGCTGCGTATGGCAAACGCCGCCGATGAGCTTGCCCTTGCCGACCGCTACGACGACGTCGTGGTTAATGACGATCTCGACCGCGCGACCGATGAGCTCGTTCGCGTTCTCGATATGCATGAAAGGATCTGAGGTCCGTGTCCGTTGTAAAGCCTTGCATTGACGATCTTCTGGAGAAGACCGATCACAACCGCTTCCTGCTCGCTTCGCTTGCCTCCAAGCGCGCCTGCGACATCAATAGCATGCTGCGTGGCCAGCACAACCGCGTGCTTGCCGTCCAGGATGTCGATGACATCACCATCGGGCTTTCCGGTGCCGATACCATCTCGATGGCTATGGACGAGATTGTCGACGGCGACATCTCTTACGACGAGGCCCGTTACGAGAAGGCGCTCGGCCACAAGGTTGCTGAAGCCTAAATGGCGGCTCGCGTCTGCCTGGTCCACTATCACGAGGTTGGACTGAAGGGCAAGAACCGCGCACATTTTGAGCATATCCTCATGGATAACATTAAGGCGGCTTTGGCCGCCTTTTCCGTGAACGCCGTGTCTCGAATTTCCGGTTATATCCTCGTGACCTTTAACGAGCATCAGGCCGATGATGCGGCGCGTGTTATTCGCACCGTTCCCGGCGTTGCTCGTGTGTCTTTGGCGTATCACACCAACCGCGACCCGCAGGAGTACTGCGCCGCCGCCGTCAAGGCGCTGCGCGAGTTTGGTTCCTTCGATTCGTTTAAGGTGCACGCTAAGCGCTCCAATACCGACTATGAGCTCACCTCGATTGACATCAATCGTCAGGTGGGTGAGGTGTTGTGTGAGGCCTTCCCCGATAAAAAGGTTCAAATGCACGACCCCGATGCGATGGTGCACGTACTGGTGGTCCAGGGTAGCGTTTATGTGTACGCGCGCTCCGAGCGCGGCGTGGGCGGTCTGCCGGTGGGTTCTGCCGGCAAGGTCGTGACGCTGCTGTCGTCAGGTATCGATTCTCCGGTGGCGACCTGGATGCTCGCGCGTCGCGGCGCGGTGTGCGTGCCGGTACATTTCTCCGGTCGTCCGCAGACGCCCGATACGAGCGAGTATTTGGTGCAGGATATCATCCGTGCGCTTGAGCCGGGTGTCCAGATCGGCCGCCTGTACGTGGTGCCGTTTGGCGACTGCCAGCGTGAGATTTCGGTCACCTGTCCCAGTAACCTTCGCGTGATCATGTATCGCCGCATTATGTATTCGGTTGCCGAGCGCATCGCGCATATCGAGGGCGCTAAGGCCATCGTTACGGGCGAATCGCTTGGGCAGGTTGCCTCCCAAACGCTTGAGAACATCATGGCTGTCAACGAGGCCGTGAAGATCCCCGTGTTCCGTCCTCTCATCGGTTCGGACAAGCAGGAGATCATCGCGCGCGCCGAGGAGATCGGTACGTTCGATATCTCGACTGAGGCCGCTCCCGACTGCTGCACGCTGTTTATGCCGCGCCGTCCCGAGACGCACGCTAAACTCGATGCCGTGCATGAGGCCTGGGAGTTGTTCGATCACGAGGAGATGATCGAGCGCCTGCTCAAGCAGACCGAGTACATCGACTTCGAGAGCAACACGTATAAGGCCCCTAAGACCTTAAAACGCAAACATTCGGAGCTTGCTCCGCGTGAGATTTACCAAGATCACGAGTAATTTTGTGCATAGACCGACGATGCGTCTGCATCGTCGGTCTTTTGCTATCTGGGCATTTTGCGGCTAAGTGTTCATTTGCTGACGTGTGCCTGAATAAATGGACAGTATTTCGCAAGGTTTTGGTCGGCTTTTGGTTTGACCGCGAAAACCGGTTTTGGAGAATGGCTGTTGCAGGACTCTTTTCCTGACACGATGTTGTTGGGAGGTTTTGCTATGGCGCAGCGCGAACAACACGAACGGGTCAAACGGATGGACCGCTTGGCGGACAAGCTGCTCGGTCATAAGGCAGTGGTGATGGCGATACTGGTCGTCATTGCGATGGCGAGTGGACTGGCGATGGCGAACCTTGGCGGCGGTGCCGGCAGTGTGTCGTTTGAGCACACTGATGGTTCGGGTTCGTTAGTGGAGCCGGGATCCGGCGATGCCTCGAGCGGAAAGACATCCGAAGGCTCTTCGCCTAAGGCGTCTGCCGCGGCCGAGGTTTATGTCGATGTTGATGGCGCCGTTGTGTCGCCCGGTGTATATCGTCTCAAGGACGGCGCGCGGGTTGCTCAGGCGATTGATGCCGCCGGCGGGCTGGCGCCCGAGGCAGACGTTACGGGGCTCAATCGGGCATCTAAGGTCGTCGATGGACAGAAGATTCACGTTCCAACGGTAGGGGAGCAGCAGGCGTCCATTGCGGAAGCTGGTGTTGATGGTGGGGCTTCCGCATCATCGGGCGTGAGTGGCGTAACAGGCCTAGTAAATATCAATACGGCAAGCGCGGCAGAGCTGCAGACGCTCTCGGGCATCGGTCCCTCCATGCACCAGTCGATTATCGATGAGCGGACAAAGAACGGTGGTTTTGCCTCGGTTGACGATCTGATGCGTGTGTCGGGAATCGGCGAGAAGAAGCTTGCCAAAATCAAAGATTCCATCTGCGTATGAGTGCGACCGAGCGCGAGCATGTGATGCCTCCGCGGCCTCTGATGCCGTGGACGATGGCCCTGTGTGCCGGCATGTGCATGAGCTGCGCCTTGGTGCTCAACGTGGCCGCCGATGCGCTGCTGTGGGAGCGGGCTTCGGCGGTCGGGCCGCTATGGGCCATTCCCGTTACGGCGGCGGTATTCGTTGTGCTGGCTCAATCTTGTGCGCGGCTTGCCCCTTGGAAGCGGTGGCTGTATGCCGCGTCCGTCGGTCTCGTGGCGGGAGCGGTCGTCTCGGCGTGGTGGGCTGTGGGCGTGCTAAGCGCCTCGAAGGCGCTCGACGGTCGAGCGGCAAGCAGCCTTGAGTTTGTCGTGCAGGGTGACCCATCCATAAACGACGACGTGTATTCCTATACCTGCGAGGCACGCACGGACGGTAAGAACTTGGCAATGGTTCGCCTATCGTGCGACCTCGAGCTCAAGGTCGGGGCGCACGTGCGTGTTATCGGTCGCGTTTCACGTTTTGAGAACGATGCGTATGGACGATCGCGCGTGCTCCGAGGCGAGGTGCGCAAGGTTAAAGTCGTTCGGATTTTGTCGGTCGATGAAGACTCTCCGGGGCCGCTGCTTCGGCTGCGAAATGGGCTGCTTGCGTCCATCGCGCCTGCGACCGACCCGGCGCGTGCACTCATAGCCGGTGTCGTCTGCGGTCGTTCGGCCGAGCTGCGCGCCCAGCCGGCGGGCGACTGGTTTTCGGTGACGGGAACGGCGCATCTTATCGCCGTCTCGGGCAGCCATTTGGCAATCGTGGGGTTTGTAATCGAGGGTGTATTGCAAAAGACTCGGTGTTCACGCGGTCTTCAACGGGCGATATTGGCGATAACGCTTGTGGGCTACGCTGCTTTTACGGGCGCGTCTCCCTCTGCCGTGCGCGCGTGCTGCATGGTGTTCGCGACGCTTGTCGTAAACGGCGCGGGGCGGCGCCGGCACGGCGCATCGGCACTCTTCGTTACCATGTCCATCTTTGTGTTGCTGCGGCCGACGGTTCTGTTCGAGATGGGCTTTCAGCTTTCATGTGCCAGCGTCTTAGCCATTCTGTGCTTTTGCCCCTATGCGACCTACGCTTTGGGTGAGCTGAGTGTTCCGTCGGGCGTTGCCAGCATGCTTTCCGTCACGCTGTGCTCGCAACTGGCGACACTTCCCATTACCATTCCTGCCTTCGGTACGTTCTCGCTCATTGCTCCGCTCGCAAATGCGGTCCTCGGTCCGGTGGTGAGCGCACTGCTCGCCGTGTCGATCGTGCTGGTTCCCTTTTCGCTCCTGGCGCCGTTGCGGACTTGGGCGCTCGTTGTGCCCATGATTGCCGCCCGTTGCGCGCTGTTCTTTGAGCAGCTGTTTGCCGCCGTGCCGGGTGCATCCGTGGGCGTGCCGCCCGATAGCATGTGGATTTACCTAGTGCCGTGTTTGCTGGCGGTTCTGCTTGTCTGGTGGCCGCGTCCCCGTGCACGTCCTATGGCGGTGGGGCTTGCATGCCTGGTGCTCTTGGCTGCGATTCCGTACGTCTACTGGGATCGATTCGCTCCGCCTTCGGTGACGGTGCTCGATGTGGGCCAGGCCGATGCGATTCTTATCCGCCAGGGCGGCACAGTAGCGCTCGTCGACTGCGGGCTCGACGAGCGCGTGGTGGCGGCGTTGGTTCGCAATAACGTGCACCATATCGATGCCGTCTTTGTGACGCATTGGGATGAGGATCACTGGGGTGGTCTGCCTGCCGTGCTCGAACAGTTTTCGGTCGGTACGATTGCCGTGGCGGCGGATGCGCTGGAGGATGCTCCTGCCGAGGTATTGAACCGACCTGGCGTGGAGTATCGGCAGGTGCGCCGTGGGGATACGGTCGATATCGGCTCATTTTGCGCCCGCGTGATGTGGCCATTCGAGTCCGTGGATGGCGAGGGAAATGAGGACTCGCTTGTCCTGCTGCTCTCATATGTTCAGGAAGGCAAGGGCCTGCGTATGCTCCTCACCGGTGATGCCGAGATCGACCAAGAACGGGAATTCGTGCAGGAGGTGGGGGATATCGACGTACTTAAACTTGGGCATCACGGCTCTAAGGTTTCAGTCGATGATGAGTTGCTGGACGTCCTGAAGCCCGAGCTTTCCCTCGCGAGTGCGGGCGAAGGGAATCGATACGGCCATCCGTCCGATGCCTGCATCGATGCCGTTAAGGAAGCGGGCGGCGTGTTCGCGTGCACTATCGAACACGGCGACATTACCGTCACGCCGGCTGCGAATGGCTTTGCGATGCGATGCCAGCGACCGTGACGACGTCGTTGGCGTGTGGTGGGCCCCTGGGCTAGAATGGCACGGAGCGAATACGAAGGCCTGCGGGAGGGGAGCGCAATGTCCGAAACCGGTCTGCTGCCGGCATATCTGATCGTCGGTACCGACGGAGTCAAGCGCGATCACGCCGTCTCGCGTATGAAAGCGCGTCTGGAAAAGTCGGGCATGGTCGAGTTCAACCTCGACGAGCGCGATATGACCAAAGACCCCGATATCGAGTCGATTATCGGATCGCTCAACACCTTTCCCATGGGCAGTGAGTTTCGCCTGGTAATCCTTGATGGCTGCTCAAAGCTCGCCAAGTCGGTCTCGGAGCCGCTCGTCGAGTATCTGGCGAGTCCCAGTCCCACAACGGTCTGCCTCATCATCGCCGACTCGCTTGCCAAGAACACGCGCCTGTATAAGGCGATCGCCAAGATCGACAAGAAGGCTGTGATCGATTGCTCCGGCACCAAGCGCTGGGAGCTACCGCGCCGCGTGCAGCAGATGGCGACGCAGCACGGCAAGTCGATCACGACGGCGGCCGCCGAGGAACTCGTCTCGCGTTCGGGTGAAAACACTCGCATGCTCGATAACGACTTGGCTAAGCTTGCCCAGATGGTCGAGGTGCCCCAGATTGAGCTTGTCGACGTTGAGCGCTGGATTGTACGTACGGCCGAGGTTCAACCCTGGGACTTTCTCAATGCGGTCTCGGCCCGTGACATGCGACGCTCGCTCGAGCTCTTCAATCTACTGCCCGCCAAGAGCTACGTGTGGACTTACACATTGCTGTGCGGCCGCATCCGCGAGCTTATCGTTGCCAAGGCGCTCGATGCGCGCGGACAGGGTCGTGAGCTGGCTGCAACACTTAAGTTCCAGTCCTGGCAGGTCAAGAATCACCTGACCTGGGCACGTCGCTTTTCGATGGCAGAGCTCGTTGCCGCGCTCGAGGGCGCGGTCGATGTGGAGCTCGCACTGAAGGGTTCGGCCGATTCTCAGACCGCGCTTTTGCTCTGGATTACGAACATCTTGAGAAAATCGTGATGATACCTGCCTATTTGACAAATTCGTTCTATCCCTTTGAGGGGGAGCGTGCTATAGTAGGCGCTTGCATGACCTCACCGTGTCTCAGAGGTGTCATACATTTTTTGCAAGGAACTCGAAAGGAACTCCAGAAGTGGCAAACATCAAGTCTCAGAAGAAGCGTATCCGCACCAATGAGGCAGCTCGCATGCGTAACAAGGCTGTCAAGTCCGAGCTCAAGACGCTGACCAAGCACGTCCAGTCCGCCGTCGCCGAGGGCGACGCCGAGAAGGCCCAGGCTGCCCTCAAGACCGTCACCAAGCGTCTCGACATGGCTGCCGCCAAGCATGTTATCCACAAGAACCAGGCTTCCAACCGCAAGTCCGGTCTTGCCAAGCTCGTGAACAGCATCAACGCCTAAGTTGTAAATTTCACACCACACAGATTACGCGCATAAATGGAGCCTGTTTTATGGAACAGGCTCCATTTTTTGTATCGCTCGGGTAAGATAGTCCGCATGAATACTTCAATTGACATTTCCCACATCCGCAACTTCTCGATCGTTGCGCACATCGACCATGGCAAGTCCACGATTAGTGACCGCATCCTCGAGCTCACCCATACCGTCGACGAGCGCGACATGGAGTCGCAGCTGCTCGATACCATGGATATTGAGCGCGAACGCGGCATCACGATCAAGTCCAATGCCGTTCGTGTCTCCTATGACGCCGACGATGGCGAGACGTATCAGTTCAACCTGATCGATACGCCGGGTCACGTGGACTTTACCTATGAGGTCTCGCGTTCGCTTGCCGCCTGCGAGGGTGCGGTGCTTGTCGTCGACGCCACGCAGGGCGTCGAGGCGCAGACCGTCTCCAACGCGACGCTCGCCATGAACGCCAACTTGGATATCGTGCCCGCCATCAATAAGATCGACCTGCCGTCGGCACACCCCGACGAGGTCAAGACCGAGATCGAGGACGACCTGGCGATCCCTGCCGACGATGCCGTATGCGTATCGGGCAAGACCGGCGAGGGCATCCACGATCTGCTGGAGTCCATCGTCTTTTTGATCTCTCCGCCCAAGGGCGATGCAAACGCGCCGCTCAAGGCGCTCATCCTGGACTCGTATTTTGATGAGTACCGCGGCGTCGTTGCCACGGTCCGCGTGTTTGACGGCTCCATCAAAAAGGGCGATACCCTCCTTATGATGCAGGCAAAGGGTGACTTTTTGGTCGATGGCGTGGGCGTCAAGCGTCCCGCCGAGACACCAGTTGACGCGCTGACGGTCGGTGAGGTGGGCTACGTGGTCACGGGCCTGAAGGACCCCGAGGCCGTGCGCGTGGGCGATACCCTTACGTGGGCGTCGAATCCCTGCCCCGAGCCGCTTCCCGGCTACCGTGAGGCCAAGCCCATGGTCTACACGGGCCTGTTCCCGATCGACAACAAGGATTACGAGAACCTGCGCGACGCTCTCGATAAGCTGCATGTCAACGACCCGTCGTTGGTGTGGGAGCCCGAGACTTCGGTGGCGCTCGGCTTTGGTTTCCGCGTTGGCTTCTTGGGCCTGCTGCATATGGAGGTCGTCAAGGAGCGCCTGGAGCGCGAGTTCAACCTGGACCTGATTGCCACGAGCCCTTCGGTGGACTATCACGTCTACAAGACCGACGGCGAGATGATTGATGTTCGCAGCCCGCAGGATCTGCCCGAGGCTACGCGCATCGAGCGCATCGAGGAGCCCTACCTCAAGGCCAAGATTATCTGTCCGCCCGAGTATACGGGTGCCGTCATGCAGCTCGCTATCGAGCATCGCGGCATTACAACCGACATGATCCATCTCACGAGCAAATCGGTCGAGATGCGTTTCGACATGCCGCTTGCCGAGCTCATTCTGGACTTTTTTGACCAGCTCAAGAGCCGCACCAAGGGTTACGCCTCGCTCGACTACGAGTTCAACGAATATCGCCCCTCCGAGCTCGTCAAGCTCGACATCCTGCTTTCGGGCGACGAGGTGGACGCGCTGTCGTTTATCGTGCACAAGGATAAGGCTTATGGCCTGGCCCGCGGTCTGTGCGACAAGCTCAAGGAAATCATTCCGCGCCAGCTGTTCGAGGTGCCTATCCAGGGCGCCATCGGCAACAAGATCATTGCCCGCTCTACCGTCAAAGCGCGCCGCAAGGACGTGCTGGCCAAGTGTTATGGCGGCGATATCTCGCGAAAGCGCAAGCTGCTCGAGAAGCAGAAAGAGGGCAAAAAGCGCATGAAGGCCATCGGCTCGGTCGAGGTTCCGCAGGAGGCCTTTATGGCGATTCTCAAGGTGGACGAGTAGGTCCATGGCACTTTCTGAATACAGCAAGCGGTTGCTTGGAGCCTATGCCGAGCAGCCGTTCCTTATGGCTCCCATGGCGGGCGTGACCGATCCCGCCTATCGCATCATGTGCCGCCGTCGCGGTGCCCATCTTGCCTATAGCGAGATGGTGAGCGTGGCGGGCCTTGCCTATGCCAGCAATAAGACGTGGCGCCTGGTACTGCCGGCCGATGAGGAGCAGCAGATCTGCGTGCAGCTCTTTGGCTCCAAGCCCGATCAGTTTGCGAGCGCTGTTGCTGCCGTCGAGGAGCGTGTGGGCGATCGCCTGTCGCTGATCGATATCAACATGGCCTGCCCGGCTCGCAAGGTCGTCACCAAGGGCGAGGGCTCGGCGCTTATGCGCACTCCCGATCTGGCCGAGCAGATCGTCGAGGCGGCGGTGGGCGCGGCGCATGTGCCCGTGACCGTAAAAATCCGTAAGGGCTTTTACGCCGAAGACCGCAACGCCGCGACGTTTGCCCAGATGCTTGAGGGAGCAGGGGCCGCCGCGGTGGCGGTACATGGTCGCTGCGCCACGCAGCTCTATACGGGCCAGGCCGATTGGTCGGTCGTCGATGAGGTGGCCGACGCCGTCGAGATTCCCGTTATCGGTTCGGGCGATGTGTTCTCGGCAGAGGACGCTGCTGAGCATCTGCAAAGCTCGGGTGCCAGCGCGGTGTTTATCGCGCGCGGCATCTACGGCAATCCATGGGTGTTCGGCGATGCCCGAGCCCTTGCACTCGATGGCACGCCGGTTCCTTCTCGCTCCTCGGTTGAGCGCCTGGATGCCCTGCGCGAGCACCTGACGCTCACGCACGAGCTGTTGCCGCTCATGTCGCGTGCCCGCACGTACGCAAGCTGGTATCTAAAGGGCATGCCCCATGCTGCCGCCTGGCGCGCTCAGGTGGTGCGTTGCTCCACATACGAGGAGTTCATGGCACTGGTCGATGATATCGAGCACGATGTGGTGGCCTGTGAGGCCGCACTTGCCGCCGGCGAGTCGGTGCCCGCTCATCCGTTGGAGGCCTAACGGTGGCCGTTACCGCGCTGTACGTGCATGTGCCGTTTTGCGCCCAAAAATGCCGGTACTGTGACTTTGACTCACGCAGTTTTGCTCCGTGCAACATGAGCGTTGCGCTCGATACCTATTTTGAGCAGTTGTATGCGCGCCTCGATGCTTTTGGCGACGCAGGCGCGCTTGCACAGATCCGCACCGTCTATGTTGGCGGCGGCACGCCGTCGCTGGCGGGGGAGCGTTTGGTAGAATTTGCCCGGCGTATCTCTGCGTGGTGCAAGCCTGTTGAGTTTACCTGCGAGGCCAATCCCGAATCGCTGACCGCAGAGCTTGCCACTGCGCTTGCCGGGGTGGGTGTCACGCGCGTCTCTCTGGGCGTGCAAACGCTCGATAACGCCGAACTTACCGCCATCGGCCGCATTCACGATGCCGATCGGGCGCTCGCTGCCATCACGACGGTCAAGGACGCTGGGCTTGTCGTGTCGTGCGACCTGATGTGCGGCCTTCCCGGGCAGACCGACCTAAGCTGGCAGCGCACACTCGATGGCGTGTTGGCGGCGGCGCCGCATCATGTGTCGGTGTACCCGCTCACGCTCGAGGAGGGCACGCCGCTCTATCGCATGGCGTGTCGCGACGAGTCGCTCGAGCCCGACGAGGATTTTCAGGCTGCATGCATGGATGCGGCGCGTGAGCGCCTGAGTGCGGCCGGCTATCACCCGTATGAGGTGGCAAGCTACGCGCTCGACGGCCATGAGTGCGCCCACAACATTGCCTATTGGACCGGACAGGGCTATCTGGGTTTGGGCCGCTCTGCCGCCGGTATGCTCGACGCCGAGGATTTCGATCGCTTGGCCGGGCTGTTTCCCGACGTGCTTGCTCGCGGCGATGCGTATCGCGTGCGCTTGGTGCAACGCGACGATGCCGCGACGACGTTTGATGCCGAGTATCTGTCGCAGCGCGAGGCGGCGGCCGAGGATTTGATGCTTGCCTGTCGCATGACGCGTGGCATTGGGCCCGATCTGTTGGTTCGCTCGGCAAGCGTGATCGCTGCAGATGAGTTGGCGGCGGCCTGCGACCGTGCGGTCGAGTTGGGCCTTGCCACCTGGGTGCCCGATCATATTGAAGGACATGCGGGGCGCGTCACCTCGAAAGACGTTATCGCAGGTCGCGTCCGTGCTCGTTTAGCGCCCACTCACTTGGGCTGGCTCGATGGAAATGTGCTGTTCGAGCTGTTTTGGGGTCTAGCCTAGGCCGCTCGGGTAGAATTACCGCAATATATACGCTGCTGTGAGCAGGAGGTTGCCGCGCATGGCGACGATGAACGAAAAAGATTACTACGAGATTTTGGGTGTCTCCAAGGACGCCACCTCGCGTGATATACAGAAAGCCTTCCAGCAAAAGGCCCGCAAGCTCCATCCGGACGTCAACAAAGAACCGGATGCCGAGGAAAAGTTCAAAGAGGTTTCCGAGGCCTATGCTGTGCTTTCGGACGAGCAGAAGCGTGCGCGCTACGACGCCATGCGCTCGGGCAATCCCTTTGCCGGCGCTCCCACGGCTTCGCCCTATGGCGGCGGTTACGCCGGCAGCGCGGGCTACGGCAATCCCTTTGAGGGCGGCTTTCCCTTTGGTGGCGCCTGGGGTCAGCCGCGTCGCGGGCAGGCTGCCTATAATCCCGAGAACGGCGCCAACGTCGTCGTCGATATTAAGCTCGACGCCAAGGAGGCCAAGGGCGGTGCCCGCAAGACCGTCCGCTATACGCGCTTCGATACCTGTGGTCACTGCGGCGGTTCGGGCTCTGTTTCGTCCGAGCATGCACATACCTGTCCGAGCTGCGGCGGTCGCGGCCACATCGATGTCGACCTGTCCTTTCTGTTTGGTGCCGGCACGTTCCAGTCTGTCTGCCCTGAGTGCGGTGGCTCCGGTAAGGTCGTCGCCGACCCCTGTCCCGATTGCGGCGGCAGCGGGCGAACCCGTGTGACCTCCGAGCAGACGATTGAGTTTCCCGCCGGCACGCACGATGGCGACGAGGTCCGTATTGGCGGCATGGGTCACGCCGGCACCAACGGCGCCTCTGGCGGTGATCTGGTCGGTCGGGCCCATGTTGAGGCCGAGCGCCTGGAAGGCAAGGCCCGTACCGGTTTTTACCTGATGGGCATCGTGGCGCCGTTTTTGGTGCTATCGGCCATCTCGGGCGTGTTCTCGGCCTTTGCCGTGATGTGCTTTATTCCGTTTGCCATGGGCCTGTTCATGGTGCTCTCGGACGGCGTGCTGCACCGCAGCCTGCTGTGGTGGAAGCGCGGCGCGATGCAGTTTGCCAACGGTTTTGCCAACGGATTTATGTTTGCGCTCGTGTCGGTTTGGTTTGCGAGCTGCTCGCAACGTGCCATGCTTTCGCCCTACGCAATGCAATAACATCAAACCCTCTGTTTGCGGCCGGCCCAGCTTGGGTATAGGACGCACTGTGACAATAATGAAAGTCGGAAGGATTCGGTCGTGTCGGAAAATAGGGATTACTACGAGGTGCTTGGCGTCGACAAGGATGCCGACGCGCGGACGATTAAGCGCGCGTTTCTAAAGAAGGCCCGTACCGTACACCCGGACGTTTCGGACGACCCCGAGGCCGAGGCTAAGTTCAAAGAGCTCAACGAGGCATATTCCGTTCTTTCCGATGAGCAGAAGCGTGCTAACTACGACCGTTACGGCACTGCCGACGGCCCCGGTGGCTCCGGCTACGTCGATATCAACGATATCTTTGGTGGCATGGGCATGGACGACTTGTTCTCGTCGTTCTTTGGCGGCGGTGCCGGCGGTGGCGCCCGCAGCCGTCGTGAGCGTCGTCGCGGACGTGATATGGCCATCTCGCTTTCGGTGACGCTCGAGGAGGCGGCGCTCGGCTGCAAAAAGACAATCAGCTATGACCGCCTTGCTCCTTGCGAGGACTGCAATGGCACCGGTAGGGCAGAGGGCGCACAGGAAAAGCAGTGCGGCCGCTGCCACGGTACGGGCTACGTCACGACGGTTCAGCGATCGTTTTTGGGCCAGGTTCAGTCTTCCTCGCCTTGCCCCGACTGCCATGGCGAGGGCACGGTTATCGATCATCCCTGCGAGACCTGCGACGGTCAAGGCCGCACGCCTTCGCACGAAAAGATCGACATCGATATTCCCGCCGGCGTTTCGACCGGTCGCCAGCTTCGTGTGAGCGGCTTTGGCGAGGCCGGCCTTCGCGGCGAGCCTTCGGGCGACCTGATTGTCAACGTGCGCGTCGCCGACCATGAGCGCTTTAAGCGCAACGGTGATGACCTGTACCTGGTGAGCGATATCTCGATTGCGCAGGCTGCGCTCGGCTGCGAGATTGAGGTCGAGGGCATTATGCCCGACGAGGTCGTTAAGGTGACGGTTCCCGCCGGCGCCCAGTACGGCGACACCGTGAGCGTCAATAATTACGGCATGCCGCGCATTGGCGGTGGCGGTTCGCGTGGCCGCCTGATCGTGCAACTGCGCGTGGTCGTTCCCACCAATCTTTCCAATAAGCAGCGCGAGCTGCTCCGTGCTTTTGCCGATGAGATGGGCGATGACGTCGCTTCTGGTAAGAAGTCGGTGACCGACCGTATCAAGAGTGCCCTCGACGATATCCTCGATTAAGGAGCCCGCGTGCTCGCACCCCATATTTCCGTCGTCAACCTCGGCTGCCGTGTCAACCGGGTTGAGTCTGACCGTATCACTGCCGATCTTATGCGCTTGGGCTTTGCTATTGTGGAGCCCCAGGATGCCGATCTGATCGTCATTAACACTTGTGCCGTTACGGGCGAGGCCGAGGCTAAGACCCGTAAGGCCGTCCGTCATGCGCTGGCCCATCCAAACGAGCCCTATGTGGTCGTGACCGGATGCGTGGTCAATTTGCATCCCGAGGAGCTGTCGGAGCTTTCGGATCGCGTGATTGCCGAGCCGTCCAAGATAGATGTCGCCGAACGTGTTTGCGAGGTGCTGGGTGTTGAGTCCGATAGCGTTCCCGCCTGCAGCGATGGCGAGGTGGTCGATGCGCTCGGTCGCTCTCGCCTGGGCGTGAAGATTCAGGATGGCTGCAACCATCGCTGCACCTATTGCATTGTGTGGAAGGCGCGCGGCCCCGAGCGCTCCGTGCCCGTCGAGTCCGTGCTCGAGCAAGTTCGCGAGGCCCAGGAGGCCGGCGTGCCCGAGGTGGTGCTGACCGGTGTGAACCTGGGTGCCTACGATGGCAAGAGCGCGACCGACGAGCACGTCGAAATCGATGAGCTGCTCGAGGCCATCATGGAGCGCACGTCTATTCCGCATGTGCGCATTTCCTCGGTCGAGCCCATGGATATCTCCGAGCGCCTGCTTAAGGTTATGGCGCGCTACCCGCAGCGTATCGCCCCGTTTTTGCACCTGCCCGTGCAGTCCGGCTGCACGGCGACCCTGCATCGCATGGGCCGTCCCTATAGCGCCGAGGCCTTTGAGGACACGGTGCGTATGATTCGCGCCAACTTGCCCCAGGCGTCCCTTTCGTGCGATGTCATCGTCGGTTTTCCTGGTGAGACGGACGAGGAGTTCGAGGAGTCGCTGGCGCTGTGCCGCCGTGTGGGTTTCTCGCGTATGCACGTGTTCCGCTACAGCAAGCGTCCCGGTACCCTTGCTGCCGACATGCCCGACCAGGTGCCACCCGAGGTTATGGCCGAGCGCAGCCGCCGTATGCGGGCCGCCGCACAGGAGCTCGCTATTGCCGACGCTCGTCGTCGCGTGGGCACGGTCGAGCGTGCCGTGCTCGAGTATGGTGACAACCTGACGCTCGGCTCGTTCCATCATGCCCGTCTTGACGATACCTGTGGACTTACAGCCCCGTGCCTGCTCGATGTTGCTATCATCGGAGTCGATGATTCCGGCTTGGTCCATGCACGCAGGGAGGTTCATGGAAGCCTCGAAGATTAGACTTACCGTTCCCGAGGGTATTGACCCCTCGCGCGTTTTGGGTGCCGGCGACGGCGTCCTTCGTGCGCTGGAGAGCTCAGTTCGCGCCCACGTGGTCGCCCGTGGCGACAGCATCGCCGTGAGCGGTGACCCGGACGAGGTCGAACTGGTCGCGCGTTTTTTCGAACATGCCTTTCGTGAGGCTGCTTCCGGGCGCACGCTTTCTGCCGACGATGTCTCTCGCTGCCTGGCCGTATTGCGCGACGGTGAGCACGAGGCTACATCGCTTCGCGATGATGTGCTGCTTTCGTATCGCGGCCGTGTCATTCGCCCCAAGACGCTCGGTCAAAAGCGCTATGTGGATGCCATCCGCTCGCATACCATCACGTTTGGCCTGGGTCCTGCCGGTACCGGTAAGACCTATCTGGCCATGGCGCTCGCCGTTGCCGCGCTCAAGCGTCACGAGGTGGGCCGTCTGATCTTGACGCGTCCGGTTGTCGAGGCGGGGGAGAACCTGGGCTTTTTGCCCGGTACCCTCGAGGAAAAGATCGATCCTTACATGCGTCCGCTCTACGACGCCCTTTTTGACATGATGGATCGCGAGCGCACCGATGAGCTTATGGAGCGTGGCGTGATCGAGATCGCCCCGCTTGCCTACATGCGCGGCCGCACGCTGAGCGATGCCTTCGTGGTGCTCGACGAGGCGCAAAATACCACGCCCGAGCAGATGAAGATGTTCCTGACGCGCCTGGGTTTTAACTCCAAGTTTGTGATCACCGGCGACCTGAGCCAGCGCGACCTGGTGGGTCGTCGTGGCGGTCTTGCCGACGTTGAGCAGATTTTGGGCCGTGTCGACGATGTCGCATTTTCGCACCTCGAGCGTGCCGACGTGGTGCGCCATGCCTTGGTGGGACGTATCGTCGAGGCATACGATGCTTATGATGATGAGCGCGAGAAACGCGCACGTGACCGAAAGGAGTCCCGTTGAGTGTATTGATCAGCAACGATGCCGAGCTCGATACGCTGCTCGACGCGCAGGAGGTGGAGCACATCTGCGAGGTCGTGCTTGCCGCCGAGGGCGTTGAGCGTGAAGTCGAGATTTCCCTTTCGTATGTCGACGAGGACGAGATGCACGAGCTTAACCACGAGTGGCGCGGTATCGATCGCACCACCGATGTACTCTCGTTTGAGTGCGATTCGGCCTTTGACGATGACATTCCCGCCGATGAGACGCTCGAGCTCGGCGATATTATCTTGGCCCCGCAGGTTATTGCCCGTCAGGCCCCCGGTTTTGGCAATAGCCCCGCTGACGAGTGCCGTCTGATGCTCGTTCACGGCATGCTGCACCTGCTGGGCTATGACCACATCGAGGACGACGAGGCCGAGGTCATGGAGGCCCGCGAGGACGCGATCCTGCGCGATCTGGCGCTTGAGCGCGGCGAGGACCCCAAGCTAGTCCACGTCGGCCCCATCACCAACCACGCCCACGACTAGGAGCCGTCTATGATTCCCGGATCGAACAAGGACCATCCGTCCTTCTTAAAGTCGTTTTCCTACGCCATGGAGGGCTTCGTCACCGCTGTCAAGACCGAGCGCAACATTAAGGTCATGCTCGTGGCGGGCGTGTGCACTGTCATTGCCGGCTGTATCGTGGGGCTCGACATTGCCGAGTGGGCCACGATTATCATCTGTTGTGGCCTGGTGATTCACGGCGAGCTGTGCAACACCGCTATGGAGGCTATCGTCGACCTAGCGACCCAGGAGCTCCATCCGCTGGCCAAGCGTGCGAAGGACATCGCCGCCGCCTCTGTATACGTTCTTTCCATCACCGCCGCGATTGTGGGCGTACTGGTATTTGCCCACGCGCTCGACTTTATTTAGAAAGGGATTCCCATGTCCGACAATATGCAGCCTACCGATGAGATTTTGGACGACGAGTCCCTGGACGCGGTGGATACCGAGGAGCTCGAGGATGTCGAGGAGTTCGACCCGTTTGAGGGTATGAGCGACGAGGAACTCGACGCCCTGTGCGACGAGGACGACAACCTCGCGGGCTTTGGTGACGTTGAGCCCGGTTTCCGCAGCGGCTTTGTGGCCCTGGTCGGTCGTCCCAACGCTGGCAAGTCTACGCTGCTTAATGCCTGCTATGGCAAAAAGGTCGCCATCACCTCGCCGGTGGCCCAGACGACCCGCCGCCGCATGCGCGCCGTCGTCAACCGTCCCGGCTACCAGCTGGTCTTTGTCGATACCCCCGGTATTCATAAGCCCAAGGACGGCTTGGGATCCGAGCTCAACAAGAGCGCGTTGTTCGAGCTGAACGATGTCGATGTTGTCGCGTTTTTGATTGATGCCACCAAACCGATCGGCAGGGGAGACGCCTGGGTTGCCGAGCGCGTCAAGAACGCTCGTTCCAAGAAGGTCCTGGTGCTCACCAAGGCCGATGAGGCCGACCCCGCACAGGTCATGGAGCAGCTTAAGGCGGCCCACGAACTCATGGAATATGACGACGAGATCGTGACGTCGTCGGTCAAGAACTTCAACGTCGATGCCTTTATCGAGACCGTTGCGCACTTTTTGCCCGAGGGTCCGCGTTGGTTCCCCGAGGACATGGGTACCGACGCTTCCGATGAGACGCTCGTTGCCGAGTTTGTGCGCGAGAAGGTCTTGCGCCGCACCCGTGATGAGATTCCGCACTCCGTTGGCGTGATCTGCGATGCGCTTGAGCAGACCAAGAAGGTGCTGCGCGTGCACGCCACCATTTACGTCGAGCGCGAGGGCCAAAAGGGCATCATCATCGGTAAGGGCGGCGAGATGATCAAGCATATCGGTATCGACGCCCGTCGCGATCTTGAGCGCATCTTTGGCACGCAGGTCTTTTTGGAGCTGGACGTGAAGGTCAAGGCCGGCTGGCGTGACGACGAGGCCCAGATTCGCCGCTTTGGCTACAACGCCGAGGACTAAGGACGCGCGGCGCGCATGGCAGGCTCCCGGACATATCGCACCAAGGTGCTCGTTCTCGACAAGACGAAGCTCAAAGAGACCGACCTGATCTTGACGATGCTTGACGAGCGGGGACGGCAGGTTCGTGCCGTGGCAAAGGGCGCCCGCAAACCCGGCGGACGCCTGGCTGCGCGCTGCGAGCTGTTCTGTACGGTCGATATGCTGCTCGCACATGGACGGTCACTCGACGTGGTTTCTCAGGCCGAGCTTATGGAGGCGCCGCTCGGCGCTGCGCCCGATTACGAGACGACCTGCGCCGCAAGCGCGATCGCCGAGGTCGCGCGCGTGTGCTCGTTCGAGGACGCCGAGGACCCGTTTACCTTTGCCATAACGCAGCGAGCGCTTGCCCTGGTGGGCAGCGGGCTTGACACGGCACATATGGACCTACTTGTGGCGGCATATGTCTTTAAGCTGCTATCGCACGTTGGCTATCGTCCCGATTTTTCGGCCTGTGTGCTGTGCGGAGACCCCATGCTGTCGTATTTTTCGCCCCAGGCGGGCGGTCTCATGTGCGGGTCGTGCGCGTCGAGCGTTCCGGGTGCCGAGCTGGTCTCGACCGGTGAGGTCGCATGGCTGCGCGCCCTCATGTCCATGACCTTCGATGCGCTCATGGCCGAGCGAATCGACCCGCATACGGCGGCATTCCTGCTCGGGCTTTCGCATGTTTGGGCTGCGACGCACACCGATCAGCGCCTCCGCGCGATGGAATTCATGTTGGGTCGGTGATGATGCGCAGGCGCGGGCTGCTTGTGGTAACATACCGACCTGTTGGTACCTCGACCTTGGTTGTTCGCTCCACCGGCGGCTTCCCAGTCCGAGGCGAATCGAGTCGCCCGTGGGCGACGCAAAACGAAAGGTGAAACAATGACTGTTTCCAAAGAGCGCAAGGCGGAGCTGACTGCCCAGTTCGGTAACACCCCGGTCGACACCGGTAACCCCAAGGTTCAGGTCGCCATCCTGTCCGAGCGCATCAAGGAGCTGACCGAGCACATGAAGTCCCACCAGAAGGACTTCCACACCCGTCGTGGCCTGCTCATGCTCGTCGGCCGTCGTCGTCGTCTTCTCTCCTACATCAAGAAGAACGACATCGTCGAGTACCGTGAGCTCATCAAGGCTCTGGGCATCCGCGACAACATCCAGTAGGATTTGTACATGCTAAGAGCGTCCTGCGCAGCGGGGCGCTCTTTTTGTGTAAGGGCGCGAACAATCACGCTCTGAAGCGTGACGGGGGCAGGGGGCCCGCGTCACATGAGAAGCCCGCAGGCAAGGGGCCTGTGGGGTAAAGGAGAACAATGACACTCGTATCCAAGACCTTTGAGCTGTACGGCAAGACCTACACCTTTGAGTCGGGCGAGCTTGCCAAGCAGGCCACCGGCGCCTGCCTGGTCAAGCAGGGCGACACCACGATGCTCGACACCGTGGTCGTCTCCAAGGAGCGCAAGAACTACGACTTCTTCCCGCTGACCGTCGACTTCAACGAGAAGATGTACGCAGCCGGCCGCATCCCGGGTGGCTACCTCAAGCGTGAGGGCCGTCCCAGCGAGAAGGCCACGCTCACGGCCCGCATGATCGATCGCCCGATTCGCCCGAGCTTCCCGGACGGCTTCCGCAACGAGGTGCACATCGTCGCTACCTCGCTTGTCGCCGACCAGGTCAACCCCTTCGACGTCATCAACGTCATGGGTGCTTCCCTGGCCATGACGCTCGGCGGCGTGCCCTTCGAGGGCCCGCTTGCCTGCGTGCGCATCGGCCGCAACGTGGAGACCGGCGAGTTTATCGTCAACCCCACCTACGAGGAGCGCGAGAACTCCGATCTGGATCTGGAGCTGGGCGGCTCTGCCGACTTCATCTCGATGGTCGAGGCCGGTGCCGAGGAGATCTCCGAGGACGACATGCTCGCCGCCATGAAGTTTGGCCAGGAGGCCCTTGCCGCTTTCTGCCAGGCTCAGGATGAGTTCGTCGCCGAGTGGGAGCAGGTCAACGGCCCCATCGTCAAGAAGGAGTACCCGCTCGACCAGCCCGTCGAGGAGGTCCAGGAGCGCATCTTCGCCCACTACGACGAGATGGCAGCCGCCTTGCGCGACGCCGACAAGCTCTCCCGTATCGGCAAGGTCGAGGCTCTGAAGGAGTCCATCCGCGCCGAGTTCACCGAGGAGGAGCAGGCTGCTTGGGAGCGCGAGATCCCCGTGGCGCTCAAGAAGCTCGAGAAGAAGGCCATGCGTACTATGGTCGTCGAGACCGGCGAGCGCGTCGACGGCCGTGCCGCCGACGAGATCCGTCCCATCATGGTGAAGGACAACTACCTGCCGCTCGTTCACGGCTCCGGTCTGTTCCAGCGCGGCCAGACCCAGGTGCTCTCCGTCCTGTCGCTCGGCATGCTCAACGAGGGCCAGCGTCTGGATACCATCGAGCCCACCGAGGGCAAGCGCTACATGCACCACTACAACTTCCCGCCGTTCTGCACCGGCGAGACTGGCCGCATGGGCAGCCCCAAGCGTCGCGAGATCGGTCACGGCAATCTGGCAGAGCGCGCTCTGCTTCCGGTGCTTCCCGACGAGAACGAGTTCCCCTACGCCATCCGCGTCGTCTCCGAGGTCATGGAGTCCAACGGCTCCTCTTCGATGGCTTCGACCTGCGGCTCCACGCTCGCCCTTATGGACGGCGGCGTGCCCATTAAGCGCCCGGTCTCCGGTATCGCCATGGGCCTGATCCAGGAGGAGGGTAAGACCGTGGTCCTGTCCGACATCCAGGGTCTCGAGGACTTCCTGGGCGACATGGACTTTAAGGTCACCGGCACCACCGAGGGCATCACCGCCCTGCAGATGGACAACAAGGCCACCGGCCTCACCTTCGACATCCTGGCCCGCGCCCTGCAGCAGGCCAAGGAGGGTCGCGCCTTCATCCTGCAGAAGATGCTCGATGTGATCCCCGAGCCGCGCCACACCACACGCAGCACCGCTCCGCGCATCGTCTCCATCCAGGTCCCGACCGACAAGATCCGCGACGTCATCGGTTCCGGCGGTAAGGTCATCCGCGGTATTCAGGACGAGACCGGCGCTTCGGTCGACATCCAGGAGGACGGCACCGTCTTTGTCGGCGGCACCGGCGAGTCCGTGGACCAGGCCGTCGAGCGCATCAAGCTCATCATCAAGGTTCCCGAGCCGGGCGAGGAGTACACCGGTCGCGTGGTCTCCATCCAGCCCTTCGGCGCCTTCGTCAACCTGCTGCCCGGTAAGGACGGCCTGCTGCACATCTCTCGCGTCGCCAAGGGCCGCGTGGAGAAGGTCGAGGACGTCCTCAACGTGGGCGACGAGGTCAAGGTCGTCGTCATCGAGGTCGACGATCGTGGCAAGATCTCGCTTGATCGTCTGGATAAGCCCGAGGCCCCGGCTCGCGCCGAGGGTGCTTCTGAGGGCGACGGCGAGCACTTCCAGCGCCGTGAGCGTCCGCGTCGTGAGCGCTCCGAGCGCAGCGACCGCCCGCGCCGTCCCGGCGACAACGGAGGCCGCAAGCCCCGCCGTCACCACGACGCCGAGTAATAGCTACACATAAGCAGCTCAATGAATTACAAGTAAAGTATGATCTGAATACTCTCAATAATGAAAAGACTATGCTGGAGATAAAAAATAAGAAAACGATGCTCATTTCTCTCAGCATTTTATTAATAATCGTAGTACTTATCTGTACCTATTTATATTTTTCCTGGAAGAAGGAGAAAAGGATGAAAATGGAATTAAAAGCCTTGCATCTCAAAGCACAGGAAAGCGAAAAGATGAAACAATCATTTATCAACTCAATCTGCCATGAGATACGTACTCCACTCAACGCTATCGTCGGATTCTCCGATCTGATCATGAATGAAGAAATCGATGCGGAGATGCGCAAAGAGTTTCCACCGGAAATTCAAAAGAATACTGTATTACTAACAAGTCTTATCAACAGTATGCTGGAAGTTGCCAATCTGGATGTTTCCGAAGAAAAACTTCCCTGTCAGCCTACAGATTTGAAGCACATCTGTGTACATGAAATGGAGCAACTCAAGAAAAAGGAGGGCATAGAATATAAGCTGGAGATTACAGAAGAAAGTATGATTATTCCAAGCAATGCCCAATACCTGACCCAAGTAATCGAACACTTGCTGAGTAATGCTAATAAATTCACAGAAAAAGGTCAGATCACTTTAGGATATAGGGTGGATAAATCCAAAGAAGAAATCCTGATATACGTCACCGATACCGGTTGCGGTATTCCTCAGGAGAAACATGAAGAAGTATTCAACCGCTTCTCCAAACTTGACACTTTTGTTCCCGGTAATGGACTGGGATTATATCTCTGCCGGCTCATCACAAAACGACTTGCCGGAGAGATAAAAATAGATCCTGCATATAAGGAAGGAATACGAATGATCGTCACTTTACCAATAAAATAAAGGTATCGGCTATATTACTTTATTCCCCTTACTAATACCGCTTATCTTCAGGTAAGCGTAAGATTGAACACCTAATAGAATCACAAACAAATACTCAGCCGTCAAATAGACCGGTAAAGTCGTTGTGAAACAATAACTCAATAGATACAAATAAGCCAGATAGACGACAATAGTGGAAATCTGAAAGATAAATGCAATCCGGGTATTACCTGTACCTGTTACTGCATTCATAAAAACATAACCAGGCAAAGCAAATGTGTAATTCAGCAACATCACGATAAACGGATACTGAGCAAGTTCTATTAATTCTGCATTATCCGTATAAAATCCGATAATCTGTTGATTAAATAACATAGCAATAATTATCAAAGGAAGACCGATTGCATATCCCAATCTGAGAATTTTACCACAGAACCGGAACATACTTCTCC
>JAGZBF010000052.1:0-3015 GCA_018370025.1 Collinsella sp. | reverse complement strand
AGTTGCTAGTAATCGCGGATCAGCATGCCGCGGTGAATACGTTCCCGGGCCTTGTACACACCGCCCGTCACACCATGGGAGTTGGGAGCGCCCGAAGCCGGTATCCTAACCGTAAGGAGGGAGCCGTCGAAGGCGAGACCAATGACTGGGGTGAAGTCGTAACAAGGTAGCCGTATCGGAAGGTGCGGCTGGATCACCTCCTTTCTAGGGTGAAACCTAAAGAACAGGAAGCCGAGAATGGAAGAAAAGCTTAAAGATCGAAGCACTATATGGTTTTGAAGGTGTGTGAAAGAGAACATCTTCAAACGAGCAAGGCTGAGAGAGTGCGACCATGGGGGTGTAGCTCAGATGGGAGAGCGCCTGCCTTGCACGCAGGAGGCCATCGGTTCGAACCCGATCATCTCCACCACGTGGGCTCATAGCTCAGCTGGTTAGAGCGCACGCCTGATAAGCGTGAGGTCGGTGGTTCGAGTCCACTTGAGCCCACCAACGAACCTTGAAAACTGCATAGCGAGTAAATTCGCGGAGAAAAGAAAAAACTAAAAGAAAAAAAGCAGAGAGCGGTAATATGTAATCTGCTGCAATTTCAAAAGGTAGAAACAAGACATCATGCAGATGTGAGAGAATCATATCGAAATGAGCCTATTCTAAAAATGATCAAGCTAATAAGAGCGTAGGGTGGATGCCTTGGTACCAAGAGCCGAAGAAAGACGTGGTAAGCTGCGAAAAGCCATGGGGAGCTGCAAACAAGCATTGATCCATGGATATCTGAATGGGGAAACCCGGCGGTCGTTGAGGGCCGTCATCGTAACATGAATACATAGTGTTACGAAGGGAACCCGGTGAACTGAAACATCTAAGTAGCCGGAGGAAGAGGAAGAAACATCGATTCCCAAAGTAGCGGCGAGCGAAATGGGAAGAGCCTAAACCGAATCTCTACGGAGAGTCGGGGTTACGGACCTGCGGAATCGAGATTACTCATAGTCGAATAGCATTGGAAAGTGCAGCCGGAGAGGGTAAAAGCCCCGTAGGCGAAATGAGGAATCGAGAGGCGGGTATCCAGAGTACCACAGGACACGAGGAATCCGGTGGGAAGTCGGGGGGACCACCCCCCAAGGCTAAATACTACTTGGTGACCGATAGCGTATAGTACCGTGAGGGAAAGGTGAAAAGAACCCCGGGAGGGGAGTGAAAGAGAACCTGAAACCCTATGTTTACAAGCAGTGGGAGCGAAAGCGACCATGTACTTTTTGTAGAACGGGCCGGCGAGTTACTGTGTGTAGCGAGGTTAAGGTGTAGAGCACCGGAGCCGTAGCGAGAGCGAGTCTCAAATGGGCGAATAGTTGCATACAGTAGACCCGAAACCGGGTGACCTATCCATGGACAGGATGAAGCGGTGGTAAAGCACCGTGGAGGTCCGAACCACACGTATGTTGAAAAATGCGGGGATGAGCTGTGGATAGCGGAGAAATTCCAATCGAACTCGGAGATAGCTGGTTCTCCCCGAAATAGCTTTAGGGCTAGCCTCGATTTAGATTATTGGGGGTAGAGCACTGAATGGGCTAGGGGGCCACAAAGCTTACTGAACCCTATCAAACTGCGAATACCAATTAATTGATGATCGGGAGTCAGACAGTGAGAGATAAGTTCCATTGTCGAAAGGGAAACAGCCCAGATCCACGACTAAGGTCCCAAAATACACGTTAAGTGGAAAAGGATGTGCAGTTGCACAGACAACCAGGATGTTGGCTTAGAAGCAGCCACTCATTCAAAGAGTGCGTAATAGCTCACTGGTCGAGTGAATGTGCGCCGAAAATATACCGGGGCTAAACGTGATACCGAAGTCTGGGGATCAAGAAATTGATCGGTAGGGGAGCAACGCATACGGACAGAAGCAGAAGCGGGAGCGACTGTGGACTGTATGGGAGAGAGAATGCCGGCATGAGTAGCGAGAGCAAAGTGAGAATCTTTGCCGTCGAAAGCCTAAGGTTTCCTGAGGAAGGCTCGTCCTCTCAGGGTAAGTCGGGACCTAAGCCGAGGACAAGAGTCGTAGGCGATGGACAACAGGTTGATATTCCTGTACCGTACTTAAGCGTTTGACTGAAGCAGTGACACAGAAGGATAGACAGACCGGGGGAATGGTAGACTCCGGCCAAGCAGTGAGGCTGACATGTAGTGAAGTACGCATGTTAAGGCTGGGCTGTGATGGGGACTGAAGATTAGTAAGGAAGCTGTTGAATTCACACTGGCGAGAAAAGCTGCTAAGGAGCGAGAGTATGCCCGTACCGCAAACCGACACAGGTAGGCGAGGAGAGAATCCTAAGACGAGCGGGAGAACCCTTGTTAAGGAACTCGGCAAAATGACAAGGGGAAGTGTTAGGGCAACCGAAGCACGGAACTTAAGCCCCGGTGAACGGCGGCCGTAACTATAACGGTCCTAAGGTAGCGAAATTCCTTGTCGGGTAAGTTCCGACCCGCACGAATGGCGTAACGACTTGGGCACTGTCTCAACAAGGGACCCGGCGAAATTGTAGTATGTGTGAAGATGCACATTACCCGCGATAGGACGGAAAGACCCCGTAGAGCTTTACTGTAGTTTAACATTGGATTTTGATAACACATGTACAGGATAGGTGGGAGGCTGAGAAACCGGCACGCCAGTGCCGATGGAGCCGCTGTTGGGATACCACTCTTGTGTTATTGGAGTTCTAACGAAGTGCCGTAAACCGGGCTTCGGACAGTGTTAGATGGGCAGTTTGACTGGGGCGGTCGCCTCCGAAAGAGTAACGGAGGCGTCCAAAGGTTCCCTCAGAATGGTTGGAAACCATTCACAGAGTGCAAAGGCAGAAGGGAGCTTGACTGCGAGACCGACAGGTCGAGCAGGTACGAAAGTAGGGCTTAGTGATCCGGCGGTATGAGAGTGGAATTGCCGTCGCTCAACGGATAAAAGCTACCTCGGGGATAACAGGCTGATCTCCCCCAAGAGTTCACATCGACGGGGAGGTTTGGCACCTC
>JAGZBF010000051.1:0-2613 GCA_018370025.1 Collinsella sp. | reverse complement strand
GATGATCCATCCCATGGCGCTGACCAGATCCCACGGAACTCCATACATGTTGTCACGTAACGGAAGCTGTACGATGGAAACAGAAAGTACCTGAATACCATTTGAATAAAACAACGGTGTGAAAAAGTTATTCAGACAGGTAATAAAGTTGATAATGCAAACCGTAGCGATTGCCGGCTTCATCAGCGGCAGAACGATCGTAAACAGTCTCTGTGAAAAAGATGCGCCGTCAATAGCAGCTGCCTCCTCCAGTGAGATCGGGATCTCACCGACAAAGTTTCTGAGGATCAGAACCGTAAACGGTATAACGGTACTGATATAAAGAAGGATAAGTCCCGGATATGTATCATACAGCTTTACCTTCTGCATAAACTCATACAGCGGGCGGGCTGTGACAACCTCAGGGATCAGCATGGTAGCCAGAACAAACGCAAATGCAACAGAAACTCCCTTTGAGTTAAATCTTGAGAAGCCATAGGCAGCCATTGCACACAGCACGGTACTGATCACAAGTGTAATGCCTACGATCAGAACTGTATTTCCGATCTTTGAAAGCAGTCCTACATTCTGTATCAGAAATTTATAGCTTTCCAGTGTGGGATGATCCGGAAGATAATCGATCGGTGTTTTAAACAGTTCTCCTGACGGTGTGATCGAAGAAATAAAGATCCAGTAAACCGGGAACAGGATCAGAAAAGCCACAACTGCAAACAGAACCCATCTTCCAACGGCTACCACTCCATGATAAACATTATATTTTCCTGTATTCTTCACGATAATTCCCCCTAACTGTCAAACTTATTCATAACACGTATATTCAGCCAGCTGAAGATCGCCATTACAACAAACAGCAGCATAGCCAGCGCCGAAGCATATCCTACGTTTAGATTTGTAAATGCTTCTGTTGTGATTCTGTATGCGATCAGCGCAGTATCCTCTCCAGGGCCTCCAGATGTCATGGAATAAACCAGATCGAAGGTTGTCAGTCTCCAGAGTGTGAACGGAATACATAAAGTCAGGACATTTTTTGCGATCAGCGGAAGTGTGATCCGGAAAAAGCTCTGGATCCCGTTTGCACCGTCTACCTTTGCTGCCTCATAGATATCGCCGGAAATAAACTGAAGTCCGGAAAGTACAAGAATTGCAAAGAACGCAAGGTCCTTCCACAGGTCCATTGCAATTACCGCTGCTCTTGCAGTACCTGTATTGATCAGCCAGCTGTTCTGGTAACCCGGTACAAACCAGCGGATAAAATCATTGATCAGACCATAATCATTGTTAAATGCCCATTTTGCAGCCATACCGGCTACTACTGCAGGCATAGCCCACGGGATCAGCACGATGGTCCTCAGAAAACGGCGGCCTTTGAATTTCATATTCAGGATCAGTGCCAGGATAACTCCGAGGATCACATGAAAGATCATGGAAGCAACCACAAATATTGCCGTAAAGCTGATCGATGTGAGCACTTTAGGATCAGAAAATACCTTCAGGTAATTCTTGAAGCCTATAAATTCATTGATACCTGCAAGGATACTGATATTAAAGAAGCTGTTTTTCACAGTCATCAGAATGGGATATACTGTTGTAAAACCTCGAATCAGTACAACCGGCAGGATCAAAAGCCATGGTATCCACTTCATATTTTTTTTGCTTATTGTCATGGAACTTTCCTCCCTGTTCATCAAGCAATGTAAAGCAGACTTTTACCTCTGCTTTACATTGCTGTTTTTTTATATCTTTTACTTATACATATCTACCACATCCTGAGCCTTCTTGCAGAACTCATCAACTGTAATCTCGTCTTTCATACAGGACTGGAAGATTGTTCCCATATCGCTGATAAATTCCATTGTCTGTGCCACCATCGGACGTCCCTGTACATTGCATTCATTTGCATATCTGCTGTACATTTCTTTTGCCGGGTCAGAATCCGGAACTACCTTCTCTGCAACATCCTTTCTTGCAGGATATCTGTCAAATGCTTTATAGGAAGCTTCCATTCCGCCTTCATCAGCCATATACTGGAGGAATTTCACAGCTGCATCTTTATTCTTGGATGCTTTGTTGAGAACATAGCTCCAGGAATCTGTAAAGATCGCACGCTCTCCCTTGCCGCTGAAATCCGGTACCATTTCCATGTGGATCTTATCTGCGCCAAGCATATCTGCCTTTGCATAATCTGTTCCAAGGCCCCACATGAACCAGCATCCGTATTTTCCGTCATTGATCTTCGGATTCATCTGCTCATATTTATCAGCGATCTGCTCGATGGATGTTTCTTTATCAGCAACCAGATCGTGGAGGAACTGAACTGCTTCCTTGTTTTCCTCTTTGGTCCAGTCAAAATAATCGCCGCCGAACATGTTTACAAACTGTGCAAGCTCGTTAAATGCATAAGTTTTCTCCCAGGAACCGCCGTAGCCGAATCTTCCGTCCTTGGAAACAGCCTTCATATACTTCATGAAATCCTCTTTTGTATCAATGGATTTGATTCCGACCTCATCCATGATCTCCTGATTTACCCAGAATGCAAAATATCCTGTATAGCCTGGAACACCGATAATGTTTCCGTCCTTATCTGTGATCATATTCTTTACATATCCCTGGGCA
>JAGZBF010000050.1:0-2624 GCA_018370025.1 Collinsella sp. | reverse complement strand
AACAACTCCCATCTGACAGAAATGTCAGAGTCGGGCAACCCCTATATAGATACAACGAGGAGGACATCAATTTTTTATGACGAAACACACACTTGGAATTGACATTGGTTCCACCACTGTTAAGATTGCGATCTTAGACGAAAACGATACGCTTGTCTTCTCCGACTATGAGAGACATTTTGCAAATATCCAGGAAACCCTTGCAGATCTTCTTCAGAAAGCTGAGGATCAGCTGGGTGAACTGACACTCTGTCCGGTCATTACAGGTTCCGGCGGACTGACACTTGCCAATCATCTGGAAGTACCTTTTGTACAGGAGGTTATCGCCGTATCCACTTCCCTGCAGAAGCTGGCACCAAAGACAGATGTTGCTATCGAGCTTGGAGGCGAGGATGCCAAAATCATCTATTTCGAAAACGGAAATGTAGAGCAGCGTATGAATGGCATCTGTGCCGGCGGTACCGGTTCCTTCATTGACCAGATGGCATCTCTGCTCCAGACCGATGCACCAGGTCTTAATGAATACGCCAAACATTACAAGGCACTTTATCCCATTGCGGCACGTTGCGGTGTTTTCGCAAAAACAGATATCCAGCCACTGATCAACGACGGAGCAACTAAGGAAGACCTTTCTGCCTCCATTTTCCAGGCAGTTGTCAACCAGACCATTTCTGGTCTTGCCTGCGGTAAACCGATCCGCGGACACGTTGCCTTCCTTGGCGGGCCTCTTCACTTCCTTTCTGAGCTGAAGACTGCTTTTATCCGAACCCTGAAGCTGGATGATGAACATATTATCGCACCAGACAACTCTCATCTGTTCGCAGCCATCGGCTCCGCCCTGAATGCAAAGCAGGATGTTACCGTTTCCCTGACCGAACTGAAGGAACGCATGCGGACCACCATCAAGCTGGATTTTGAGGTAGAACGTATGGAGCCGCTTTTTGCCACAGAGGACGACTACCAGGCTTTCCATGACCGTCAGAGTGCCTACAGGGTAAAAACCGGAGATCTTTCCACCTATAAGGGAAAATGCTTCCTGGGGATCGACGCCGGTTCTACCACAACAAAAACCGCGCTGGTAAGCGAAGACGGAACTCTTCTTTATTCCTTCTACAGCAGTAACAACGGAAACCCGCTGAAAACCACCATCAACTCCATCAAGGAGATTTACAGCCTTCTCCCGGAAGATGCAGAAATTGCTTTTTCCTGCTCCACCGGTTACGGCGAGGCCCTGATCAAAGCGGCTCTTCTTCTTGATGAAGGTGAGGTTGAGACTGTTTCCCATTACTATGCAGCTGCTTTCTTTGATCCGGAAGTAGACTGCATCCTGGATATCGGCGGTCAGGATATGAAATGCATCAAGATCCGTAACCAGACGGTAGACAGTGTACAGCTTAACGAGGCATGTTCCTCCGGTTGTGGTTCCTTTATCGAGACTTTCGCAAAATCCCTGAACTACACCGTACAGGACTTTGCAAAAGCAGCTCTTTTTGCAAAACATCCTATTGATCTTGGAACACGCTGTACTGTATTTATGAACTCCAAGGTTAAGCAGGCACAGAAAGAAGGCGCCGAAGTTTCCGATATCTCCGCTGGTCTTGCCTACTCCGTTATCAAAAACGCCCTCTACAAAGTTATCAAGGTTTCCGATGCCAAAGAGCTGGGACGTCATATTGTGGTACAGGGTGGAACCTTCTACAACGACGGTGTTCTTCGAAGCTTTGAGCGCATTGCAGGCTGTGAAGCTATTCGTCCTGACATTGCCGGTATTATGGGCGCTTTCGGTGCTGCCCTCATTGCCAAGGAGCGCTACCATGCAGAAGGACGTGAGACTACCATGCTTTCCATTGCCAAGATCAATGAGCTGAAATACACTACCTCCATGGCCAACTGCCACGGATGTACCAATAACTGTCGTCTTACCATCAACAAATTCACCGGCGGGCGTCAGTTTGTAAGCGGCAACCGCTGCGAGCGTGGTATTGGTAAGGAGAAGAATAAGGATCATATCCCCAACCTTTATGAATATAAGTACAAACGCCTTTTCTCCTATCCGCCTCTTTCTCCGGATAAGGCTACCCGGGGAAAAGTTGGTATTCCGCGAGTTTTAAATATGTTTGAGAATTATCCTTTCTGGTATACCTTCTTTACTGAGCTGAAATATCAGGTAGTGCTTTCTCCTACCTCCACCAGAAAGATTTATGAGCTGGGCATTGAATCCATTCCAAGCGAATCCGAGTGCTATCCGGCCAAGCTTGCCCACGGACATGTGACCTGGCTGATCAAAAATGGTGTGAAATTCATTTTCTATCCGTGTATCCCTTACGAGCGAAATGAATTCCCGGATGCAGTCAACCATTACAACTGCCCTATCGTTACCTCTTATGCAGAGAATATTAAGAACAATGTGGACGAGCTTCACGATCCGTCCATTACCTTTATGAATCCGTTCCTGGCCCTGACCTCTGAGGAAATCGTCACAAAGAGACTGACTGAGATTTTCCCGGATATCCCCGCATCTGAAGTAAAGGAAGCCGCCCATAAGGCATGGGAGGAAATGGCTGCCGTACATAAGGACATTGAGAAAAAGGGTGAGGAGACGCTTCAGTATCTGAAAGAGACAG
>JAGZBF010000049.1:0-2644 GCA_018370025.1 Collinsella sp. | reverse complement strand
GCTTATCAAGCGCATGGATCAGGTGTTCGCATTCCTGAAGAAACAGGAAACGGATCTTGTGCGTCCGGCTTGTGAAGCTCTGGCCGGAGCCAGCACACAGATAACCATAAGCCTTTCATCCTTACTTTCGGAAGAAAAGTTCAGGCGGTTCCTGAAGGACAACAAGGAGCTGCTTGCCGAGATTATCAACAGTTCCGACAACAACGGCAAGGCCATAGGCAAGACAGAAAAAGCGGTGCGGGATGCAGATTCAACTATCAGGAAGAACCAGGAGATTATCTTCAAACGGATAGAAGCCAGCGAAACGGCACAGATTAAAGCCTATAAGCATATCGTTTCTTTCCTCGATGCAAAAGGAAAGACCGGGCTGCTCGATGACATAAACAAGGTCTATGAGAGGGAAAAGGAAAGGAGGGGGCTATGAACATAAAGATTCAGGGTGGCGGTTCCGGAATTTATGCCAATACAGGGAGCTGCACAGGAGTAACGACCTATCTCCAGCATGAAGATCTGGAGCGCATGAAGAACGGCCGGGAAGTGCAGCCGTTTTTCAATAATTCTCGTGACTACATAAGCGCACAGGAAGTAACCTTCAAAATAGACAACAACAAGGCAAAATTAAGCCGGAACGATGCGAAGTTCTATGTGATCACGGTAAGCCCTTCCAGCCGGGAGCTGGAGAAAATGGGCAAGACAGAGAAGGAACAGGCTGAAGCCATGAGAAAGTATGTCCGTGATGATGTGATGCAGCACTATGCGGAAGGGTTCGGAAAAGGCCTGAACAAAGAGGATATCGAGTATTACGGAAAGATCCATTTTGAGAGGAAGGGAGCCGACCGGTACGACATGCACGCACATATCATCGTCAGCCGGAAGGACAGGAGCAACACCAGGAAGCTAAGCCCAAAGACCAACCACACCGGGAAGAAGAACTGTGGAAACGTGAAGGGAGGTTTCGACAGGACAGATTTTTTCCGAAAGTGTGAAACCTCATTTGACAAGCGCACAGGGTATGACCGGGCCCCGGAACAGACCTTCGACTATCTCAATACCATGAAGAACGGAAGCCCGAAAGAAATATTCCAGAAAAAGGAGTGGGCGGAACGTGTGAACCATGAACGGCTTGAGAAGATGAAAGCCGAATGGAACCGGGATCTTCAGGAACCGCACCAGGAACAAGGCCGTGAAGAGAGCCAACAACAGGGAAACAGTATTTCCCAAGTTCCGGAAATCAACCAGGTACCGCAGCGGAAGAAGCAACAGGAGGAAGAACTCGACCAGCCCAGGAAAAGAAGCCGGGGGTTTGGAATGGGTATGTGATTCTACATATACATACCACTTGTGTTAGGGCTTGTTAATTCCCTTACCTTGATATGCAGGGTAAGGGAATTAACAACTAGTTCTTGGAAAAGCTTTTTTTGTTTCCCTAAAATTGAATCAATAATGAATATACAGTGCCGGATATGCGGGCTATGATTTTTGCAGCTTGTTTTTCATTACCCTTAAAATCCTTTACGAATACAGCCAATGTATAGTATTTGTTATTAGGTAAACGTATAAAGGCTACATCATTGTGAGCTGCAAGAATACCATTTTCATTGACATCACCTGAGCCTGTCTTATGTGCTATAACAACCCCGTCTTTATCAAGAAGCGGAGCTACTATCCTGTCCACACCTGTTTTACATTCTGTCAATGTATTCTTAATGAAATTTTGTTTCTCGTTACTAATAAGGCTTTCTGTAAACAAACGATTCATCAATATTGCGGCACCAAGAGGGGATGTATAATTAGAGTAAGCTTTGTCATGGTCAGCTGACATTTCCTCTTCCGTGTAAGCTATTTGAAAGCTCGAACGTGGAATGAGTTTCGCTATAAAACTGTCTGTTTGTGCAGTATTGAGTATATTCTTAAACATGATATTGCTTGCATTATTGTCGCTTTGAATAAGAGTATAACGTAATAAATCTCTCACTGTTAATGATATGACAGATGTTGAATAATCTTTCATCATAGGGCTCCACGTTTTTGGATCAAGTTTTTCCCTATTTATCTTTACCAATGTGTCAAGGGAAATACCTTTTTTGTCAAAGTCATTGCAAAGAGCTAATGCCTGATGAACCTTAAATACGCTCATCATTGGATAAATACTTTTGTTGTTTACTGTTACTGTGTCCTGATTGTTTATGATTACAGCAACTCCGATTTCTCCTGGATATTCGGATGCAATCTTAGAAATAGAATCGCTGATAACCTGACTGTTTAGCTCTGATTTACTCTTGTTCGCTATTGACTTGTGCGAAAATTGCTTTAATGAAATGATAGTTAAACACAATAAAATGACAATTGAAACTGATAAAATAATCTTGTTTTTTTTCATGAAATAAATGATATAGAGTTATAAATTAAATTCTGTTTTTACTTTTATTTTTCCGAAAGTTTTCTGTTCGTCACGTACCCGGCAAAGTTCCCGGTGTGCTTTTTCTTTATACTCCTGAAGAACTTTGATTTCGTTACGCAGTCGGTCGTTTTCTTCCTGAAGAACCTGGAGCTGGAAGCTGTTTTGCGGTCTGTTCCCGGACTGCCTGTAGTAGTTGGCGAATCGCTTCTGTTCCCTCATTGCTTGTCTGCATGGTCGCTTTTA
>JAGZBF010000025.1:0-36224 GCA_018370025.1 Collinsella sp. | reverse complement strand
GCATTGCGCACAGAATACCGTTATCCGGTACATGAAATGTTTTAAGAAAGTGATAAACCTTGCCATTGCCAACGAGTGGCTGACAAAGAACCCGTTTGCAGGAATCAAGTTTCACGAGGTGGAGGTAAACAAACAGTTCCTAAGCCAAGCCGAGATAAACCGGATATGGCAGAAAGAGTTCAGGATTGAACGGCTGGAACTGGTACGGGATGTTTTTATCTTCTGCGTATATACCGGGCTGGCATTCATAGACGTGTATAACTTACGCCCCGAACACGTTTCAGAGGACAGCAACGGCAACCTGTGGATAGTGAAACCCCGTGAAAAGACAAACAACCTCTGTAACATCCCGCTTTTGAGCATTCCCAAACAGATACTTGAAAAGTATAAGGATAACCCCTACTGCATGGATAAAGGAACTTTGTTGCCCGTTCCCTGCAATCAGAAGATGAACAGCTACCTGAAAGAGATTGCCGACCTTTGCGGTATTAAAAAGAACCTGACCACGCACACAGCCCGGCACAGTTTCGCTTCGGTTATTGCGCTGGCTAACAACGTGTCACTGCCGAACGTGGCTAAAATGCTGGGGCATTCATCCACCCGAATGACGCAGCACTACGCAAAGGTATTAGACCAAACGATACTAAGGGATATGCAATACGTAGAGAGAAAAATATCATTTTTCAGCAACTTTAATGCTGAATTGTAAACTTTTAAAAGGAAAAAGGCCTATATTTGCATTTAAAGTAATCGTTATAACAGCCATGAACAGAATCATAGAAAACTTAAAAGTAAATAATCCTGCGATATATCAAATATTGCAAGAGCAAGAAAAACAAAAATGGGAAATAACTAGTGGAACTCGTTATAAAACCGTCAGTGACACTGTTTCTGCAAATTCTTCAATTGAATATAACATTAAATCTAAACCGAATCAATTATGCCAACATGGAGTGAAATATTAACAGAATTAAAAGTCGAAAGTGCCCAAGGGAATTCTGCTCCTTTTGATTTTATTCGACGCAAATACCTTTCTGAACTATCTAAATATACAAACAGAAATATTATTTTGTACGCAACTGCTTTTACCCAAAAAGGTGGAGCTCCCGAATTACTTTCGGTAACAGAGGAAGATGTGCAAGGAATGATGGAAGTTTCATACGGACTTGAAAAAAAGCCTGTAGATTTAATTATACACAGTCCGGGAGGTTCTCCCGAAGCAGCAGAAGGTATTGTCGAATATTTGCATGCTCAATTTCCTGAAGTAAGAGTTATTATTCCCCAAATAGCAATGTCTGCTGCCACAATGATTGCATGTTCAGGAGCTAGTATTGTCATGGGAAAACATTCTAATATAGGTCCCGTAGACCCACAGTTGATTATTAATAGTCCTAACGGTCCCACAAGTAATCCAGCAAAAGCAATAATTGACCAATTCTATAAAGCATTACAAGAAGTAAACGAACCCAATAAACAAGCATGGGCTATATTACTTAATCAATATGGTCCTTCTGTCATTACACAATGTGAAAATTATATCAAAATGTCTGAAAACTTAATTAGAGATTGGCTTAATAGATTCATGTTCAAAACAGAAGCTCCAGATGTCAAAGCTCCTATTATAGAGAATATAGCATCTTTTTTGGCTAATCACGATAACTTTAAAAGTCATGGTCGCCATATATCCCGTGAAAAAGCAGAATCAAAAGGGTTAAAAATAGAATATCTTGAAAAAGACTCTCAATTACAAGATTTAGTTCTGTCTGTGTTTCATGCTACAACTCATACATTTTCATCAACACCTGCAATGAAAATTATAGAGAATCAAAATGGGAAAGCATTCATAAAAATTCAAAATTAACAAGATATTGAAAAGACTATCCGCATAAACATGAAGAAGCCAGCAACATAGTTTTCAAGAAACCATGATTGCTGGCTTTTAATTAATCAAACAATAAATACAGAAAACAAGATTTCACGTTTTCAAGATTTCATTTTCTGTAATACCTTTCCAGCAGGTCTAAAATCTCGCTTTCCCGGTAGATGATTTTTCCCGGAAGCTGCACATATCCCAGCAGTCCCGTGTCCCTGTAATCCTGCAACGTTCGTTTGCTGATGCAAAGCCGTCTGCACACTTCCTCGCCCGTCAAGTAGTGTTCACCGTTCAATACCGGGCGATAGTTCATTACCACGTACTCCACGTTTTCCAGCACCCTGTCAAGGGAGGAAAACAGTACCAGCGTGGTTTCGGAATCTTTCGTTATCAAATCCATACGCCTACTTTTTAGAATTGTCCCTTATTTGGCTAAGCAGAAATGTTTCCACGTCCGAAGCCTTATAGTAAATCTTATTGTTAATCTGCGAATAAGGCAGTTTCCCCGTGTCACGGTAGGTCTGCATCGTCCGGGCTGAAACATTCAGCAAACGGCAGGTCTCGCAGTTATCCAGCCATTTGTCACGCTTCCTGCGTAAAGGCACACAGAGCGCATCCACACGCCCCACAAAATTTTCAAACCTCTGTTTCCAAAATTCAAAAGTTTTCTTTTCAATCGTCACTATTTCCATAACCGATATATTTATTATTATCAATACTCCGTTTTTCTTCACTGGTGCAAATATATAAGACTGAATGACAGGTTGTTTCTTTCTGTCCGCAAATGACCTTGCGTGTCCAAAAATGTCCACCACTGCCCCAAACGAGCAGGAAAGAAACAATAAGAGAACAGAAATCCCGGTTTCCCCCACTTAGCAGAGCGCAGCAAAGCGATTCCAAACGGCTGACGCTTTGTTTTTTACCGATTTTTCTTATTTTATTTGTGGTGCTAATTCAAAAAACAAGCACCTATGAATAATCCTTTCGAAGAAATTTTCAAACGGCTGGAGAACATCGAAAAGATGATTGCCCCGGTCATGGGCGCACAGCCCGAAGAACGGCAGGACGGAAAAGAGCCTGTGTTAGTCAAAATATCCGTTGCCAGCGGCATAACCGGGTATTCGGTCAATTACCTGTATCATTTAGCCAGCAAGGGACTGATACCCTGCGTCAAGCGTGGGCGTACCCTGCGTTTCGACATGGAGGAACTCAAAAAGTGGATGCAGCAGCAGTATGTCCCGGCTTCTAACAGACTTCCCGATGAAAAAGAAAAGAGGTGATGAAACACGGCAAAGCCTGTTGAACGTCCTGTACGATTTCCGGTTCAACACCGTAAAGAGCCGGACGGAATACCGGGCTGCGGGTTCTTCGGACTTGTACCAGCCCGTTACAAAATTCGCCCTGAACACTTTCAGGCGCAGGCTGGACGCAACGGCTGACATAGCCACCTCAACCGACAACATACGCATGATACTGGAAAGCGACTTCGCAAGAAAGGCTCACCCCATACAGGAGTATTTCAACGCCCTGCCCTTACTTAATCCTGCCGAACACGGGCATATCGGCAGGCTTCTGAACACGGTACAGGTAGCCAACCCCGGCAAATGGGAGGAATATTTCACGAAATGGCTTATCGGTGTGGTAGCCAACGCGATGAACGACACGGGGTGTCAGAACCATACTTGTTTGGTACTGACCGGGGACAGGCAGGGACAATTCAAATCGTGGTGGCTGGACAACCTTTGCCCGACACCGCTTAAGAACTACCTGTTCACCGGGAAGATAGACCCGCAGGGCAAAGATATCCTGACACTGATAGCCGAATACCTATTCATCAACATTGACGACCAGCTAAAGGAACTCAACAAGCAGAACGAGAACGCATTGAAGAATCTTATCACCACTCCGGCGGTGAAGTACCGCAGACCGTATGATATTTACATCGAGGAATACCCGCACCTCGCCAGCTTCATGGCTTCGGTGAACGGCAACGAGTTCCTGACCGACCCGACAGGCAGCAGGCGTTTTTTGCCGTTCGAGGTGCTGCACATAGACAAGCCCACGGCAGAAAGCATCCGCATGGATAACGTCTATTCCGAAATCATGTACTTGTACCGTCAGGGCGTGCGCTACTGGTTCAATGATGCGGAGATTGAAGAACTGCACCTGACAAATGCGGAATTTGAGGTACAGACAATCGAGTTTGAGATGCTGACACAATACTTTGAGAAGCCGACAGAGGAGGAAGAAGCCCTGTTCTTCATGACAACGGCACAGGTACTCGCATACCTGCGTAATATATCCCCCGTCCAGCTATCCGAAAAAAGGCTGGGCGAATCATTGCGGAAAATCGGTTTCAAGCGGGTACAGAAGCGCATCAACAACAACCATTATCCGGTATATGGGTACAGGATAAAGCCCGTTCCGGCTTCCCGTACAGGGGATGATTACGGGTAGAACCGGAATGTAGTAGCTTCTACATATTGTCTGATATACACATAATGATTTAATAAACAACAGTTTACCAATTATGTAGTATGAAGTAAGATAGAATCCCAAACTTTTGGAAAATCCGGGAAAAAGAAAAAACGGCAATATAATATATAGAATATATTTATTCCTTTTTTAAAGGATAAATAATTACTATGTTACTACATGTACTACAATCCGTTGAATTATGACCTACAAGGAAGCCAACAATATCAGTATCAAAGATTACCTGAACTCTTTGGGAATCCAGCCAGCCAAGGAAAAGGGAAGCTACGGGATGTACCGCAGCCCCTTACGGGAGGACAACACGCCAAGTTTCAAGGTGGATTATAACGCCAATTTATGGTGTGACTACGGAACTGGTGAGGGCGGGACGCTCATCGACCTTGTAATGAAGCAACACCAGTGCAACGCCTACGGTGCTATCTGCCGACTGGAACAGGGCGACACCGCCTCTTTTTCCTTTCACGGGAAAGAACTGCCCGAAAGGGACACGAAAAGGCAGGCAGCCAGCCCGATAGAGATACGCAGAATACAGCCGTTACAGAATCCGGCACTCATACGCTATTTGCAGGAAAGGGGGATTTCCCCCGGAACGGCATCCCCATACGTGCAGGAAATGTATTACCGCATCGGTGGCAAGCCTTATTTTGCGCTGGCGTTCAGGAATGATTCAGGAGGTTACGAGCTTCGCAATCCCCGTTTCAAGGGCAGCACATCGAAAGACATCACCCATATACGGCAGCAGGGAGAGCCGAGAGATACCTGTTTCGTGTTCGAGGGCTTTTTGGATTTCCTCTCATTCCTCACTATCCGGCAACAGAAAAGCCCGGATATACCCTGCACCGACTGGCAGGACTACGTTATCCTGAACTCCACCGCCAACACGGATAAAGCCTTATATCCGCTGGCTGGTTACGGGCATATACATTGTATGCTTGACAATGACGAAGCCGGGAGGAAAGCGGTTGAAGCCATAAGGCAGGAATACAAATGGCGTGTACGTGACGCATCACACCTGTACAGCGGTCACAATGACCTGAACGACTATCTGCGTAGCCTTAAAGTGAAGCAATCCCAAGATTTGACAGTTACCGACAAGCCCCAGCCGGAGCATGATAACAGACAAAATCCGGGTGAAAAAAGAAAGAGAGGGCTAAGGATGTGACCTGCAAGGCTGGCGGCATGAACCGACGGCAGGCTGTGTGATTAGGGAGAGCAAGGTTATGTTTCGGTAAACCGAAACACCTTGCTTTGCCTGACAGCAAAGAAAATTTCTCCCGTTGGTCGCAATTTTTAAGATACCAGCTAAAAGCAAAAAACTATGACAGAGATAAAGAACAAAACGGGAGGTCGCCCGGCAAAAAGCCGGATAGACAAGCAGAACCGGGTAGTCAGCACGAAGCTGACCGAGTTACAGTTCTACGCAATCAGAAAGCGAGCCGCCGAAACCGGGCTGTGCGTCAGCGAGTACGTCCGGCAGGCGGTTGTTTCGGCAGAGGTAACGCCCCGGCTGAACAGGCAGGATGCGGACACTATCCGCAAGCTGGCAGGGGAAGCCAACAACATCAATCAGTTGGCGCACCGGGCGAATGCCGGAGGGTTCGCACTGGTGGCGGTGGAACTGGTAAAACTCAAAAACAGGATTGTTGAAATCATTAACCAGTTGTCGGATGATTGGAAAAATAAAAAAGGGAAGCGGATTTAAAGGCTGCGTGAACTATGTACTCGGCAAGGAACAGGCTGCTTTGCTTCATGCGGAGGGAGTATTGACGGAAAGCAGCCGGGACATCATACGCAGTTTCATACTGCAAGCCGGAATGAACCCCGACCTGAAAAAGCCTGTCGGACATATTGCGCTAAGCTATTCCCCGGTGGACGCACCCAAGCTGACAGACGGGAAAATGATACAGCTTGCGCAGGAGTACATGCGTGAAATGAAAATCACCGATACGCAGTATATCATCGTGCGCCACCAAGACCGGGAACACCCGCACGTGCATATCGTGTTCAACCGTATAGACAACAACGGCAAGACCATTTCGGACAGGAACGACATGTACCGCAACGAGCAGGTATGCAAGAAGCTGAAAGCCAAACACGGGCTTTATTTCGCTAAAGGCAAGGAGCATGTAAAGCAGCACCGTTTGAGAGAACCGGACAAATCCAAATACGAGATTTACAACGCTGTAAAAAATGAATCCGGGAAGTCCAAGAACTGGCAGCAGTTACAGGGGCGGTTAGCGGAAAAGGGTATTACTATCCAGTTCAAATACAAGGGGCAGACAAGCGAGATACAGGGCATATCCTTTTCCAAAGGTGAATACACGTTCAAAGGTTCGGAGATAGACCGTAGTTTCAGTTTCTCCAAGCTGGATAAATGTTTCGGGGATGTGGGGCTGAACACTGCCGGAAACAATAGGCAGATAGTTTCCGCACCTGTTCAGGAACCAGCACAGACACCGGGCAAAGCCGACAGTCCGTTACTGGCAGGCTTGGGCGGTCTGTTCTCCGCTTCATCCTCTCTGGCTGATGATACGCCCGACAATCCCGGTGAAAGAAAAAAGAAGAAAAAGAAACGACACTTAAAATTATAGGAACATGGAAAATAACTTAATTTTGGAGGGGCTTCTCTCCATGGTTACGGAACTGAAAGAACGGCAGGAAAGGCAGGTAACGCCAGCCAGCCGGGAGGAAACGATTAACCGACTGGACGTTATCGAACAGCGCATTTCGGATATGCAGGGCAAATCCGGCATTCATGAAAACACGGTGCGGGAGATTCTAAACCAAATCGGCAGTATCGGAAAAGGGCAGTCCGAGAACCAAAAACAAGACCTTGAAGATATAAAGGGGCTTATCGTGACCTCGCACCGATATTTCAAGGAGCGGTTAAAAGTGTTGTTCCCGGCTGATGATACACCAGCCGGAGAAATAACGCCCGTTTCATGGTACGGCAAACTGACATACCGGGTAACTCCCTATTTGAAACCCAAGTTCTTTCTTCTTTCAGCAGGGATAATCATTTGTCTTGTGTCGCTTGCATTGAATGTGCGGTTTATACAAAGAATGCAGCGGTTACAGGACAACGATATAAAATACCGCTATATCCTGATGAAAGGAAAGGCAGACGGCAGCAGCCTTGATTTGCTGGAAACGAAGTTCAGCCGGGAACGGGACAACGCTTTCATCCGAAGCCTGACCGATTCGGTGAAAGGCTTTGAATACCGCAGCAGGAAGCAGGCGGAAGCGTTGGAACGGGCAAGGCTGTTGAACGAACAAGCCGAGCAGCTAAGAGATCAAGCCGACAAGCTGGGCAAACCATAAACCCAAAGCGAAGCCGGGGCAGAACCGCCCCGGCTTTTTAATTCACTTCTTTTTCTTCGTGCAGTGTTCTTTCTCGAACTGGCGCAGCGTGGTGACGCTGAACCGCTCCTTGATGAACTCCCGGACATCGGAAGCCTTGTAGTACACTTTTCCGCTGATTGTGAAGTACGGCAGCGCACCGATAGCCCGGTAGCGTTGCAGGGTCTTGATGCTTACTTTGAACAGCAGGCACAAGTCCTGATTATCCAGCAGGTTGTCATCTTCGGGCAGCACCCTGTCGGCATTGCGCAGTACCCGTACATCCTTGCAGAGTTCTTCCAGTTTAGCGTACAGCTTCTGCATCCATACGCTGAAATCGTCATTCTCTATATACATGATTGCTTCATTTTTCTGATTATACATTATGGTCTGTCAATCGATTGATGAAGCAAAGTTCGGGAAAACAAAGATTAAAATATAGGGTAATAGATTATCTACTCCCCTATATTATAGGATTAAGTCTCTATAAATCAACTATCATTATATAATCTTCTTTTTGTTCTTTATAAACTTTGAAGCCTAACTTTCTATACCAGCCAGCTGCATAATTATCTTTTGAAACACTCAACGATATATGCCTATAACCTAATGACTTTATATCATCAAGCATTCTCTTAATTAATAAACTACCCAAACCTTGATTTCGAAAATCTTTTAGCAAAGACATGCAAAGTTCAGGTATAGTATCATTTATATATCCATATCCGTTTTTTAAAAACCGAATCCATATAGCCCCAACAGTTATATTCGCAATTTCTAATACCAAACAATAATCATTAGCCTTACCCCAGTCTTTAATATATAGATATAATTCAGGAGTATCAATAATGTTAACGGGTAGTTTATCCCTGTTACTTGGCTGATAGATTGCTTCATAAAGAAATGTCCTCAAAAGCCGAATTTCTGAAACTTTTAATTCCCTAATTCTGTATTCCATATTACTGACTATAAATATCCTCTATTTTTACTTTCTATTTTAATCGCAATAATTAACTCATTTAGAAATTCCGTCAATTTTGTAGTTTTACGCTTAAAAACGTCATCTCTTTTTTTATAAATGTCTGCAAACTTAAAATTCATGCCTTTTTCAAAAACACGTGTTAAATCAGAAAAATTTACAGGGTTTCCGACTCTATTCCTCACTGAATGTGAATAAAAAAGGCCACATATCAATTCCATTATATCAATCATATCGACATCATTAGCTAAATAAACATCGGACACAAAACTATTTTCTTCATTCTGCATAAAGATATTGGGATTTTCTAATCGAAATTGCACAATCTTAAAGGTTGAATCTAATATACTTGACAATTTTGATAATAATAATCGTATATCAAATAAAGAATTATCGTATTCGAATTCTAATCGCACATTCAATTCTTTGATTTCGGCTATGGTATAATTAATAGTAAAGTACAATAGTATTATATCTTGTTCATTTTGACAAAATAAGAATAGCTGCCGTACAAAATCATCATAAGCTACAGATAATTCAGACGAATTTATTTTTCTATCACTAATAGAATATGTAAGTAGCTTGAATAACTTTGTTTCCAAGAATCTTTTCACAGGCATTCTTTGTTACAATGTTTGTTAATGAATATACTTACTAACGAGTAGAAATAGAACTATTCACTACAAACACAAATCTTATCCCATGGATACTGGAAAACTCTTAACAAGTTGTTATGTTGGAAATAAGTACACTAATACACAATAAGATACCCTTATTGAAGAATGTTTGTATGAATAGAATTAGCGTACTTTCATCGGAATAATTTTAAAAATCGATGCAAAAGTAATCTCTTATTTCTTAAAAAGCAAGAATTTGCCAATTTTCTTTTGAAAATGAATGTGATAGTATGTTGAGACATCCAACAAATTGACTAACTTTGCAGAACTATAATAGGACTTCATGTTAAATACAGAAAACATACAATCACTCATTGATAGCGGAGAGGGCTACAATGTGGAATTTAAAGTCCGTGTTCCCTCAAAGGTGCGTGAACTGACAGAGGAAATATGTGCTTTTGCCAATGCAGACGGAGGATATTTGCTTATTGGAGTAGATGATAACGGACAAGTGGTAGATACTAACTTAGAAAACGATAAGCGTTCTGCTATTCAAGGTTCTATCAGCGAAATATCTCCTGCACTCCACTGTGAATTGTATTCCGTAAATATTGTGAATAAAACTGTTTGGGTGATTGATGTTCCGTCCGGCAAGGATAAACCTTATATATTTTCCGGTTCTATCTATGTCCGTGAGGGGGCAAACTCACAGAAACTTCGCACAGCCGAAGAAATGCGCAGCTTCTTTCAGGAGTGTAACAAAATCTTCTTCGACCATATACCCTGCCATTGGTTCAATATCTACACAGATGCAGATGAACAGATGATTAAAGATTTCCGAACAGAAGCAAAACTAAGTCCGTCCACACCCGACAAACAAATATTTGAAAACTTGGAACTGTTTACCGAGAATGGAACGGCAAAAAATGGTGCAGCGATGTTCTTCGGCAAACAACCTGAACGAAAGTTTCCACATGCTGTTACAAGATGTGTTCTTTTCAAGGGAACAAATAAAGTCTATATTATAGATGATAAAACTTTCGGAGGTTCATTGTATCAACAGTATTTACAGGCAATGTCTTGGCTGGAAAGCAAACTGCAAGTAGCTTATAAAATAGAGGGAGCAGGACCAAGAGAGGAAATTTGGGAAATACCTCTGACTGTATTTAAAGAAGCCATTATAAACGCCCTGTCGCACCGTGATTACTATGAACAAGGTGCAAGCATTATGATAGAAATGTTTGACGACCGGGTAGAGATTTCCAATCCCGGAGGACTTTTGCCTATTGTAGCTAAAAATTTCGGGCATAAAAGCATGACACGTAACCCACTAATATTCGGGTTATTTACCCGTATGCACTTGGTCGAAAGAGTTGCATCTGGTATTCCTCGTATGCAAGAAGCCATGAGGGAAGCGAATCTTCCCGAACCGGAATTTCACACAGAGGGGATGTTTACAGCTGTATTTAAAAGAGGAATTAGTATCAAAAATGAAATAATAAATGTCCCAAGCTTGTCCCAAGAATGTCCTAAGCTGGATATACGTTATACATCTATAGCGGAACAAATAATTTCGTATTGCTCAGAACCCCATTCTATTCAAGAAATAATGAAACTTGTAGGACAAACAAACCGAAGTAGATTTAAAAAAAATATCATAAATCCACTTTTAGAAGTAGGCATTCTTTCTATGACTATACCTAACAAACCTAATAGTCCATTACAACAATATATCATAAAAAAATAAATATATGAATATAAATGATTTCAATAATAGAATTGCAAGATGTGAATCCTTTTTAATTGCTAGTGACGGGCAATTCTTAGGAAAACTTTCTCTTAATAGATACGATATAGATTCCATTTCCTATGAATATGGTTTGTATGGTAGTATCTATTCCGCTACTTCATTTAAGAATCAGTATTCAGCTTATGGTAGTCCTTACTCTTCTTTAAGCCCTTATAATCCATATACATCCACTCCACCTATCATATATTTAAGAGGGCAACGAGTTGGTTTTTTATCAAAGAACAAATACTTATTTGGCAGTATTGACCCTGATAGTATTAATACTTGGATGCAGAATAACGGATTATATTATTAAAATATGGAAATGATAGAATATGTAAAGTTAGTAACAGCCTTCATTGTCTCAATCGGTGGTTCAAGTGTTGTTATTATTGCACTATCTAAATGGTTTGGAAATTTCCTTTCAACTAGATTATTAGACGCTTATAATAATAAACATGAAAAAGAATTAGAAGTGATAAAAACAAAGTATGCTTCTGAATTGGAAAATACAAAAAATGAATTAGAGAAAGCAAAATCCCAGTTTCTCAGATATTCGGAGAAACAATTTGAATTGTATAATGATTTATGGAAAGTTCTACTATATACAAAACGACAAGCTGATTTGTTATGGCAAAAAGCAGACCCTAATCAAATACCATCTTTCAGTGAACAAATCAGGCTTACTCGTAATGCTATTAGCGATAATCTTCTATTAATAGAAGAAGAACATTATGAGAAATTAATTCAACTTATAGAACAATTTGAACAATTCCAATTCGGAAAATTAAAGCTTATAGATATAAGAATACAAATTGAAGGTGGAGAACAAGTTCAACAAATAATATCTAAAGCAGATGCACAAAACACCATCAATAAAAATAGAAGGACAAAAGAAAAATATGACAAGTTAATAATGGATATAGGTAAGTCTTTTAGAGAACAAATAAAAGGATAATATTTGAAATTCTAATATTAGTTGTATCTTTGCACTCAGAAATCGTACCCAAGATACAAACTGATGTCGAACGGTGCAAAGCTGTGAAAATCTTATTCAAGGGACTAACATCGTGATAAAGATATAACTTATTGAGAAATAGTGCCATACAAACCAACTTTCGGTTGCTGGTGGTACCACTTAAAAATCAACGACTTGCAGAAATGCAGGTCGTTTTTCTTTTCCAGTCGGCGCTCACCGCTACTCTGCGGGAGTCGAACGGAGCCGGATTTGCAGTGCATACGGTGCACATTCGGAAGACGGGGCGATCCGAAGACCGGGGCGTGAAAACTGTGACGAACGGTCCCCGGCATCAGCTTTTTCGCCGCTGTTCCGGTTGTTTTCGCTGTTTTATACAACAATTTTTTTATTTTTGCATATTTTAAAAAGGCCGAAAAGTGGCTTGAATGGATTTGTTTTCGTAATGCTTCCGGCAACTACACGTTTGAAGGTGTCGTTTTAGTCGCTGTGCTACAAGTGTGTAGTAAAAATTGAGTGCATAATTGCGGAAATTTGCATTATGAAACGGCAGCGGCGTAATGAGATTCTGGTGAAACAAGTCGTGGATCGGCTGAAAACAGTCCGCCGGGAAAGAGGCCTTACTCAAGAAAATGTCCGGTTCGACACCGACCTGAACATCGGGCGGATCGAAAGCGGAAGGCATAGCATTTCACTGACGACGCTGGCTGATTTGTGCGATTATTACAATGTTCCTCTGGAGGATTTCTTCAAGAAGATAGTGACGCGCTGAACAGTGAAATGAAAGAACCCGGGGAGTGGAGCCTCGGGTTCTGTTTTTTCGTGTCGGAGTGTTTTCAGAGTCGTTTTTCGTAAGCCAGCCGTTCGCCGCTCCGGTAGACGACTTTCCCGCAATAGGTGAATCCCGTGCGTTCGAGCAGCCGCAGCATGGTCTGGTTGTCGAAGTTGGTGTCGATGCGGAAGGCTTTGACGCCGCGTTCCTGCGCGAGTGTCTCCACACGGTGCAGGAATTCCGCCGCCACGCCGCGGCCCCGTTCCCCGTCGACGACCGCTATGCGGTGCACCAGCACGTACGGCTCGTCGGTGAGCCATTGTCCGTCGATGGCGTCGTAGGCCGGTTCGCCGTCGAACACCACCGCGCCGTAGGCGATCACTGAAAGCGGGCCTTCCACGCCGGGTTTGCACAATACATATCCGCGGTTGCGGCCGATGTCTGCCGAGATATGTCCCGGGGCGGGATAGCCGTCCTGCCACTGGCGGCTGCCTGCCGCGTGCATCCGTGCCTGTGCCTGGCGGATGATCTGCATGATGCGGTCCGTTTCGCAGGACTGTGCCTGCCGGAAAATCAATTCGTTGTCCATGTTGCAAAAATAGGAAAATATTTGAGACGCCATACTGTCAGGACATTTTTTCTGCCTTTTCGGCAATTTTGTGCCGCGTTTGTGACAATTTATGACATTTTTTCAGTTTCTCCGAACTGGCATAGGATTTGACCGTATCGGATACGAAAGCGCTTCATAAGAGGCGCGGAGATGAAACGAAATGTTAAACCAAATAAAACCAAGGAGGACAAAACTATGGTACCTGTAAGACGTAATCAGAACTGGCTGCCGAGCATTTTCAACGATTTTCTGGGCAACGACTGGCTTGCCGAACGCCACAACACCACGGCTCCGGCCGTCAACATCATCGAGGACGAGAACGAATACAAGGTGGAAGTCGCCGCCCCGGGTATGACCAAGGAGGATTTCAAGGTGCATATCAACGAGGATAACGAGCTGATCGTCACGATGGAGAAAAAGGCCGAGCAGAAGGAGGAGGACAAGAAGAAGGGCACGTATCTGCGCCGCGAGTTTTCCTACACGAAATTCCAGCAGAGCCTGCTGTTGCCCGACAACGTCGTGCGCGAGAAGATCGCGGCCAAGGTCGAGAACGGGGTGATGACCATCGAGATTCCCAAGAAGAAAGAGACGGAAGCCGCCGTTGCGGCCCGCCAGATCGAGGTCAGATAGCCTGCGGCCATTCTATAATGGGGAGGGAGAATCCGTTGAACGGGTTCTCCTTTTTTTGCGACGGCCGCAGTGGGCGACGGGCCGCTGGCGGTCAGCGGGTATGCGGAACGGGCGGAACGGGCGGCCGAGAGGTCGCCCGTCGTTTGTCAGCGTTCGAGGTGGAGAATGGGGTAGGGACGACCCGACGGGTCCAGGGCGTCGCGCGAGACGACGCGGAAACCCATCCGTGCGTAGAATCCCGCGGCCTGCGCGTTCTGTTCGTTCACATCCACGCGTCGCACTCCGCAATGGACCGCGACGTGCTCCACGAGTTCGCGCCCCAGACCTTTTCCACGCGCGGAGGGCGCGACGAACAGCATTTCGAGCCGGTCGGCTCCGATGCCCGCAAAGGCTGCGAAACCGTTTCCGGAATCCCTTATGACATAGAGTTCTTCCACGCCGGATAGCGCCTCCTCGCGCACCATGCGGCGGAAAAAGGGGATGTCCTCCGGAGCCAGAAAGTCGTGCGTGGCGCGTACCGACCTCTCCCACAGATCGGTAAGTGCGTCGAGTTCGTGCGCAGCCGGAGATGCGAGACGCTCGACCATGATTATAAGATCGTTACGGGTTGTTTGCGCCGGGTGAAGCTGCGTGCGAGGGCTGCGGCGAAGGGGGTGTGGAAACTCCGTGCTCCGACCGGACATCCCTTGACGCAAGCGCAGCAGCGGATACAGCGCGCAGGGTCGGTGTGCGCCTCGTCGCCCCGCGCGATGGCCTGCGTCGGGCAGATCGCGGCGCAGCGGCCGCAATGGGTGCAGCGGTCGGCATCGCATGCGGGCAGGTAGACGACCGGGTTTTTCTTCTGCCGGCGGCGGTAGCCCACGACGAAACGGATGAAGCGAAGCATCGGCACGAGCGGCGTGTGCACGTCCTTCAGCTTTGCGGCGTCGACCGGGGCAGGCGTTCCCGCCGCGAGTTTTTTGCGCACCGCGGCGCCGAACTCCGCGGCCCGGGCGAGGTCCTGCGCGTCGGGGCGTCCTGCGGCGACGGGGGTTTCGGGGGTGCTGTACGAGTGCTCGCCGACGAATGCCGCTGCGGCCACGGGGACGAATCCCTGCCGGGCGGCGAGCGCGGCCAGCTCCGCGGCGGCCTTTTCGAAGGCCCGGTTGCCGTAGACCGCGATCACCACGGCGGGCGTTCCCGAGCCGCGGAGCGTTTCCAGCCTTTTTGCGGCCGTCGGGGCCACATGTCCCCCGTAGACGGGGGCGGCGATAACCGCCACGGCGCCGGCCGACAGTGCGGCGGAGTGTGCCGCGGCATGCGTCAGGTCGATGGTTTTCAGGGCGGCGGCTTCGGTCCCGGCGTCGGAGGCGATGCTCCGGGCTACGGTCTCGGCGATTTTTTTCGAAGTGCCCGTCGGCGAGAAGACGACGGTGCAGACGGTTTCCGGTTTCATGGCGTTGGGGGTTGACTTGCGGGCAAAGATAATCAAAAATCCCGTGCCTCGGACCTTTTGTTGCAGATTACGGCTCTTTGGCTTATATTTGCCCCGCAACTTTAAACGACAGATTATGAGGATCAAAACTTTTGAAATCCGCGTCGACCCGGCTTTCCGGGAACACGACGAGCGGACGGTGAACGAATTCCTTTCGGCCGTCCGCGTGCCGCGTCTGCACTGCGGATGCCTGCGCAGCCGCAGTGCGTGGATGCTGCTTGTCATTTTCAACGAGGAGACCGCCGACGAACCCGCGATGCGCGCCGCGCTGGCCGGCAGGCACCTCCCCGCGGGGGCGGAACTCACGCCCGGGGAGTGCGAACGCTTCGAGGCGCTCCGCGTGTGGCGCGACCGGCGTGCGGCCGAAATGGGCTGCAAGCCCTTTGTCATCGCCTCGAACCGCGACCTGCTCAACATGGCCCGGAGCGGAGCCGCCTCGCCTGCCGACCTGCTTTCGATCGCGGGATTCGGTTCCTGCAGAGCCGAACGCTACGGCGAGGAGATCGCTGCCGTGCTCGGTTCGGTCGCAGAGGCGGATTTCGACTGAATGTCCGGAAGTGAGTTCGTGCCGGAAAAACGGGTGCGGACCGGAATTTTTTTCTATATTCGCTGCGATACAACTAAATTTAGGGAAAGATGAAAACGAAACTGATTGCCTGTGCGGCGCTGCTGATGGCGGCATGCTGCGGAAGTCCGTCGGCCCGAAAGGCCGCGGCGACGAAAACCGAAGTGAAACACGGCCCGGAGATCGTTCTCGCGGCCCCCGACACTGTGGGTGGGACGAGTGTGAACGAGGCGCTGGCCAACCGCCGCTCGTGGCGCGAATATGCGGCCGCGCCGCTGACGCTCGAAGAGCTTTCGGGCGTGGTGTGGGCCGCCGCCGGCATCAACCGCCCCGGCACGGACCGTCTGACGGCTCCTTCGGCGCTGGCGCTCTATCCGGTGCGTGTCTATGCGTTTTTCGCCGAGGGCGTCTATCGCTACGACGCCCGGACGCATAAGCTGGTGCGCGTGCTGGAGGGCGACCGCCGCAAACTGACCGGGATGCAGGACTTCGTCTTCGCCGCGCCGCTGAATCTGGTTTATCTGGCGGACCGGACGGTATACGAGGGCCGGAATATCCCGGCGGAGCACGTCCGCTACCTCTGCGGGCAGGATGCCGCGGGCTATGCCGAGAATGTCAACCTCTACACGGCGGGGCACGGCCTGCGCTCGATCACGCGCGGCAGCGTTCCCGAGGCGGAACTGCTGGCGGCCCTCGGGCTGGAGCCGGCGCGCTGGTTCGTGGCGTTGGCGCAGACCGTCGGCAAATAGGCCTTCCGGCCGGCGGGAAGGGCGACCCCTGCGAAAGGGCCGCCCTTTTTCGTGTCGCCGATGGACCGGCCGGGGCTTGTCTCCGCGCTTCGGACGTCGACCGCCTGAAGGCCGGCTATCCGATGCGTCGGGTGCGGTCCGACGCCCGAATCCGGGGCTGGCGGCTACTCGTTGCCTTCTCCGAAATAACGCCACAGCGGCGCGGCCATCAGGGCCTGCCGGATGCGGTCGGTGCGGAGCAGTTTCAGCACCTCTTCGCGCGTCAAGAGGTGCACGCGCAGGTCCTCCGTCGGGTCGAGATGCTGTTCGCCGAGCGGTTCGACGCCCGTGGCGAGGTAGCAGTAGGTGAGGTTGTTCTGTGTGGCGGGGTTGGCCGAGAGGGTCGTCAGCAGACGCCACTGGCCGCCGCCGTAGCCCGTCTCTTCCATCAGTTCGCGCTGCGCGGCGTCGAGCGGCGAGGCGTCCGACGGCTCGGTGACGCCGGCCGGAATTTCATACGAGGTTTCGCCCAGCCCGTGGCGGTACTGGTCGATCAGCACGAACCGTCCGTCGCGGGTGACGGCCGTGACGTTGATCCAGTCGGGATATTCGAACACATAGTAATCCGGAATGCGGCGTCCGTCGGGCAGTTCGAGGCTTTCGTGGCGCACGGTGAACCACGGTTTGCGGGCGAGATATTCGCTCGTGAGGACTTTCCATTTGCGGTTTTTCGGATTTTCCATCATTGTAATGCTTTCGGATAGGGCAAAAATAGTGTTTTTTTCGTATATTTGCGATTCAAGAAATTTGCCGATCATGCTATCTCAAGCCGAACGCAACCAAATCATAGACCTCATCAACCGGGAGGTGGTCCCCGCCATCGGGTGCACCGAACCGATCGCCGTGGCATTGTGCACGGCCCGTGCCGCCGAAACGCTGGGCGGGGAACCCGAAAAAATCACGGTGCGCCTGAGCGCCAATATCCTCAAGAACGCCATGGGCGTCGGAATCCCCGGCACGGGGATGATCGGACTGCCGATCGCCGTAGCCCTCGGGGCGCTGGTGGGGCGTTCGGAATATCAGCTGGAGGTGCTGCGCGACGTGACGCCCGAAGCCGTCGAACGCGGTCGCCGCATGATCGACGGGCGGCGCATCGCGATCTGCCTGAAAGAGGACGTCGATGAAAAACTCTATATCGAGGCGGAGGCCGAAGCCGCCGGCCATAGGGCCGTGGCGGTCATCGCCGGGGGACATACCTCCTTCGTCTTCGTCAGCCGCGACGGCGAGACGCTGCTCGACAGGCGGACCCCGGCGGCGGGCGGCGGGGAGGAGGAGGACGTGCCCCTGACCCTCGCGCGCGTATGGGATTTCGCCATGACCTCGCCGCTGGACGAACTGCGCTTCATCCTCGAAACCAGCCGCCTGAACAAGGCCGCCGCCGAACGCTCCTTCGCGGGCGAGTTCGGTCACTGCGTGGGCCGCACGCTGTGCTGCGACCGCGAGCGGAAGGTGATGGGCGACAGCATCTTCACACGGATACTATCCTACACCTCCGCCGCCTGCGACGCCCGCATGGCCGGGGCGATGATCCCCGTGATGAGCAACTCGGGAAGCGGCAACCAGGGCATCGCCGCGACGCTGCCCGTGGTGGTCTACGCCGAGGAGACGCACGCCTCGGAGGAGCAGATGATCCGGGCGCTGACGTTGAGCCACCTCACGGTCATCTACATCAAGCAGAGCCTGGGACGTCTGTCGGCGCTGTGCGGCTGCGTGGTGGCGGCCACGGGATCGAGCTGCGGCATCACCTACCTGATGGGCGGCGGCTACGGCCAGGCGGCCGCGGCCGTGAAGAACATGATCGCCAACCTGACGGGCATGATCTGCGACGGAGCCAAGCCCAGTTGTGCGATGAAGCTCACGAGCGGCGTCTCGACGGCCGTGCTGTCGGCCATGATGGCCATGGACGGCCATTGCGTCACCCCGGTCGAGGGCATCATCGAGGAAGATGTGGACAAATGTATCCGCAACCTCACCGCCATCGGCCGCGACGGCATGAACGAGACCGACAGCCTCGTACTCCGGATTATGACCAATAAATGCTGACTATGAAATATCTTACACTGAAAACCCGTCTGCTGGCCCTGCTGCTGCTGGCCGCGACCTGCGCCGCTGCGCAGCCCACCCCTGCCCAACTGGCCTCCCGTCCCGAACTCACCGCGAGCATCTACCACTCCTACGAGTACCTGCCCGGTCCTGCCGCTCCGGTTCCCGACGGCTACGAGCCGTTCTACATCAGCCACTACGGCCGTCACGGAAGCCGCTACCACTCGAAAGAGGAGGCTTATGCCGAGCCGCTCGCCGCGCTGCGCAAAGCCGACAAGGCCGGGGCGTTGACCCCCAAGGGCCGCGAGGTGCTGGCCAAGGTCGAGACGCTGGCCGCCGATGCCTGCAAACGCTACGGCGACCTTTCGCCCCGCGGCGTACAGGAACACCGCGGCATCGCCGAGCGGATGTTCGCCGCCTATCCCGGGGTTTTCTCGACCGACGGGGGCCGCGTGTGCCGTATCGAGAGCCGCTCGACGCAGGTTCCGCGCTGTATCTTGAGCATGGCGGCTTTCAACGAACGTCTCAAGGAGCTGAATCCCGCGATCCGCGCCACGCGCGATGCGAGCGCCCGCGATCTTTGTTATCTGGCCAACGGACCCTCGCTCAAGGCAAGCCGCGGGGCCGCTTCGGCGGTTGCGGACAGCCTGACCCGCGTGCGTGTGAACCCCGACCGGTTCGTGAAGTCGCTCGTCACCGACCCCGGGTGCATCGACGAGCCGCTGGATCTGATGGAGGATCTTTTCATGCTGGCCGCCATCACGCAGGACGTCAGCCATCTGGGCATCGAGCCGTTCTATGAAATCTTCACCAGAGAGGAACTCTATGCGCTCTGGGAGTGCGAGAACGTCCGCCGTTACCTGATCATGGGACCTTCGGCCCGCTTCGGCGATCCGCTCGTCGCCGATGCCAGGCCGTTGCTGCGCAATATCGTCGAGACGGCCGACCGCGTCGTTGCGGGGGAATCGGACCTTTCGGCCTCGCTGCGTTTCGGTCACGACACCTATGTGGTTCCGCTGCTGGCCCTGCTGCGCGCCGAGGGAGCCTATGCCCGCGTGGAGTCGCTCGACGATGTAGCTGCGGCGTGGAACGCCCATACGGTGACGCCGATGGGAACCAACGTCCAGTTCATCTTCTTCCGCAATCCCGAAACGGGGGACGTGCGCGTCCGCGTACTGCATAATGAGCGCGACGCCAATCTGCCCCTCGCCGGAGGCCCTTACTATCCGTGGAAAGAGCTGAAGAGATACTGTGAAGCGTTGTACGGAGCGGAAAACTGAAAAAGATGACGAATTGATTTGGTTTTTGGGCGGAAATGTATATCTTTGAGCGATCAAAGGTTTGAACCATGTACATTTCCAGACTGGCATTCGTGCTCGCGGCATTGTCGGCCGCGTCGTGTATCGACAAGGATGTTGACAATACCGAATTTTATGAAAAGTATGCCAGGGGATTCGACAACCGGACGACCGTGGCGGTGAATATCGCTTCCGAGGTTGCCGGCGAGTATTATGCGGTCTATTTCGGGAATCCCTACGATGGGGAGTCGCTTGTGAAACAGCCTGCATTGACGGGTTTTACGCCTGTTTCGACCACGCTCGACGTGCCGAAGGACGTTGAAAGGCTGTATGTCGTGGCGCAGGGCGAGATGAAAAGTTACGAGGTGGGGAACCTGTCGATCTCGGCCGCTGCCCGGCCCGGCCCGCAGAGCCGCGCCGCCGATGTGAATCCGGTCAGCGCCCGGGTTATGACGGCCGTCAACAGCATCTATTTTCCCGAAAAGACCAATAACGTCCGGGGCGACGACCTTTTCAAGTGCACCGACCTGGTGATCGACCGGACGCCGAGTTCGGGCGATTTCGACGAGGCGGAGATCTGGCTCACGTTTCTCGGCGACGGCGGCTGCCGCCAGAGCCAGCTTTTCGGCAAACTCTGGTTCTACACCTATCCCTCTTCGAAACAGGATGGGCTGACGCCCGGCGACTGCACCTTTTACGGGGTGAAGAACGGCGAAGTGGTCGCGATTCCCTATTCCGAGGTCCGGGCGCAGCGCAGCTGGGTTTTCTACACCCGGGAGGAGTTCTCGTCGAATATCGCCTCCTACAAGCGTTACAAACTGGGCGTATTCCCCAAGGGGCTGAACCTCGGGTTCGTTTACATCGGCAACAGCACGGTGAGCAACGGCGGATTCCGTTTCACCACGCTCCGGCTCAACGAGCGCGTGCAGGATTATACGCTGACGTACCAGGACGACAAGAAGACGTTCCGGATCGTCGACCGGCATCTGGCCAACGGTTATATCTGCCACGTCACGGAGGGTGATTTTCAGGGCAACATCCTCGGCATGGAGAACCGCGTGGTGACCGAGAGCGCGAAATACGACGGCGACTACAACGACATTCTCTGCATGATCGAGAGCAACCCGAGGACCATCGCCCCCCCCCGGCGAGGAGTCGAGATCGGCAACAGCGGCAACAAGGACCCCGAGGAGATCGCCTGCAAGACCTCTGTCGGGCTTTACCTGTTCGAGGACAATTATCCGTACCGCGGCGATTTCGACTTCAACGATGCGGTGGTTCAATATGAGATCAGGGATTACTACCAGTCGAAAAACCGGGCCAAGCAGATCACCGTGCAGCTGATGGCGACCGGATCGCATATGTCCAACAGTTTCGGATTCCGGGATTCGAAGGGTTTCCAGCCGTTCCTTTCCGGCTTGAAGGGCTATCGGAACGTCTATGCGGCGCAGGCTTTCGAACCCGTCGGCGAGCCTGTCGTGCAAACGCTTTACGGCGACGTGGTCCCCTGGCTGAAAAACGAATCGGAGTATTATATCTATCCGTCGAGCTTCAATACGGCGGAGTATCCCAGCGTGCTGGACATTCCGGTTTCGGACCCCGACGACGCCTCGTGGAAGTTCGAATGGCCGCAGGAGATGCAGAGCATCGACGACTGCTACTGGTTCCTCAAAAGCGCTTCGGGCGGTTCCCGTGAAAAGGACTGGTACAAGCGTCCGAAGGATGCGGCCCTGCTGTTCGGGCGTTGACGTTCCCGGTTTGTGAGCGGCTTTCCGCACAAACTGTTAACGGGGCGGATGGGCTGTGCGTGACGTACATTCCATCCGCCTCTTTTTTTTCGGTGCGCGAATCTCCTCATTTGAATTTGGAACCAGGCGGAGGCTCTCCCGCATATTTGCCGCTTGCGGCATGAAGGGCTTTCCGGAAAGCCGGGGTCCCCGGTTTACGGGGCTGTCCGCCGCTTTGGCGGCGACCGTGTGATGCGACTGCTGTGGCGGCCCGTTGTTCGCGCGCAGCCTCCGACCGCTGTTGTAACGACGGCGGTCGGAGGGGGCGGAAATGCCTCCGGTCCGGTTCGGAACGCGAGGGCCTGCCGGCTATTTAGTGGAAAATCGTTTTGACGATGATGCCTGTGGCTCCCTGGTGGCGGGTGGTGTAATCCTTGGCGATGCGGCTGGTTTTCTGCAGGAACTCCTCGTTGTCGCGCAGGGGCACGAACCACGTGCGCAACTGCTCGTAGTCGGTCACCGACCGGGCGGCGCCGAGCGTCACCAGATCGCGGGCCTCCTTGAATTTTTCGTAGTTGGGACCGAAGGCCACCGGAAGTCCGAACGTCGCGGCTTCGAGCGTGTTGTGAATGCCGACGCCGAACCCGCCGCCGATATAGCTCCAGGTGGCGTAGCCGTAGACCGAGGCGAGAATCCCCACCGTGTCGAGGATCAGCAGCTGCCGCGAACCGTAGGTCGTGCGGGGCGTGCATTGCGTGTAGCGCAGCGCGCCGCCTTTGGTTTCGGCCATCAGCCGTGCGATACGCGACTCGTCCATTTCGTGGGGGGCGACGACGAATTTCACGTCGGGATTGTCGTTTATCAGCCGGATCAGCAGCTCTTCATCCGGTTCCCATGTCGATCCTGCCACGAACAGGCGGTTGTCGCCCTTGAAGCGGTCGATGACGTCGATGCGTCTGGCCGCGCGGGCGATCTCCGCCACGCGGTCGAAGCGCGTGTCCCCGGCCACCAGCACGTTGTCGAAGCCCAGCGTCGCCAGCAGTTTTTTCGACTCCTCGTTCTGCACGAACATCACGTCGAACGACTCCAGCGCCTGTCGCCACATGCCGCCGTAGGGGCGGAAAAAGACCGAATTGCGGCGGAAGATGGCCGACACGACGTAGGTGCGGATTTTCCGGCGGCGCAGTTCGCGGAGCAGGTTGAGCCAGTACTCGTATTTGACGAAGATGGCGATTTCGGGGTGCGCGGCGTCGAGGAAGCGGCGGGCGTTGCGCGGCGTGTCGATCGGGAGGTAGAAGATGTAGTCGACGCCCTTGTAGTTCTTGCGGATTTCGTAGCCCGAAGGCGAGAAGAAGGTCAGGAGAATCTTGTATTCGGGGTGCGTCTTGCGAAGCTGTTCGATGATGGGGCGGCCCTGTTCGAACTCTCCGAGCGACGCGACGTGTATCCAGATGATCCTGTCCGTGGGGGCGATTGCCTCCCGCATGCGGCGGAAGAGGTCTTTGCGGCCTTCGATCCAAAGGCGGGCCTTCGGATGGCGCGGCGCCACGAGACGGATGGCCCAAACGTAGAGAATCAGACCGAAATTATAGAACCACATCGGTATTTACGGTGTTGAGTTTTCAGTTTCTAACGCCCGCGCCCGGTGACCCGACGTCAGGCTGTTCTTTTTCAGTCCGGCAAAGATAGTACAATTTGTCGGAACTGCAAAATTACCAATTGTATTCCAGCGCGTTTTCGATCAGTTCGACGCGGACGCTGCCGTCGGCGGCGGCTTCGGCGGCCGCCAGATCGAACTGCACTTCGCCCTCCCAGCCCACGGTGCGCAGGTAGCAGGCGGCGGCGCGCGACAAGGCCCGGAACTTGCGCTGCGTGGCGGCTGCCTCGGGAGGCGTGAGCGACCCGGAGCGCCGGGTCTTGACCTCCACGAAATGCAGCACGCCTTCCCGGCAGGCCACGATGTCCAGCTCGTAACGGCCCTGCCGCCAGTTGAGCGCGCAGATCTCGTACCCCGCACGTCGGAGGTATTCCGTCGCGGCGCGTTCGCCGGCCCGGCCCGTTTCGGCTGCCGCGGTCATCAGTGGATGATGCGTTGGATGGTGTTGGCGCGCTCCATGGCGTTTTTCAGCCCCTCGGCGTCGTCGCGTTCGAGCATCCGGCGCATGATCTGCAACTGGTGTATGTGTTCGCGCAGCACGTCCAGCACGTTGTATTTGTTGCGCAGCAGGATCGGGACCCACGTTGCCGCCGAACTCTTGGCCAGGCGCACCGTGCTCTCGAAACCGCCGCCCGCCAGGTCGAAGATGTGACGCTCCTCGCGCTCCTTTTCGAGCACCGTGAGCGCCAGCGCGAACGAGGTGACGTGCGAGATGTGCGAGACATAGGCCGCGTGCAGGTCGTGCTCTTCGGGGTCCATGTAGACGGCCGGACTGCCCAGCGTGCGGAAGATGCCTTCGACCGTGGCCAGGGCGTCCTTGTCGCTCCGCACCGTGTCGCACAGCACGACGCTGCGGCCCGTGAACGCGCCCCGCTGGGCGGCTTTCGGACCGCTGTACTCCGTACCCCACATCGGGTGCGCGGCGACGAAGCGTCCGCGGCGGGCGTGCATCGAGATCACCTCGCACAACTCGCCCTTGATCGAACCCATGTCCATCACCACCTGCCTGCCGCCCGCGCGGTTGAGCGCCTTGACAGCCATCAGCGGGATGGTGTCGACGGGGGTGGCCAGCACCACGAGATCGGCTTCCGGAACACCCTCCTCGAAACTCACGATCCGGTCCGCAAGGCCCAGCTGCAACGCCTCGGCGGCGTGTTCTTCGGAGCTTTCGACCCCGAGTATCTCCTCTGCGATGCCGTGGTCGCGAAGGGCCAGGGCGAACGAGCCTCCGATAAGGCCCAGACCCGCAATCAGTACTTTCATAAAACGATATACCTATTTATAATAAAAAAGACAGGTCGCCGCCCGGTTCGACCTCGAAGGTTTCGACTCCTTTGCGGAACATCCGCATCGGGCGTCGGCCGATCAGCTCCAGTTTCCCGTCCTCGCAGCGCAGCATGCAGCCTTCGCGCAGTCCGGCCACCCAGCGGCGCGGATTGGCCTCGATATACTCCAGGATGCGCTGTTCGCGGGTCTCCCCGGCGTGCCCCGCGGGGTTGGCGTCGAGGTAGTGGGGGTTGATCTGGAATTTGACCGCTCCGATGGCTTTGAACGACTCCGGTTCCACGATGGGCATGTCGTTTGTTGTCGAGATCGTCGGGCAGCAGACGTTGCTGCCTGCCGACCAGCCCACGTAGGGCGTTCCGGCCTTGATTTTGCGGAGGATGGCCGTCATAAGCCCCTGCTGCTGCATCTTTTTGGCCAGGGCGAACGTGTTGCCGCCCCCGACGCAGATCGCTTCGGCCCCGCGGACGAGGGCGGCGGGATCCTTGGCCCGGTGGACCGAACGCACGCGGATGCCCAGTTCGGCGAAACGCGCCTGCACCTTTTTTTCGTAATCGGCGTAGGAGAACGTGACGGCCGCGTAGGGAACGAAGACGATTTCGCGCACCCCGTCGAGAAAACGCCCTATCTCTGGCAGCGGATAGCGCAGGTATTCCTCGCCGGCATTGGTCGAATTCGAGATCAGAAGCAATTTCATAAGGTTGTGGTTTTGAATGTATTAATTAAATTTTTGTGCTAAATGTCAACTATTTCCAAATAATTGTTTAACTAAAAAATTAAAATTATGTCAGAAGTTCAATCAAAAGTTGTCGAGATCATCGTCGACAAACTGGGTGTCAAGGAGTCGGAGGTAGTCCCCGAAGCAAGCTTCACCAACCACCTGGGCGCAGACTCGCTCGACACTGTAGAGCTGATCATGGAGTTCGAGAAGGCTTTCGATATCCAGATCCCGGATGAGGACGCTGAAAAGATCGCTACCGTCGGCGACGCGATCTCGTATATCGAGGAACACAAGAAATAATTTCCCTTAAACAACGTTTCACGGCTGATAAAGCCTTAAATTTATGACAGGAAGAAGAGTAGTTGTTACGGGCATCGGTACGATAAACCCGCTCGGTAATAGTATAGAGGAGTATTTTTCGAATCTGGAGAAGGGAGTCAGCGGTGCCGCACCCATTACTCATTTCGATGCCGAAAAATTTAAGACCAAGTTCGCTTGTGAAGTAAAGAATTACGATCCGACCCAGTATTTCGACCGTAAGGAGGTGCGTAAGTACGACCTCTTTACACAGTATGCTCTGATCGCGGCCACGCAGGCCGTGGAGGATTCTGCCCTCGATCTCGAGAAGGTCGACAAGGAGCAGGTGGGCGTTATCTGGAGTTCGGGCATCGGAGGAATCAAATCTTTCTTCGATGAGTGTCTGGGCTGGGCCGCCGGGGATGGAACCCCGCGGTTTAGCCCGTTTTTTATTCCCCGCATGATTTCCGATATCGCAGCCGGTTTCATCTCCATGAAGTACGGCTTCATGGGTCCGAACTACTGTACGGTGTCGGCGTGCGCTTCGTCGAACCACGGCATCACGGCCGCCTTCGACGCCATCCGTTACGGCAAGGCCGACGTCATGGTGGCCGGCGGTTCGGAGGCTGCGGTCAACGAGCCTTCGGTCGGCGGATTCAACTCCATGCAGGCGCTTTCGACGCGCAACGACGATCCGCAGCACGCTTCGCGCCCCTTCGATAAGGACCGCGACGGCTTCGTGATCGGCGAGGGCGCCGGTGCGCTGATCCTGGAGGAGTACGAGCATGCCAAGGCGCGCGGCGCGAAGATCTATTGCGAGGTCGTAGGCGGAGGCGCTTCGGCCGACGCTTACCACTTCACGGCTCCCCATCCCGAGGGCAAGGGCGCCATGAAGGCGATGCGCGACGCCATCAAGGACGCGGGCATCGCTCCCGAGGATATCGACTATGTGAACGTGCACGGAACTTCGACCCCCGCGGGCGACATTCCCGAGCTGAAGGCCGTGGCAGGCGTTCTGGGCGACCATGTTTACAACGTCAACATCTCCTCGACCAAATCAATGACGGGACACCTGCTGGGCGCTGCCGGCGCTGTGGAGGCTCTGGCGTGCATTTTCGCGCTGACGCACGGCGTGGTTCCCCCCACGATCAACTGCGAAAACCGCGATCCCGAGATCGACGAAAAACTGAATCTGACGCTTAACGTGGCGCAGAAGCGCGACGTGAAGTGTGCGTTGAGCAATACGTTCGGATTCGGCGGTCACAACTCGACGGTTATTTTCCGCAAACTCTGATCCCTGTAACGTCCGCGCCGTGATTGACTTTTTACTGCGTCCTATCCGACGGAATTTCGGGCGTGACCGGGTATATTACAGAATTGTCGACGATCTGTTCGGATTCATTCCGCACAACGTCGAACTCTACAAGCTGGCTTTGATTCACAAGTCAGCTTCTTTGGTTTTGGAGGACGGCCGCGCGATCAACAACGAACGTCTGGAATATCTGGGCGACGCTGTGATCGAGGCCGTGACTTCGGACTATCTGTTCATCGAATACCCCGACCGCGACGAGGGTTTTATGACCCAGCTGCGGTCGAAGATCGTCTCGCGGCAGTCGCTCAACGCGCTGGCCGTGAACCTCGGTCTGGATGTCCACGTGATTTCGAACGGCGGCACGGGCATTACCCAGAAGCATATCTACGGCGACGCCTTCGAGGCGATGATGGGGGCGGTTTACCTCGATCAGGGGTACGAGTTCGTCAACCGGCTGTTGATCAATAACATTTATTTCCGTTTCCTGAATCTGGAAGAACTGACCGAGTCGGAGAGCGATTTCAAGAGCCGCCTGATCGAGTGGAGCCAGAAGAACCGCCACCAGGTCGAGTTCCGCACGGAGCACGACAAGGAATACGCTTCGAACCATCCGGTTTTCTACTGCACGGTGCTGGTCGACGGCATGGAGGTCGGCCACGGAGCCGGGGATTCGAAGAAGGAGGCCGAACAGCGTGCGGCGTTCTCCGTGTCGCAGTACATGAGCGACGAGCAGTGCGCTTTGCTGCTGGACAAGGTCGACCGTCTGGAAGGTACCCGTTCAGGAAGCGGGTTTTAGAGGGCGGTGGCAATCCGTTGCATTTCCGGTCCTGTTCTGCGCCCGCCCGGCAGATGGGGATTCGGACCCGGTTTCAAACACCCTCCGCAGGCGGCTGTACCGGCTTGCCGGGATGAAAACGGTATGAATTCGTATATAGTCACTTTCTGCTTTTATGAAGAATATCCTCGATAAAATGGCGTCGCGGGGCGTGGAGGCCTTGAGCGACCGCGAGCTGCTTGCCCTGCTCACCGACGACGAACAGTTGGCCGAAGTGGTGCTGTCGGCCTACGACGGTTCGCTGGCGCGTATCGGCGACCAGCCCGAAGCCCGCCTGCGCATGGTCGGGGGACTGGGCCTGAAACGGGCGCGGATGCTGTTGGCCGCGGCGGAATTCGGACGGCGGGCTGTCGCTTCCGGGGGTTCCGGGAGCGATTTCATCAATACGGGCGACGATGTGGTGCGGCTGTTCCGGCCGCAGCTGGAACGCCTCTCCCACGAGGAGTGCTGGGTCGTCTACCTCACCTCGTCGAACCGGGTTATCGAGCGTTACCGCATCAGTCAGGGCGGGGTGACCGGCACGGTCGTCGACCACCGGCTGATCGTCAAACGGGCGTTGGAACTGCTCGCCACGCAGCTGATTCTGGTGCACAACCACCCTTCGGGAACGCCCGAGGCGAGCGGGCAGGACAAGATGCTGACCGAACGTGTGGCGCGCGCCGCGGCGTTGTTCGACATCCGGCTGCTGGACCACATCATCATCGCCCGCGACGGCGATTTCTCGTTCCTGCGCGAGGGGCTGATGGGGCGGTAAGGGTTCCGGCAGGTAAGATGAACGGCGGTCCGACAAGGACCGCCGTTCGGTTTTTGGGAGAAAAGCCCGTCAATAGAAGATCTGGTGCGTTTCGATTTCTGTGTAGCCCCGTTCGGGGATGACTGTCTCCTTGCCGTCTTTTTTCTGGAAACACTCCACCTCCTGAATCCAGATAGCCTCGGTAACCCGTCCGCCGACTTGCTTCCATTCGATCCGCTCGTTCAGGACTCTGAAACTGATAAACGATCCCCCAGCCGTCCGATTCCGGAGAGTACCGACCCCATGAAGAAATCGGCGTCCTCGATGTCGGGACATACGTCGAACAGGAGCGCGTTGAGGTCGAGGTTGCACAATGCGGGCGTGTTGGGCCGGTCGGCGTGGTATTCGAATTCGTAGCTGAAATCGACTTCCTTGCCCTGGTAGATGTCGAGACCGGTGAGGTCGTTGCCGGTCCAGCGGCAGACCGTGCGCGGGTAGTAGTGATATTCGTCGCCGCTGTATGTGCACTCCTTGCAGCATCCGTTGCCGTCGTAGGCGAAGGTCCAGCGTTCGGGACCGTTGTCGCTGCGTGCGGCGACGGCGCGCCCTGCATCGTCGAGCGTGACGGTGTACGATTCCTTTTCGGACGATTCCGTCGTTTCGGCGGACAGTTTCAGGGTCTTGGCGTCGGGATAGCTGATCCGGAGGACCTCATCCATGGCGTCGGCCGAGTTCTCCGGGGTGTCGTCCCATTCGTAACACGTGAGGCGTCCGGCATCGTCGTATGTGAAGCGGCTGGTCGAAGTCCATCGTTCCGGGTCCGAATCGCCGCTGTTTCGGATTGTCTGCTGGCGGCTGTCGATGCGCATTATCCGGTTGGCCGGTGTCGATTCGATGGGGTCGTCCGCGCCCTCCTGCGTGACGGTGATCTCGATCTTCGACGTGCCGCACGTGATGACGATTGTCGCCGTGCGCGACGCTCCCGACGTGTTGGGTTCGAGGGTGATTTTCAGCGTGTAGCTGCCTGCCGCATCGCCGCGGTCGGGCGAAATCGAAATCCAGGCGGGCGCTTCGGCGCGGGTCTCGGCGATCGTCGAGGTCCATGCCCCTTCGGTGGTGAAGGTCACGCCCCGTGCGCTCTGCGTGTCGTCGGCGGAGACCGTCTGTTCCAACTGGCGCGTGTCCGGAACCTTGATCTGCCCGAAATCGCCCGAGTAATCCTTGTCGTCGCTGCATGACGCGAGCAGCGCGGCGGCGATGAACGCCATGAAGAATTTTGCTGTTTTCATTTCGTTTATTTTGTTTAAAGGGTTGTTCCCGTCCCGGTAAACAAAAGGCGCAGGCAAGATTTCGTATCCACAGGTGAGGTATTGGACGACCCGAACGGTAGAATAGGGAAATATGCCCGCGCTGAAAACAGCGAAGGCATCACCTTTGTTCCTTATCGTTCTGTGAAAGTGTCCAATTTTCACCCGTAAGAAAAAGCCGATGCGCTTTTTATTGTCGTATGTCGGCGGCCCTCGCAGGCTGCCGATACAAATATAGAAATAAAATCCCGATCGAAGACCCTTGTTGTCATTTATTTTGTATTTTTGTCATTTGGAAAAACAGTAAACAACAGAGAATACGATGACTCAGGAAGAACTTTTCAAAAAGCTGGTAGCGCACTGCAAGGAGTACGGATTCGTGTTTCCTTCGAGCGAAATCTACGACGGTCTGGGAGCCGTGTACGACTACGGTCAGAACGGCGTGGAGTTGAAGAACAACATCAAGCGATATTGGTGGGATTCGATGGTCAAACTGCACGAGAACATCGTCGGCATCGACGCCGCGATCTTCATGCATCCCAAGACGTGGGAGGCCTCGGGCCATGTGTCGGCCTTCAACGACCCGCTGATCGACAACAAGGATTCGAAGAAGCGTTACCGCGCCGACGTGCTGATCGAGGACTGGCTGGCCAAACAGGATGAAAAGATCGAAAAAGAGGTCGAGAAGGCCCGCAAGCGTTTCGGCGAGTCGTTCGACGAGGCCAAATACCGCGAAACGTCGCCGCGCGTGGCGGAGACCGCGGCCAAACGCGACGAGGTGCACAAGCGTTTCGCCGATGCGCTGAACGCCAACGACCTTGCGGAGCTGCGCCAGATCATCGTCGACTGCGAGATCGCCTGCCCGATCTCCGGCACACGCAACTGGACCGAGGTGCGGCAGTTCAACCTGATGTTTTCGACCCAGATGGGTTCTACGGCCGAAGGCGCCAATACCATCTACCTGCGTCCCGAGACGGCGCAGGGTATCTTCGTCAACTTCCTGAACGTCCAGAAAACCGGGCGCATGAAAATCCCGTTCGGCATTGCGCAGATCGGCAAGGCCTTCCGCAACGAGATCGTGGCCCGTCAGTTCATCTTCCGCATGCGCGAGTTCGAGCAGATGGAGATGCAGTTCTTCGTGCGCCCCGGAACCGAAATGAAGTGGTGGAACGAGTGGAAGAACACCCGCATGGCCTGGCACCGTGCGCTGGGCTTCGGCGACGATGACTACCGCTTCCACGACCACGATAAACTGGCCCACTACGCCAACGCCGCGACGGACATCGAATACAACTTCCCGTTCGGGTTCAAGGAGGTCGAGGGCATCCACTCGCGCACGGACTTCGACCTGGGCAGCCACCAGAAGTTTTCGGGCAAGAAGTTGCAGTACTTCGATCCGGAGACGGGTGAAAGCTATGTACCCTATGTGGTCGAGACGTCGATCGGCGTGGACCGCATGTTCCTGCAGGTGATGTCGGCGGCCTATACCGAGCAGACGCTCGAAGGCGGCGATTCGCGCGTCGTGCTGAAATTCCCGCCCGCATTGGCTCCGGTCAAGGTGGCCGTGCTGCCGCTGGTGAAGAAGGACGGCATGCCCGAAGTGGCGCAGAAGATCGTCGACCTGCTGAAATACGATTACAATGTCGTTTACGACGAGAAAGACTCCGTCGGCAAGCGTTACCGCCGTCAGGATGCCGTCGGTACGCCGTTCTGCGTGACGGTCGACGGCCAGACGCTGGAGGACGGGACCGTGACGATCCGCCACCGCGATACGATGGCCCAGGAGCGCGTCAAGATCGAGTCGCTGCACGCGATGGTCGACGAGGAGTGCTCCTACCGCAAGTTGTTCAGGACGCTGAACCTCTGATTTGGGACGCATTCTTGCCATAGACTACGGGACCCGGCGCACGGGAATCGCCGTGAGCGATCCCCTGCGCCTGATCGCCGGAGGGCTGGAGACGGTCGAGACGAAGGGGCTGGAGGCCTGGCTGGCAAAATATTTCGCCCGGGAGGACGTTAGTACGATAGTCGTGGGGAAGCCTTCGCGGATGGACGGCACGCCCTCCGAGACGTGGCGATTCATCGAGCCGCTGGCCGGCCGCCTGCGGCGGGCGTGGCCCGACAAGGAGGTGGTTTTCTACGACGAACGCTTTACTTCGGTGATGGCCCACCGCACGATGCTCGAAAGCGGCATCGGCAGGATGGCCCGCCGCGACAAGGCGTTGGTGGATAAGATTTCGGCGACGATTATCCTCCAGTCCTATATGGAAAGCATTTCCTGTCGATAATCCGGACGCGACGCGATAAGCCCCTCCCGAGGGAGGGTTTTGGGGTGGGGTCAGACTTGTAAACGCGGTCGTAGACCGCGATAACGGCGGGCGAAAGCAAGATTGCCTGCGAAAAATTGTTTATAGATTTTGTTATGATATACCCGATTGTAATTTACGGAGATGAGGTGCTGCGCCGCAAATGCGAGCCGATTGCGCCCGATTACCCCGATGTGAAAAAACTCGCCGAGGACATGTTCCTCACGCTCGAAGAGGCCGAAGGCGTCGGACTGGCTGCGCCCCAGATCGGCAAGGACATTCGTCTGTTCATCGTCGACTGCACTCCGTGGGCCGAGGAGGACCCGTCGTGCGCCGATTACAAGCGCGCTTTCGTCAATCCCGAGATTTACGAATTTTCCGAGGAGAAGAAGACCTATAACGAGGGCTGCCTCTCGTTCCCCGGGATTCATGCCGACGTGGCCCGCTCGCTGTCGATCCGCATGCGCTACATGGACACCGACTTCGTCGAGCACGACGAGGAGTTCACGGGACTCAAGGCGTGGGTCATCCAGCACGAATACGACCACATCGAAGGCGTGGTCTTCACCGACCGGATCGCACCGCTTCGCCGCCAGTTGCTCAAGAGCAAGCTGCTGAACCTTGCGAAGGGGAAATACCGCTGTGCCTATAAAACCAGATAGCATGAAAAAACTTTTCGCTTTTGCATTCGCCGCGATGATGCTGGCGGGATGCGTCAAATCGCCCCTCGTAGGCGGAATCTATACCGATGTGAAGGACGGGCTGGCCGTGACGGGCAACGCCGGGTCGAGCAAGGTCGGCACGGCCGAGGCCAAGGGATATGTAGGCGTCGTCGCCCTGGGCGATGCGAGCATCCAGGCTGCGGCCCGCGAAGCCGGTATCACGCGCATCCACCACGTAGACTACCAGGCCAAGTCCTATGTCGGCGTCTACACGATCTACACGATCATCGTCTACGGTGACTAAACGTCTCCTGCTGGCGGCTGCCCTCTGCATCGCCGGAGCCTCGACGCTCCCGGCGCAGAATATCCGCAACCATTACGTCTCGAAAGCCGAGACCGACGGGGTGATCTACCACACCTTTCCCGTGACGCTTTTCGAGAACCGGGAAGCGGGCGACCTGACTTTCGACATCACCTACAAGGAGCATCGCGGCGGGCGCGCCACGATCAATTTCACATGCCGTATGGCGCAGGCCGTGCCGGCCGATTCGGTGCGTTTCGCGGCGGATGCGGCGGTGATGTCCGGCCCGGTGGACAAACTCTACCTCGAACCGGAAAAGAAGCAGTGGAAGCACCGGTACACCTTCGATGCCGACGGGTCGGAACTCTGCGGCTTCTTCGACGAGCGGGCTTTGCCCGAGGTGACGGTTTACGTCGGGGGAAAGCCGTACGTTTATCGCGCCAAACGCTCCGCATGGCGCAGTTACGCGCCGATAGGGTATCGGATATTCGATATGATTCGTGTAAACGAACAGTAGTTTTCGGTTCTCGCGGGCATCTTTCGCCCTGCTTTGTCCGGTCCGGACGGGAAATGCGGTTGTATCTCCTGTCCGGACCGGACTGCGTTATGGCGAAATCCGCTTCGGGACACTCAAAAACGGAGGGTTGTCGTTTCTCGGTGCACGGCGCTGCGTCGCGCGGGCCGGAAGCGATGCATCCAGCCTCGTGCGCCGGCGTCAAAAGGGTGCGGTATTAAAAGGATGTAACGACTTGATTTATCGAGTCGTTAAATTTTTGTATAGGATAATAGGTAACGAGAAAGCAACGGTTTATTTTCAACTTATTGCGCTCAAATACCGCATTTCAAATAACCTATCACAAGATACGAAAAATTTGCAGACCGGGCCAATTTGCTGAAAACGGCTGCGTGCATTATTTACCAAGTATTACAAATTTAAGATCAATGGAATATTAAATTTTGCCTATATCTTACGGCATATTTTTCAGATCTCATATCGAACTGAACTTCCGACCTTTCAGAAGTTCGGCGCATTCAATAAACAGCTGTTTCGGAACATTACCGTTCAAAGTTATTTTTCCGACATAGCGGTTTTCTAAGCAGTTCTCCGAGGCTTCGATCTCAATGTCATTGTCGTTTTCGAGGTGAATTGTCGCTTTTCGGAACAGCGGCGAACCGACGGCGTATTCGTCTGCACCGGGGCACATGGGATAGAACCCGAGAGCCGAGAAGACATCCCACGCCGAGGGCTGTTCGTTATCCTCGTCGCTGCAATAACCGTCGGGCTTGGTCGAATAGAAATGGTCCGTTCCATATTTGTTATTATGAAGTGAATGAAGCCGGAATGTTGTCGGAATTGCAATTACTCCCAACGGATTCAAACCACAAAAAACTTGTAAATCTGATTAGTAAGAAGCCTTTTAACCAATGTACTACAGGGAAATAATGCAATACATACTCAAATCATCCACTCTGAGTCACTTTGCTCCAAGCTTTCGAATGTGAAGCTTTCAATTTGCCCTCCTCGACCACAGCAATGACTAAATATTCATTCTGTAACGAACTGTACGATACGGATAGGCGACCAATTGGGCGGTTATGAGGCATCGGACTTTCTGTGAACAAAAACGGAAGGTGTCGATCAGTCGGTACAGACCGTGACCCTGCAGTTCTCGCACCGATGCAGCAAGTTTGGGCATTAAACTCGTTAAGGGCTTGTCGTAGGAAGGAGAGTTGCCGGACAATGCAACGGTCTACGTCCATAGCGTCGTACCGACAGCAACCACCGATTTTACGACTGGAGCCGTCACGAAAGATATTTTCGTCGAGATGGCGATGATCAAAACCCGAAAGGTCGACAATGCGACTTATGAAGCCATTGTCGTCCCGCAACTTCTTGAGTCGCGCCGTCCTTTTATTAGAGGTTGTAGTCAATAATGTATCTTATTTGCAGGAAGATACATTCCAGTTCAAGGTTGGTCGGCAGCATACGCTGTCGCTGATTATCAATTCCAATCCGGATCAGGTCCCGGTTGATATTGGTGGTGAAATCGTAGGTGGCCGGAACTGATAATTCCTGCCGAAAAAGGAGGATTGAATTTCACAGGTCTTTGATCCTGGGGAATTCAATCCTTTATTTTTTGCTTGTTCTTTGTGTTGGAGTTTGTTGGGAGGGAAAGGAGATGGGTAGATAAAAATAAGACAGGTCGAGTTCTACAAAACGTCTTCAGGCGAGATTGGCTTATAGGCTCCGTCTTTGGCTTCGAAGATGACGCTGCCATCCTCGAGGCAGACCGAAGTGTGGAACACTCCTTTGGGCACTTGGATCGCAGGGCAGTCTCCGCCGGCGCGAAGAATAAATTCAGCCGTCTTATGTCCCTGATCATCGTAGAATTCCTCTCTGATAGCACCACGGCAGATGACTACTGTCTCGGAAGTATCCGTATGCCGGTGGATAGGAATGACAGTGTCAGACATCAAGACATTGATCATCCTTTGGGAAGAATCTTCGGCAGAAGTCCTCAAATCATAATTCATCCTGCGACGAGGTGAATCCTCTGCCTGTTCCTGGATGCTGTCAAATAATTTATTGTCAAGTCGCATATCAATTTTTTCGAAAAATATTCTTATAGTTCTTTCTTTTACACCATCCGAATCTATATGATGGGGGGCTGTATATCCATCAATCAGTTTTAATACTGCTATAACGCTGAGATTTCCAGCCAACTATATATTTTAGGGACAGTCGCGAAATAGGCTTAAAATTATAACAAATTGATTGTCAATGTGATAAAAAATTTCATATCTTAGCTACAGGAATTAAAAATTCCTCCGA
>JAGZBF010000003.1:0-115765 GCA_018370025.1 Collinsella sp. | reverse complement strand
ACCAGGTCTTCGGCGTTCATGATGCTCCAATGCCGTAGTGCTTATGGATATTATACCACGGTGGCATCACCTATATGTCAATGTTGGTCTAACAGAGCCTTTTCTTTTGAGCGATATGGGGCCATCTGTTGATTGGGGACAGACTTAAATGAGCGTTTTCACGCATTTAAGTCTGTCCCCAATCAACATTGCTGCGGCACTTTGCTCGGCTAAAGCGTACAATAGCGCCTATGCGAAAGGGGAACAGATGATCAACGAAACCATGTATGCTCGCGGTGCAGAAAGCTCCATCATCCGCGAGATTTTTAGCTATGGCCTTGAGCGTAAGGCGCAAATCGGCGCGGAAAACGTGTTCGATTTCTCGCTGGGCAACCCGAGCGTTCCGGCGCCCGCTGCCGTGGCGGAGTCCATCAAAAAGGCGCTTGAACTGCCGAGTGACCAGCTGCACGGATACACGCCCGCACCGGGCCTGCCGCAGTGCCGTACCGCCGTGGCTGAGTCGCTCAACCGCCGCTTTGGTACGAGTTATGAGGGCAAGGATGTCTTTATGACCGTGGGCGCCGCGGCTTCGCTCACCTGCACGCTCAACGCCGTTACGAACCCGGGCGACGAGGTTATTGTTATCGCCCCGTACTTTCCGGAGTATCGCGTTTGGATTGAGAAGGCCGGCTGCACGTGTGTCGAGGCGCTTGCCAACGAGGACACATTCCAGCTGAGCGTGGATAACGTATTCAAGGCGATCACCGACAAGACGGCAGCCGTCATTATCGACTCGCCCAACAACCCGACCGGTGCCGTATATACGCGCGACACGCTGACGCGACTGGCCAATGTTCTGCGCGAGGCCAACGCTCAGCGCGATCCCGAGAATCCGATTATGCTCATCTCGGATGAGCCGTACCGCGAGATCGTGTACGGTGCCGAGGTGCCTTGGGTGCCCTCGATCTACGAGCACACCATCGTGTGCTACTCGTATTCCAAGTCGCTGTCGCTGCCGGGTGAGCGCGTGGGGTGGATCTTGGTTCCCAACACCAATCCGCAGGCTGCCCGTCTGATGCCGGCCGTTGCCGGTGCCGCCCGTACGCTGGGCTTCGTGTGCGCGCCGGCGCTCTTTCAGCGCGTAATTATCGACTGCATCGATGAGCCGAGTGACGTTGAGGCCTATGCACGCAACCGCACCGCGCTTACCGACGCACTAGCGGAGTATGGCTACACCTATGTTGAGCCGGATGGCGCGTTCTACCTATGGGTGAAAGCATTGGAGCCCGATGCGAATGCGTTTTGCGAGCGCGCAAAGAAGTATGAGTTGCTTGCGGTTCCCTCGGACAGCTTTGGTATGCCGGGTTGGTTCCGCCTGGGCTATTGCGTGAGCTACGAAACGATTGTCAATTCGCTACCCGCATGGAAACAGTTGGCGGACGAGTATCGTTAAAAGTAAAGCGCTCTGCCTACAATGTTTTACGTGAAACGGGGTTTGGTGTTAAGCCGGACCCCGTTGTCATGGACGTTGTGTCTTTGGGATGGAGTGGTTTTACGACTATCGAAGGCTATGCGTACAATGAATATAAGCGACGGCCGTGCCAGATAAGGAGACCTGATGCCCTACCTGCTTTCTTGTGACATTCATACCCATACGATGTTCTCTGCGCATGCATATTCGACCATTGAGGAGAATGTGTACTGGGCGGCAGAGCGTGGTCTGCAGGTGCTCGGATCTGCCGACCATTTGAGCTCTATGGTTACGGCTTGCCCCAATGACCTGCGCAGTTACCAGTTCTTTATCAACCAGGATATCTGGCCGCGCATTTGGAGCGGCGTGCTGGTGCTGCGTGGTGCCGAGGCCGATATCGTTTCGCTGGACGGAAGCCTGTTTGGCGAGGACACTCCTGTCACGCTCGATATTGCCGGCGATTCGTACAGCCGTCAGCATTCGCTGTTCGATTTGGTTACGCGTAATTTGGATTATTTGGTTGCGAGCGTGCATAATCCGCAGATTGCTGAGGGCGCGACGCTGGCCCAGACGACCGAGATGTATATCAATGCCCTGGAGCACCCCAAGGTGTTCATGCTGGGTCACACGGGGCGTTCGGGCGTGCCGTTCGATATCGACGAGGTGCTGTTGGCAGCTAAGGCCAAGCACAAGATTATCGAGATCAACAACCATAGTCTTGAACACGGTGTCGACACTGAGCATTGGGCCGTATGCCGCAAGATTGCCGAGCGCTGCGCCGAGCTGGGCGTGGGCATTGGCGTGTCGACCGATGCCCACATTGGCATGGCCATTGGCAAGCTCGATCACGCGCGCAAGATGCTCGACGAGATTCACTTCCCACTGGATTTGATCGTGACGCGCGACCGCGAGACGCTGCTGTGCGAGATGGCGGCAGCCGGCGTGTGCGATCTGCGCAATGGGATGTAGCGGAGTTTATAAACCAAGCGAAGGGGGCGGCCCAGGCGGGTCGCCCCCTTTCTTGTCCCAAAAATCTACTGAGGTTGGTTAGCGGCGTTCGAGGACCGCTACGGTTTCGGTGTGGTCGGTGTGAGGGAACATGTCGACTGGCGTGATCTTGAGCAGGCGATAGCCTCCGTCGAGGAGCTGGTGCAGGTCGCGCTCTTGGGTCACGGGGTTGCAGCTGATATAGGTGATGCGGCGCGGCTTAAGTGCGCAGGCAGCTTCGAGGAACTCGGGCGTGGAGCCGGCGCGCGGCGGGTCGATGGAAAGAACGTCGACGCGTTCGTTGTTGTCGGCGGCATCCAGGATGTAGTCGGTGGCGTCGTCGGCCATAAACCAAGCGCTGCGGGTGAGGCCGTTGAGCTCGGCATTGCGACGTGCGTCGGCAATGCCCGCCGGGTTGCGCTCAACGCCGAGCAGCATAATGCTGATACCCTTGTTCTGGGCATCTTTAGCTGCGCAAAGACCGATGGTACCGCTGCCACAGTAGGCATCCATGAGCACATCGCCCTGGTGCAAATCCATGCCGTCGATAGCGAGCTGATAGAGCAGCTCGGTCTGTTGCGGGTTGGTCTGATAAAACGCGGTGGGGGAGATGTCGAATTCGCAGCCGAGCAGCTGGTCGCGCATGCATTCGGCGCCATACACGATGCGGGTTTCCTCGCCGAGGATGGCGTTGCCGGGGCGTCCGTTGATGTTTTGGGCGACGGTGACGATGCGCGGATCGAGTGCGGCGACAGCCTCAAAGAACTCCTGCGCATGCGGCAAGTCGCGCTGAGCGGTCACGAGCGTGACCATGACCTGGTCGGTACGCCAACCGCAGCGGACGACGGCATAGCGAAGCAAACCAAGATGCTTGTCCTCATTAAAGGCGGGAATATGCAGCCGCTCAGCTTCGCGTGCGATGCCGTTGAGAATCTGACGGACGCCCGGTGCCTCGACGGGGCATTCGGGTACGGCAACGATCTTGTGCGTGCCGCGCTCAAAGAAACCGCAACGGACAGCGCCCTCCTTACCGGGAGCAAAGGGAGTGGCGGCCTTATGGCGAAAACCGCGCGGCGCAGGATATTTGCCCGGGTCGCCCAGGGTGACACCCATGCCACGAATAGGATCTACAGCAATGCCCTCACGCTCACAAAGCGAAGCAAAAAGCTCCTCCATAGCAGCCTGCTTAGCTGCCAACTGCTTTTTATAAGGACGATTGAGCGCCGTGCATCCGCCACAAGCTCTCATGATGGAACAGGGAGACTTGGGATCCACAGCCTTACGCGCAGGCGAAACCGGATCTTTATGCGGACGCTTGGAGCGAGTCTGAGACGCTTTGTCTCCGCCTCGACGAGAGTCAGAACGCTTGGTCTTAGCCCTGCTCTTGGTCGATTTGCTTTTTGCAGCTTTAGAAGACTTGGATTTCGTAGAAGATTTCTCCTCCTTCGACCCCTCAACCGCCTCCACCAAAGCACGACGAGCCCTACGCTCCGCACGAGATTCTGCCATCAATAACTCCACTTATTCATGAATTAAAGCTGCAAGTATTGTACCGTGCCAAGCCAGCAGACGATATACAAGCGGTTTATTCGTGTCAGTGATAAGCCCAACGACGGTTGCCCGCCGCGTGAGGGGTGTGGGGGTTAAGTTTATCGCGAGTTCCGCACGAACAGGAGGCCACTTAATGTGGCCTCCGTCGTGAGCAGGACTGTAGAGCAGGAAACTTAACCCCCACACCCCTCACGCGGCGGGCAAACTCGCCTTGTGCTCTATCACGCTAAAGTGTATGATTCTGAACGTTACATGACTCACTTTACTTAACTAAAGTGCCACCAAGGGGGAATACCATGAATACCGATATGTCTCGTCGTCAGTTTGTTGGTCTAGCCGGTTCGCTCGCTACGGTTCTAGGTCTTGGCCTGGTAGGCTGCGGTGGTGGTGCCGGTAAGGGTTCCGCTGCCGGTTCTGCTGCAGCCAAGGATGTGAAGGGCGCTGCGGAGTCCAAGAAGCTCGTGGTGGGCTTTGATAAGTCCTATCCTCCGTACGGCTTTGTGGGCGACGATGGCGAGTACACCGGCTTTGATCTCGATCTGGCCAAGGCTGTTGCCGATAAGCAGGGCTGGGAGGTCAAATACGAGGCCATCGACTGGGATGCCAAGGATACGCTGCTTAACTCGGGCGCCATCAACTGCATCTGGAATGGCTTTACCATGGAGGGCCGTGAGGACGACTACACGTTCTCCGAGCCGTACATGCTCAACGAGCAGGTGCTGGTGGTAAAGAAGGATGCAGGCATCAAGAGCTGGGACGATCTTGCCGGCAAGACCGTGATTACCCAGACCGATTCCGCTGCGCAGGATGTGCTTGAGGGTGACCAGAAGGATCTGGCGGCGACGTTTGCCACGCTCGACACCATCGGTGAGTACAACACGGCGTTTATGCAGCTCGAGAGCGGCGCGGTCGATGCCGTGGCTTGCGACCTTTCGATTGCCCAGTATCAGCTTGCCGCCAAGCCCGATGCTTATACGCAGCTTGATGAGCCGCTGTCCAGCGAGCACTACGCCGTCGGCTTTAAGAAGGGCGACACCAAGTCGGCCGACGCCGTGACCGAGTCGCTCAAGGCACTCTACGATTACGGTACGGTTAAGGATCTCTGCGACAAGTATTCAAGCTATGGTCTATCTTTCGATAATTGGGTGCTCAAGTAATGTCTATTCAGGTCATGATGCAGATGCTTGGCCAGGGGTTCTTGGTCAGTTTGCAGCTGTTTGTGTTGACGCTGCTCGGGTCGATTCCGCTGGGAATTCCCGTGGCGTTTATGCGCATGAGCAAAATCGCGCCGCTTCGCTGGATTGCGCGCATCTATATCTCGGTCATGCGCGGCACGCCGCTCATGCTGCAGATGTTTGCCATCTACTTTGCCCCGTATTACGTGTTTGGCATTTCGCTCACGCCCGATTCCAAGTGGACGGCGTGCGTCGTGGCGTTCATCATCAACTACGCCGGTTACTTTGCCGAGATCTATCGCTCGGGCTTGCAGTCCATTCCGCGCGGTCAATACGAGGCTGCCGAGGTGCTGGGCTATTCGCGCGTGCAGACGTTTCTGTATATCGTGATGCCGCAGGTCGCCAAGCGTATTCTGCCGGCGATGGGCAACGAGATCATCACGCTGGTCAAGGACACGTCGCTGGCGTTTGCCATTGGCGTGGGTGAGATGTTCTCGACGGCCAAGGCGCTGGTCGCCTCGCAGGTGAGCATGGTGCCGTTTGCGATTGCGGCGCTGATTTACTGGGTCTTTAATTTCGTTGTCGAGATGCTGCTGGGCGCCGCCGAGAAAAAATTGGATTACTACCATGATTAATTCGGTAATGAATATATCGAACGCTCGCAAGGCGTTTGGCGGCAATGAGGTGCTCAAGGATATCTCGCTCGAGGTAAAGCGTGGAGAGGTCGTGGCGATTATCGGGCCTTCGGGTGGCGGCAAGTCCACGCTGCTGCGGTGTGCCACGCTGCTCGAGACGCTCGACGGAGGCTCGCTCTCGTTTGGCGACCTTGCCGTTGCGACGGATGCGGGTTCGGGCGCGGTCTATGCGAAGGGCGATGTGCCCAGGCAGGCGCGCTCGCGATTTGGCCTGGTGTTTCAGAACTACAATCTGTTCCCGCACTATACCGTGATGAAAAACATCACCGATGCGCCGATCCGCGTTCTTAAGCGCCCGCGCGAGCAGGCGGAAGCTCGTGCGCATGAATTGATTGCTCAGATGGGGCTTGTGGGCAACGAGAACAAGGTTCCGTGTGAGCTTTCGGGCGGTCAGCAACAGCGCGTGAGTATCGCCCGCGCCTTGGCGCTCGACCCGGAAATCTTGTTCTTTGACGAGCCGACCTCGGCGCTCGATCCCGAGCTAACGGCCGAGGTGCTGCGTGTCATTAAAGACCTTGCCGCGCAGAATATGACGATGGTGATCGTGACCCACGCGATGCAGTTTGCGCGCGATGTTGCCGATCGCGTGGTATTTATGGACGGAGGCCGCATTGTCGAGGAGGGTCCGGCCGAGCAGGTTATCGACCATCCGCGCGAGCAGCGCACGCGTGAGTTTTTGAGCCGTATCGAGGGATAGGCTCAGGTATTTGCTCAACTATTAATTGAGGCGAAGCCGCCGCAGGTCTTACGGTCTGTGGCGGCTTTTTGTTTGCATCGGCGGGGTTCAATAATCGCCTCACAAGCTTGTCTCTTCCTCTCGCCGCCTGTATTCATACGTGTGCCGAAAGGTGTGCATGGACGGTCGCCCGTGAGGGTAGGGTGGTGGCATAGGACATTTGGAGGGTGAGTCGGCTCGGCTGCCGACCATGCTGCTCCCGGGATGGCACCGACCGCGAACTCTCCCCGTTGGCGTCGCGCAATGCGCGCGGCCCTGCAAGGAGGTCATCATGGGTGCTCCCAAGACCGGCAATGTAAGGAACGTGGTGCTCGTAGGCCAAGGCGGGGTGGGCAAGACTTCACTCGCCGAGGCCATGCTCCACCTTTCTGGCAAGACCGCCCGCCTGGGCGGCCACGACGGCACCAAGCCCACGCTCGACTATGACCCCGAAGAGGTCAAGCGTGCATTTTCCATCTCGACGACCATTGCACCGATCGACTGGAAGGGCGCGCGCATCAATGTGCTCGATGCCCCGTGTTACCCCGATTTTATCGGCGACGCCTTTGCCGCGATGAGCGTCTGCGAGACGGCCCTGTTTGTGGTCGACGCCGAGGCCGGCCCGCAGCCTACGACGGTTAAGCTCTGGTATGCCGCCGAGGACCTGCGCTTGGCGCGTGCGGTGTTCGTAAACCGCCTGTCGCGCTCCGAGGCCAGCTTTGCGACCACGATGGACCTGCTGCAGGAGCGCTTTGGCACGCGACTGGGCGCCGTGACCCTTCCCTGGGGCGAGGGCGAGGACTTTGATGGCATCATCGACCTGGTGCGCATGAAGGCGCGCCATTGCAACGGCGCCGAAGCCGTTGAGTCTGAGATTCCCGAGGAGTATCGTGCCCAGGCCGAGGAGGCCCATGACCATCTGTGCGAGCTGGTGGCCGAGGCTGACGACGAACTGATGATGAAGTACTTGGAAGGCGAGGAGACGCTGACGCAGGAGGAGCTTGAGGGCTTGCTGTCGAAGGCGATTGCCGAGCGCATCTTTGTGCCGGTCTTTGCGGGCGATTGCATTAAGGAGCAGGGCGTCAACTCGCTGATGGACGACATCGCCACGTACTTCCCGGCGCCGACGGACTACGGCGAGATGCCGCTCATCGACGGTGATTCGCTCAAGATTTCGAGCGACGATGACCGTCCGGTGGCGTTTGTGTTTAAGACGCTGGCCGATCCGCAGCAGGGTCGCATCAGCTTTATCAAGGTGCTGACGGGTACGCTTGAGCCGGGTCTTGAGCTGATCAACGCGCGTACCCGCAAGAGCGATCGTCTGGCCCACCTGTATGTGATGTGCGGCCGCGACATGACCGAGGTCGGTCACGCCTATGCCGGCGACATCATCGTGGCGCCCAAGCTGGCGGCCGAGACGGGCGATACGCTCTCGATTACCGGCAAGGTCGAGGCTGCGGCGTTTAAGTTCCCCAACTCGCAGTACCGCATTGCCATCGAGGCCGAGAACCGTGGCGACGAAGAGAAGCTCTATACGTTTATCGAGAAGGCGTGCAAGGCTGATCCGACCATGAGCATCGATCGTGACGAGGAGACGGGCCAGACTATCATCTCCGCCGTTGGTGAGGCGCAGGTTTCGGTGCTGCTCAACCGTTTGGAGGATCGCACCAAGGTCGTGGCCAAGAGCGTGCCGATCCGCATTCCGTATCGCGAGACCATCCGCCGCACGGCGAGCGCCCAGGGTCGCCACAAGAAGCAGACCGGTGGCGCCGGTCAGTACGGCGACTGCTGGCTGCGCGTGGAGCCGCTTATTGGGCCCGACGGCACGAGCGACGGCTACGAGTTTGTGGATGAGGTCGTGGGCGGCCGCATTCCGCGCTCGCTGATCCCCGCCGTGGACAAGGGTGTCCAGGAGACCATGAAGGACGGCATCATTGCCGGCTACCCGCTCACGGGCATTCGCGTGGCTGTGTACGACGGCTCGTATCACAGCGTCGACTCCAACGAGATGGCGTTCCGTGCGGCGGCTCGCATCGGCCTGCGCAAGGCATGCGCCGATGCCGACCCGGTGGTGCTGGAGCCCATCGAGGAAATCACGGTGACTATCCCCGAGAGCTACGCCGGCGCCGTGATGGGCGACATCTCGGCATCGCGCGGTCGCGTGACGGGCATGGAGACCGATGAGCGCGGAGACACCGTGGTCATCGCCCAGGCGCCGCTGGCCGAGCTGACGGATTACTCGACGCGCCTGCGCTCTATCACGCGCGGCACGGGTGACTTTACCATGAAGCCCGCTGGCTATGAGCAGGTGCCTTATGACGTTCAGGCCAAGCTCGTGGAGCGCTATGAGGAGGGCCGCGCCAAGTAGCGTGGGACTTTGCCTGCAACATGCATGCCGATGCAAGGGCTGCTCTGGGCAATCCAGGGCGGCCCTTTTTGGTCCCTAGGGGGGCGGAGAAAAACGGATCACGTTAGGTTTTGGGGCAGCTTGGTCGGCCCTAGTCCCCCGAGGCCTGATTGCGGCCGGTGGCGTAGTCGATCTGCACGTGCGGCTGCAGGTTGTAGCAGTACACGTGGAAGCAGAGGGCCTTGCCGTGGTCCTCGACCGATTGCGCCTCAAGGCGCACGCCGCGGCAGACAAGTTCCTCTTCGTTATACATGGGCGTGACGCGGTAGAGCACATGGTTGCCCGTATCGCGAATATAGTTGAGAATCTGCTCCTCAAGCGGCAACATACCCGTTTCGTTGAGATAACGCGTGCCGGTGAGGAGGTTCTTGCGGTTGGCGTTTTCGCCGCAGAGCGACCAGGCGATAAGGTGGCAGCGGTTGTAGAGGCTCTGGCCCGGAATAAAGTCGTAGCGCTGCTGGCGCCATCCGGCGGGATGGATACGCGAGATATCGCCGCGTTCGCCTTGACCGAGCGATTCGGGGCCCACGCAGGCGAGCGCTTTGCGGGTGCGGCCCAAGCTGTCGAGCTTGGAGAACTTCTTAAAGCAACCTTCTTCTGTAGCGCGCTCGTATTCATCGAGGGTGAATGACGGCGTGCCGAGCGGGTGCGTGCTGTCGGCGCGCAGGGCAACGTAGGGGTTGCCGGCGTAGTCGGGAATGCTGCTGAGATATACGCCGCGGGCGCGGTGGAGATCGGGGTTTTCGACCTCGTCGATGGGGGCGGCGGCGCTGTCTGTGGAAGCACCGTCGCCGGTGTCGGTTGCGGCGGAATTGGAGCCATCGCCGGAGTCTTGGCTATTTTGAGAGTCCGAGGAGCTCGCTGTTCCCGATTCGAGTCGGGCAACCAGGTCCGCCTCGTCGTCGGTGCGGCTGGGACTCTCGTCTTGCTTCTCGGCCAGAGCCGCTGCCTGCTCATCGCTTTGCGGCGACAACAGCTTGGGCGCCCCGTCGAGCGACCCTGTGAACAGCGCAAACCCCAGCACCACGGCGGTGCCGATGGAAAGTACTTGCTTGTAGGCGGACTTGCGCGACATGGAGGCTCCTGGATGGACGGTTGGGAATCTACCAGTCTAGCAGGAGCCGGCAGGGGCCGTTCTGTCGAACAAATACTCAAGATTTGGGATAGACGCTACTGATTCATTTGCCTCATATGGAGCTGCAGCGGTTATGCATGCGGGGCTATTCGGAGTTTCCCCAGATAAAACCTACCAAAATAAACCTGTCCCTTTTTGGCAGGCTAATCGTGAGTTATTTCACCGCAACATAGGGTACGGTTAGGAAGTGTGCACCTTAAAGAGTGGAGCCCTTGATTAGAGAGATTGCGCTCGTCTCTCTAAATATCTCTTTAAAGAGAAGGTCAGTTAAAGAGATAACATTAGGAAATCTAGCAGTGAATTTGATGCATCTCTCTAAATTTCTCTCTAAAATAAGATGCCTATCTCTCTAAAGTTAGAGAGATATACTATACTTTAGAGAGATAAATCTATCGTTTTAGAGAGACGGAATTCCGATGCTGCTGGATGAACCTCTTGGCCTTATCGTTGAGCGCCTTCGCAGGCGGGGGACTGATGACGCATCGGTAGAAGTTAAAGCCTGCACGAATAAATTGAGCGCAGACGTATGGGAGACAGTGAGCGCTTTTGCGAACACTGCGGGTGGGCTCATTATTTTGGGCCTGAACGAAGCCGAAGGATTTGTTCCTTCGGCTAACTTTGCTATCGATAGGGTGCGCGATCAGTTTGTTTCGGGTATCGGAGACGGAGGCTCAGCGGCAGTGGTGACCCATGCGCCGCGGTACGAGCTTGATCGAGGCGAGGTCGACGGGCTCCAGGTGCTTCTGGTGCGCATCTTTGAACTTGAGCTTAAAGCGAAGCCTTGCTATATCGGCGCGCGCGGCGTGCAGAACGGTAGCTACAAGCGCGTGGATGATAAAGATATCAAGATGTCACCCGCTGAGCTATATGAGCTGCAGAGTGCGTTGCTTCCGAGCGATGCAGACGGCACGGTGGTTTCGGAGGCAACGGTCGAGGATTTGGATCCAGATGTCGTGCGGTCTATTATCGCAAATCGCCGGCTGCAGACCCCGCGCGTTTTGCGCGGGGCCGATTCGCTGGAAAAGCAGCTGGTCAGACTCAATATCACTACAAAGGATGGTGCCGTGAAGCTCGCGGGGCTTCTGTCGGCGGGAATTTACCCCCAGCAGTTCTATCCCAAACTGATGATCGATGTCGCCGTTCATTCCGATGTGGAAAAATCTGCACCCGGGCAACCCCGGTTTATTGACCGCCAGTTGTGCGATGGCCCGATTCCGGCTTGCATCGAAGATGCCCTTGCCGCGATTGGACGAAACTTGCGCAAAGCGACGATAGTGCAAGGCGCTGGCAGAAGGGAGGATTGGGAAGTTCCCCAGGAGGTTTTGCGCGAGGCCTTGGCAAATGCCTGCATCCATCGAGAATATTCGCCCATGTTTGTGGGGCAGGCCGTGAGTGTTGATATCTATCCAGACAGAATAGAGATCAAAAACCCTGGCGGGCTTTGGGGCGGAAAGACGGTGGACAATCTTGCAGACGGGGAATCGCGCTGCCGAAACCCAAAGCTCATGAGCCTAATGGGGGCGACGCCGTTAGAGCATGCCGAGGGGGCCGTTGCGGAAAGCCAGGGATCTGGTATCCCGGCTATGATTCGCGAGATGGAGTCTCGTTCGCTTGGCAGGCCGAAATTTATCGTTAAGGCCGATTCGTTTACGGTGCTGCTTTCCCGGCACGGGGCGGAGCTTGCTGAAAACCGCACGTGGATTCAGAGCCATGTGGGCGCCGAGCTGACGGATCGCGAAGAAACATTGCTCATGTTTATGCGGGAGCATGGGTGCGTATGCGATGTTCAAAAAATACGAGAGGCCCTGAAGTGGGATTCGGATGACATTCGTCTGATCTGCGGGGACCTTGTAGATAAACATGCCCTGTCAAAATGCGGCAAAGACACGTTCGAAATTATCGATAGGAACAGAGAACCGTCAGCTTCGACGGCGGAAAGGATCCTGGAGGCTCTCAGCGCCGAAGTGGATATGACGGCGCGAGAAATAGCGGTTGCATCGGGGGTCAGAATTTCGTCTGTCCGTTACCATCTGCCAAAAATGGCGGATAAAGGGCTCATCGAAGTAATGGGTTCATCGACGAGTCGTAACCGCCGATATCGGAAGAAGTAGATGCAGCCGGGTCGCCTCTCTAGTGCCTCTCGAAGTTAGATGGGTGCTAGAGGAGCGACTGCCTCGCGATATTTCCCCAGATAAAACCTGCCAAAATAAACCTGTCCCTTATTGGCAGGTCAGTTAACGCAGTGCAGGTTGGGCATATGCGAGCGAGCGGGCTCCGGGTGCGGTAAGGTGACGTGAAACAAGCGGGCGCTGACCTTTTGGTCGCGCCCGTGAAGTTGAACGTCAGATTGCCGTGCCCGGAGCCCGCGCAGCGCCGAGCAGTTGCGCCGTTTGTAAAACGGCGTAACCTAAAGATTCATGTTGCCGTGGATGTAGGGGGTGACCTCGGGGGAGATGTGGTCGCAGCCCAGCTCGCGCAGCGCGGACTCGATGGCGGCGGGCAGCGGGGTTTTGCCCTCGGCATCGACGGCGGTGCCGCCGAGCGCGGCAATCTTGGCGACATCTGCGGGTGCGGCCTCGATATGCATGCAGCCGCCGACCAAGCGCGCGCGTACCTGTGCCAGGTCAAGATCGTGCAGGTAGTCCTCGCAGGTGCGGATCAAATCGACCTTCTCGCGCGTAAGCTCCTCGCCCGTGGGGACGCGCGTGGCAAGACATGCTCCCGCCGGCAGGTTCCAAACGGGATAGCCCCATGCGCGCAGCAGCTCGCGCTCTTCGTCCTTGGTAAAGCCGACCTCCATGAGAGGGGAGCGTACGCCGAGCTCTTCTGCCGCGCGCATGCCAGGGCGGTAGTCACCGCGATCGCTTGCATTGCTGCCATCGATGACGGTGGGAAAGCCGAGCGACTTGGCGTGGTTGACGATGGCGGTAAAGCCGGCGTGCTTGCAGTGGTAGCAGCGATTAGCATCGTTGCAGGCTACTTGGGGGAGCTGCAGCTGATCCACCGAAAGATTGAGCACGGGGAGCTTAAAATGCGGCCCCTCATTGGCCTGTCCATCAACGGACTGCTCAAACGAAGTCTGTTCGGGCGTGCCGATGAGCGGCGTGGTGAGATGGACGAGGAGGGTATTGGTAGGCATGATGCGGGCGCAGACCGCGGCCAAAAAGCTGCTGTCGACGCCACCGGAAAACCCGATAGCCACGCGCCCGTATGCCAAAAGCAGCTGTTCGAGCGCCGATAGCTTGTCTTGAAGCTCCTCTGCGGGTGCCGTGGTGTCTAAAATCATGAAACGATCCTTATCGTTGAGTACTCGATTGAAAACTATAATCCTAATGCGTTACTTGCCATAAGACTTCTATCTGTGTAACGAAAGTGCAATATGGTATATACGTTATATACAAGTTGTCAAATGCGGTAGAGTTGCGGCAATGCGACAGCGAGAGTCGATGGGGGACCGATATGATCAAGGCTGTTATTTTTGACATGGATGGAACGCTGGTCGATACCGAGCGTTTGGGGATTAGGGCCTGGAAGGCAGGCGCCGCTGAGCTGGGGCTCGCGATTGATGAAGCGCTGATCCATCAGTTTATCGGTCGCACGCTACCCGATGTCATGAACATCCTCGATAAGCATTACGGCAGCCACGAGACCGCCGAGGCGATCTATGTCCGCCACAAGGAGATTCGCGACGAGATGGTCAAGACCGATCTGGAGCTTAAGGCCGGCGCTGCCGAGTGCATAGACGAGCTGTTGGCTGCGGGCTATCACGTAGGCCTTGCAACGTCATCGCGCCATGTTACGGCCGAGCGCAACCTTAAAGCATTCGGTCTTTTTGACAAGTTTGAAACGGTAACGTGTGGCGAGGACGTCGTGCATGGCAAGCCCGACCCCGAGATGTATCTGCTCGCCTGCGAGCGCGCGGGCTTTACTCCCGAGGAATGTGCCGTGGTCGAGGATTCGCGCAACGGCTGCGTCTCGGGCATTACGGCTGGCTGCCACGTCTTTGCCGTCCCCGATATCGTGCCGCTGCCGCAGGACGTGGTGGATGGCTGCGAGGCCGTGCTCGATACGTTGTTCGATCTGGCGGCGGCGGTCAAGGCCGTGCGCTAGACAATTGCGGCGTTGAAACGAGCAATTGCTTACGTTTGCGCTTAAACAAAAGGGGTCCGGCAATGGTCGGGCCTCTTTTGCTTGAGCGGCGACTTAGCATACTTGCGGGCGTGCTATAGATACGCACCGAGGTTGATGGCCGTGGCGTCGGTCTGGCTGCTTGCCTGGGTGCTGGCGCGTTCCAGCAGGAACGGACGTACCAGTTCTTGGCGGTTGATGTCCTCGGCGGCGGTGACTGCGGTGACGGTGCGCGCTGTAGAGCCGACGTGGATATGCTTGGTCTTTGCTGGGGCCTTGTTCTCGATTTGCTCCATGAGCAATTGAACGCCCTTGCGGCCAATCTCGTAGCCCGGGGGCGCTACCGTAGTGAGCGGGACCGATCCGCTCCAAGCGAGCGGGTTGCCATCGCAACCCGCTACGCGTACTTGCCCGGGGACGGCGATGCCTTTGTCGACCAGCGCCGAGATGACGCCCGAGGCCAGCACGTCGGTCAGGCCGACGACAAAATCGGGGCGTTCGTCGGCGGGGCGCGCGGCGATTTGGGTGCCGATGCCGTAGCCGTCGGCGGCGGTATTCCATTCGCCGGCGTCGATGACTTCGATCTTGATATCGGGATGTAGGGCGAGCGCCTTATGAATGCCAAGGACGCGCAGGGTGAGTTGCATAAATGCTGCTCGGCCGACGACGACAATATGGTGCGCGCCGCGGGCGATGGCGAGCTCGGCGATGATGCGGCCTTGTGCCTCGTTGTCGGCGGCCACGTAGTAGCCGGGCTCGGAGCAATGGATGTCCAGATGGACGATCGGCACGGGCATCTTGGTCAGGGCGGGGTGCCAGTCGGGGGATGCCATGGGCTGAACCATGACGCCGGACATCTGGGTGCCCATAAAGTAGCGCAGGTAATGGTCCTGGAGAATATCGTCGTTATCGGCGTTGGCGATGAGCAGGTCGTAGCCGTGCTTGCGGGCCTCGTTGTGGGCGCCGCTGGCGATTTGGAGTGAAAAGCCGTGGTCGAGACGGGGGAGCACCAGGCCAAAGGACTTGGTGGCGCCGCCCGCGAGCTGACGAGCGCTTTGGTTGGGCAGGTAGCCCAGTCGATTGATGGTTTCGTTAATGAGCTTGAGGGTCTCGGGACGCAGCTTTTCGGGGTGGTTGAGCGCGTTGGAAACCGTGCCCAACGAAACCCCGGCCTCGCGCGCGACGTCGCTGATTTTTACCTTTGCCATAGCGGCCCCTTTGATGCGTTTCAAGTACAAGCCAGATTGTAGCATCGCCCGCCCCTGAGGTGTCAAAACCCGCCTATTAGGGACAGGTTTATTTTGGCAGGTTTTATCTGGGCAAACGATGCTGTCAGACCAAACCACCACGAAGGTGCCTGCCCCCTTCGGGGTGGGGTGTGTGTATCGAGTGGTATTCAAGTTGAGATACCACTTCTGGTATATCAGCTTGCGTTTGCGTGAGTACAATACTCGAACGTTATGCGTCTCAGCGCCCCCTGTGCGTGGACGTTTTGCAGTCAAGCGGACGAAGGGATTTATCCTATGTGCGGAATTGTCGGCTACACCGGCTCTGATATTGCAAAGAACATCCTGGTCACAGGCCTCAAGCGTATGGAGTATCGCGGCTATGACTCCTCGGGCGTCGCGCTCGAGGTGGGCGAGGGCGCCGCGGCGCACCTCGACGTCATCCGCCGCGTGGGCAAGGTCGCGGGCTTGGAGAGCGAGCTTTCCAACATCGACAGCGACGCTACCTGCGGTATCGGCCACACCCGTTGGGCCACCCACGGCAAGCCCTCCGTCGTTAACGCTCACCCCCACACCAGCTGCGACGGTCGTATCGCCATCGTCCACAACGGCATCATCGAGAACTTCGCCGAGCTGCGCGAAGAGCTGGAGGGCCGCGGCCACCACTTTAAGAGCGAGACCGATACCGAGGTCTTCGCGCATCTGATCGAAGAGGCTTATGCCGAGACGCACGACCTGATGGCCTCCGTGCGCGAGGCTTGCGCCCACGTGGTCGGTGCCTATGGTCTGGCCGTCGTGTGCGCTGACGAGCCCGGCGTGATCGCCGTGGCCCGCAAGGATTCCCCGATCGTGGTCGGCGCGGGCGAGACCGGCGCCTATGTCGCCTCCGACGTCATCGCGCTCATCGACGCCACCCGCGATGTCGTGGTGCTCGAGGACGGTCAGTTTGCCAAGCTTACGCCCGCAGGCGTCGAGTACACCGACGAGGCCGGCAACGTTATCGAGCCCAAGGTCACCCACATCGACTGGGACCTGGACATGGCAGAAAAGGGCGGTTATCCCGACTTTATGCTCAAGGAGATCCACGAGCAGCCGCGCGTCGTGCGCGACACGCTGGTGGGCCGCATGACGCCGGCCGGCGAGCTCGACATCGACGAGCTGGGCCTTTCGCTCGAGGAGCTCAACGACATCGACCGCGTCTACGTGATCGCTTGCGGCACCAGCTATCACGCTGGCCTCATTGCCAAGAATCTCATTGAGGGCTGGGCTCGCATCCCCACCGAGGTGGAGGCGGCCAGCGAGTTCCGTTATCGCAACCCCATCATTACGCCGACGACGCTTGTCGTTGCCGTGTCCCAGTCGGGCGAGACGGCCGATACCCTTGCCGCCATTCGCGATGCGCGCATCAAGGGTGCCAAGGTCTTCGGCATCACCAACGTGGTGGGCAGCCCCGTGGCGCGTGAGAGCGACGGCGTCATCTACACCAAGGCCAACAAGGAGATCGCGGTCGCCTCGACCAAGAGCTTCATCGGCCAGGTCGTGAGCCTCACGCTTTTGGCCTTGCTGCTGGCGCAGGTCAAGTACCGCTTGACCACCAAGCAGACGCGCATGCTGTTCCGCGAGCTTTCCGATACGGCCGAGCAGATTCAGTGGATCCTGGATACGCAGACCGAGGCCGTGCACGAGGCCGCGCTTGTGTGCAAGGACGCGCAGTCCGCGCTGTTCGTGGGTCGCGGCATGGGCGCCGCCATTTCTTATGAGGGCGCGCTTAAGCTCAAGGAGGTCAGCTACCTGCATGCCGAGGCATATGCCGCCGGCGAGATGAAGCACGGCCCCATCGCGCTGATCGATCCGGGTTTCCCTGTCATCGCGGTGGCAACCAAGAGCGCAACGTACGATAAGACGGTGTCGAACCTCATGGAGTGCAAGGCTCGCGGCGCCAAGGTTATCGTCGTTGCTACCGAGGGCGACGAGGAAATCAACAAGATTGCCGACTGCATCATTCGCGTGCCGGCCGTCCGCGACGTGTTCAGTCCCATCACGGCGAGTGTTCCCCTGCAGCTGCTCGCCCGCGAGGTTGCCATTCTGCGCGGCTGCGACGTTGACCAGCCTCGCAACCTGGCGAAAAGCGTTACCGTGGAATAATCGAGTTCCGTTATCCTTACGATTAAGGCCCGGCTCCGCGTCATCAGGCGGAGCCGGGCCTTGTTGCATTTGCCCAGATAAAGCCTGCCAAAATAAACCTGTCCCTTTTTGGCAGGTTAGCGGAGCTTGCTGGTCTCGAAATACTTGGGATATTGGTCCAGGACCTCGGTCTGGTTGCGGAACATCATATGCAGGTGCTTGCTGACCAAAAAGCTCGCCTCGATGGGGTCGCGGCCGGCGATGGCGCGGCGGATTTGCTTGTGCTCGTTAACAATCTCCTGATTGTCGAGCCTCTGCGTGGCGGCGCGCAGCCAGCGGAAGCGCTCCAGATCGGCATTGGTCGCCTCAAGCCATGACCACACGGTGCTGCGGCACGCGATGCTAAAGATCATGCGGTGCATGAGGTTGTCGCTTAAAAAGAATCCGATGCGATCCTCTTCGGTCATGGCCTTTTCCTGCAGCGCGATGGCCCGATCGAGCTGCTCGATGCCTGCCGAGGTGGCACGGGCGCAGCACTCCACAATCACCTGCTTTTCCAGGTGTTCGCGAATATAGCAGGCGCTTTCGGCAAGGGTGAGGTTGATGGGCGAAACATAGGTGCCACTTTGGGGTACGGTGCGCACCAGGCCCTCTTGCGCCAGACGTACCAGTGCCTCGCGCACAGGGGTGCGCCCCATATCCAGGTCGTCGCAAAGCTGCTTGACGCCCAGCTTTTCGCCCGGCTTGTAGTCCAGGTAGACGATTTTGCGTCGAATGGTGTGGTAGGACTGGTCCTGTAGGCTCGTTTCCTGCTCGCTAACGTGCATCGATTCTTCCATAGCGCCTCGCAACTGTTCTATCACACTCATATGTTAGTTGTTAATTATGCCGCGAATCAGCTTTCCGCGGTGGGTAATTCGGCTGGTGTCTGAGAACTATTGCGGCATCTTAGTTTGTGTTTGCGCAAGGCTGTGCCCAATGTTGCCGTATCATAAGCCGTCGCAAACGTGAAATAGAAAGAAGGAATCCTATATGCAACTGGCGAATATCGTACGCGAGCGCTGGAAGGGCGTCTTGTTCTGCCTGATCATCGCTATCCCCGCGACGTTGCTCGGCAAACAAATTGAGGTGGTCGGCGGGCCGGTATTTGCCATTCTCTTTGGCATGGTCCTGGCGCTCGTCTTTCCCAAGAATCGTCGCGAACAGCTCGCCGCCGGTGTCACCTATACGTCTAAAAAAGTCTTGCAGTACGCGGTTATCCTGCTTGGCTTTGGCATGAACCTCTCCCAGATTCTGTCCAAGGGCGCCCAGTCGCTGCCGATTATCGTGGCGACGATCTCGACCTCGCTTGTCATCGCCTTCGTGCTCTGCCGCGTTATGAACGTGCCGGGCAAGATTGCGACGCTTGTGGGTGTGGGCTCGTCGATTTGCGGCGGTTCGGCCATCGCTGCGACCGCGCCCGTCATCGATGCCGACGATCGCGAGATTGCCCAGGCTATTTCGGTCATCTTCCTGTTTAACGTTATCGCGGCGCTCGTGTTTCCGACGCTCGGCGGCATGCTCGGGCTGACCAACGAGGGCTTTGGCCTGTTTGCCGGCACCGCCATCAACGACACCTCGTCGGTAACGGCTGCGGCGAGCGCCTGGGATAGCATGCATCCCGGCGCCAATGTGCTCGAAAGCGCCACAGTGGTTAAGCTCACCAGGACGCTGGCCATTATTCCCATTACATTGGCTCTCGCATGCTGGCAGATGCATCTGGCGCGCAAGGCCGGCGGCGACGCCAAAAGCGCGTTCTCGCTTAAACGTGCTTTTCCCATGTTTGTGTTGTTCTTTGTGCTGGCGAGCGTGATCACCACGGTGCTTCAGCTTCCTGCGTCCATTGCGGCGCCCATCAAGGAGCTGTCGAAGTTCTTTATTGTGATGGCCATGGCGGCTATTGGCTTTAATACCGATATCGTCGAGCTGGTCAAAAAGGGCGGAAAGCCTATCGCGTTGGGCTTTTGCTGCTGGTTTGGCATTGCATGCATGAGTTTGGGAATGCAGCACGTGCTGGGAATCTGGTAGAGAAGTAGCTGATTTGCGTGTTGCGTGCTGGCGAGCGCATTCTCACGGTGGAGCGATAGGAGCTCTTGCGGGTATGGCTTGTCCGCAGGTTGATAGGTCCCGAAGAGCTCTTATCGCCCCGCCAGGATGGCGATGCGGGGCAATTCATATACTCGCAGGACGGCGACTTTTGCCCTATAGTGTTTGGTGAGTAATATCGTTCAATTTTGAAACATTCGGTCGTGTGACCGTCGGCGGTTGCACGTCGCCGCGGACAGGGGCAAATCATGGATAGCGATGCCAAGCTGCAGATTCTGATTGAGGCATTGTCCGCAGCCGGAGCATCGGCGCTGGCAATCGACGGGCGCGGTGGCGTTGTGATCTCGACTATGAGTGACGCGGCGCTCGAGCAGGATATCGCTGCTTTTGTTTCCGAGCGTCTCGCTCGCGTGGGCGATGGGGCGCGCCTGGTGATGGGCCACGAGGGCGTGCGGTTGAGCTTGACGGTGCGCCCGACGGCCAAGGAGCGCGGAGCGCTTTGGGTGGTCGTGGCGCATGAGGTGCGCGCCGCTGCCACGCATGCGGGCATCGAGTGGCTCAATGCCGACGAAGTCGAGGCTCGCTACGCGTCGAGCACGTACGGCATCGTCGAAGACGCGGCGGCGGTCGCTGCCCCCGTACGGGAGAGCTATGCGCGTGGGGTGCCCCTTATGCTCGAGGGCGAGCTGGGCGCGGGGCAGGATCAGATTGCAAGACGCCTGTACCTGGATGGATCCTATGCCGATCAGCCCTTTGTGTCCGTTGCACTCGATGAGCTTACGGATCGCGGCTGGCGCCATCTGCTCAAAAGTTCCGAATCGCCGCTATTCCAAACGGGGCTGACACTTTGCATGGGCGGCTGGCATGCTGTTGGCCCCCAACGTCTGCGCGAGCTCGTGTCCGCAATGATCGACACGGCGCTCGCAACTCGTTGCCATGTGGTGTTGACGGCAAACGATATGCCGGGCGGCGGCGAAAGCGATCAGGCTGCTTTTGTAACCGAGCGTCTGGCCTGTGCAGTGAGTGTGGCGCCGGCGATTGCCGAGCAGAACGGCGCGTCGGAAAAGGTTGCGCGCTATCTGGGGTATCTGGCAGATATGTTTAAGACGGGTGCCCCCATGTTGTCCGCCGCCGCGGCAGAGACGCTCGATGCGTACCGTTGGCCCCGCAATTACCTGCAGCTGCGTGAAGTCTCTGAACGACTCTATATATTAGTGGGGGCTGGAACGGTGGAGCGTGCCGTGGCGAAAGAGGTGCTTGCCCAGGAGGACGTTATCAAGACCGCGACCTTTGGCGCCCCGGCGCTCGAAAGCGATTTGTACATCTTGCGTCCCCTGGCCGATACCGAGCGCGATGTCGCACGGTTGGTCCTGCAGCACCTTCACGGCAACAGGACACGTGCGGCAGAGGTGCTCGGTATAAGCCGCACGACTTTATGGCGCCTGCTGAAGGACAACGACCGCTGAGCGAGGCGCCGTGACCACGTGCGGCGCGTGTGATACAGTCCAAAGAAGCATTGTTTCGATTGTGTTACGGCGTGCGGGGGAGTATGGCGGAGACTTCAAAAACGAACCGAACAAAGCGAAGTGCGGCGCCGGTCGGCCGGCGTACGACTTCGCGGACGTGGGGCAAAAGCGCCTCGGGGTTCGACGGCTCGTTCAAGCGCACAAAATATGGCTATCCTTCGGCAAGCGCTCGCTTGGCCATGCAGGCCGAGTCCTCGTTGTGGGGACGAAGGCGCGTGGTGGGCTCAAAGCTCAAGCACGATGGAACGCTTGGCTACATTAGCCGCGGTGCTGCCCGCCGTAGCGGCCTCAATCCTGCAGGCTGGCATCGTTACGTGCCGATCGTGGTCGTTGCCGCGATAATCGTCATCGCGCTCGCGGCGCTCGGATATGCCGGCGACGGCGCGAGTCTGGGCGCGATGTTCAAATCGCCTGAACTTGCGCATGCTGGCACGGAGCTTGTTGAAGGCGCACAAGACCAGACGGGTGTGGCGCCCCAGCGCGGTATGGTCGCAGCTGCTGCCACCATTGCCGATGCTCAAAAGGACGAGGACGAACAAGGCGACGGCGCCAAAACGACTCACACGAACGAAACGACGACAACTCCATCGGCAAGATAAGTTGCGAGTGGGGTAGCAAATATGGGACGGGGCCTTTTAGCTGCCCAAGACAGTGGCTCACTCGATGTCAGGCACCAACAGCGAGCGGGCCGCATTTGCGCCAAGGTGACGTGAAATGAGAGGGCGCTGACCTTTTGGTCGCGCCCTCGAAATTGAACGTCAGATTGGCGTTAATGCGGCTCGCGCAGCGTCAACGGGTCCGCCGTTCGTTAGAACGGCGGAACATACACCACGTTGTCGCGGCGAGGCTTGGCCTTGGGGAGTGCGTCCTCGGCGTAGCCCAGAATGCAGTTGCCAACACCGCGCAGGCTTCCGTCGGCGGGCAGGCCCCAGCTGGCCAGCAGCTCCAGGCCCTCGGGCGAATCGAAAACCTCGTGGGCGCGATGAATCCAGCACGAATCAACACCCAGCGCATAGGCAGCATTGAGCAGGTTGCCCATGGCAAGCGAGCCGTCTTCCAGATGCGTGGGCACGCTGCGGTCGACCAGTACCACCACAACGGTTTTGGCCCCGTAGAAGGGATCACCATCGCTGCCCATAACCTGGGCGTTGAGCTGCGAGAGGCGCTCGACGGTCGCCGGATCGGTAACGGCGACAAACGTCACTGGCTGGCGCCCCATGCCGCTGGGCGCGTACTGGCCTGCTTCGAGAATGCGTGCGAGCTTTTCGGCTTCGACGGGGCGATCGCTATAGTTACGGCAGCTACGGCGATGGATGAGCGCTTCGATGGTCTCCATGGGTTCTCCTAGCGATGACGTTGCAGATGCTCCGTTCTTACCCGTCGTGTCGTAGCCGTAATCGCGCAGAGGGCCCCAAACAGCAATAGCCACCAATCGGAAAAGTTGGTTTGCATAAAACTTCAGCCAGAATGTGACAAACCGGTGGGATGGTTAAACGTTTTATCCCGTCTACCCTGCGGTTTTTTACCACTTGCCTAAATGATGCGCGCATAAGCTCTGATAAAGGTTTTACTAAAGGAGTATCAACGTTTATCAACGCGCCATGGTGGCGCCGGGCCAGGAGGTAACATCATGTTCCAGGCTGGAGATGTCGTCGAGACCGACTTCGAAGGATTTCTGAAGCTGCTGCGTTCCAAGACGCGCGCTTTCGTGTCGATTAACGATCACGAGTACTACATCACGCACACCGATGGCTATTGGCGTGTTCAGGATTGCGAGGCCCTCAACGATAAGGGCCACTTTACTGACTGCTCCGAGCTGGTCAACACGGTCTGCGAGGTCGTCGAACTGCCGTGGATCTGCGGCAAGAGCCTGCACGACAGCTTCTCGGGCGCTACGGTCTACGAGGCCGTCGCTGCTTAACAGCCAACACTCGATATTCTCTCGCAACCGCCGGCGCCGCCCCCGCGCCGGCGGTCTTTTTTGTCGATATGCTTATGTAGAGCCGACCATAAACAACGAGCTTGTTGGCGATAGTCAAAACTCGGACTAATGTAGAGATATTAATTGGTCAAAACTCGGACTATAGAATGGTGGGAGAGATGAATAGTGCAGTTAGCCCGGTCGATTTCGACCGGATGCTCAACGGGCTTGACCGTATCTATTCGGAGTTCGCGCGCGCCTGCGGTCTTTCGGACTGCGCCTACTGGATGCTCGTCGACACGAGTGCGGCGGGCGGAAGCGTTGCCGTGAGTCGGCTGACGAGTGAATGGCTCTACAGCAAACGGACCATCAATTCGGCGATCAAGACGCTTAGGGCGCGAGGGCTTGCGACGTTGGAGTTTGCCGAAGGTAGTCGTAAGAACAAGGTTGTGCGACTAACCGAAGAAGGCGTGCGGTTTGCCAAGCGCTACGCGTTGCCAGCGCAAAAAGCCGAGCAACAGGCATTCGAGGCGCTCGAGCCGTGGGAACAGCGCGAGATCATGCGCTTGGTCGGTAAGTTCTCCCATGTTCTTAACGAAGAGTGCGAGGCATTTAAACGGCAAGTGGCCGCTGAGAACGAGGCTGACGATAAGAGCGAAGGGGAGACATGCGACTCTTAATGAGGTTTATGAGGCCGTATCGCGGGCTGATTGCGGTGACGCTGTTTGCGGTGCTGATAGATAACGTCGGTACGCTGTTGGTTCCCACGATGCTGGCGAACATGGTCAACACCGGTATTACCACGGGCGATATCGACTATATTTTACGCAACGGCCTGTACATGCTTATCGCGACCGGCATGGCCAGCGGCGGCACGGTGCTGGGCTGCTATCTTTCGGCGCGCCTGGCCGCCAACGTGGCCTGCGATATCCGCAATGCCGTGTACGACAAGTCGCTCGAACTCGCGGCTAGCGACTTTGAGCGCTTTGGCACGGGTTCGATGATCACGCGCTCACTCAACGACATCAACGTGATTCAGCAGGCTGTCCTTCAGACGATTCAGTTGGTGCTGCCGGTACCGTTCTTGGCCGTGGCGGGCATCATTTTTGCCTGGTTTATCGATCCTGCCATGGGCACGCTGCTGGGCGTGGTCGTTGCGATCGTGCTGGTGGCGGCGGTCTTTACGGTGGCTAACGCCGCGCCGATTTTTATGCGCCTGCAAAGCTTTATCGACCGCATGAACGTGGTGCTGCGCGAGAACATCGTGGGCGTGCGCGTCATCCGCGCATTTAACAAGGAGCGCCACGAGGAGCAGCGCCTGGACGAGGTGTTTAGCGATTACGCGGCCAACGCCATCAAGGTCAACCACCTGTTTGTGGGTCTCGACAGCTCCAGCTTCTTTTTGATGAACATCGCCGAGGTGGCGGTGCTGTGGGTGGGCGGCAACCGCGTGGGCGTCCACGCCATGCAAATCGGCAGCATCTCGGCCGTGCTGGAGTACGCGATCTTGATCCTGTTCTTTGTGATGATGGCGCAGATGGTGATTCTGACGCTTCCGCGCGCCGCGGCGTGCCTCAACCGCGCGCAACAGGTGCTCGAAATCGAGCCGAGCATCGTGGACGGCAAGGCAACGCTGGGCGACGGGGCGCCTGAGTCCGCAGATGGTGCCGACGCGGTTGCCGTGTTCGACCATATGTCGTTCCGTTTTGACGATGCCGACGAAGACACCCTGTGCGACCTGAGCTTTGCCTGTCGCCGTGGCCAGACCACGGCGATTGTAGGCTCAACGGGCTCGGGCAAGTCAACGGTGGCCAAGCTCTTGTTGCGTTTCCACGATGCCACGAAGGGCGCCATTCGCCTGAATGGCATCGATCTGCGCGACCTTTCGCAAGGTGAGATTCGCGGGCATATCGCTTACGTGCCGCAGAAGGCGTGGCTGTTCTCGGGTACGGTGGCGAGCAACCTGCGCTTTGGCAACGAGGGCGCGACCGAGGCTGACATGCTCCATGCGCTGGAGGTTGCCCAGAGCACCTTTGTGCTCGATCAGCCCCAGGGGCTCGATACTCCGGTATCCCAGGGCGGCACGAACTTCTCGGGCGGTCAGCGCCAGCGCCTGGCGATCGCCCGCGCACTCATGAAGCGCGCCGACCTGTATATCTTCGACGACAGTTTTTCGGCCCTGGACTTTAAGACCGATGCCGCCTTGCGCCATGCGCTGCAGGACGAGACGCGCGATGCCGCGGTGCTCATCATCGCGCAACGTATCTCGACTATTTTGCATGCCGATCAGATCGTGGTGCTCAAAGACGGCGAGATCGTGGGCCTAGGCACGCACGACGAGCTCATGGAAACCTGCGAGGTGTACCGCGCTATCGCGGAATCGCAGATGAAGGGAGGTGAGTAGCATGACCGAGGAGCTCAAGAAGCAGGCCATCGCCGAGGATGCCGCGGTTGCAGAGACAGTTGAGGAGACGGGCGCCACACCCGGCCTGGACGAAGCCGCCAAGGCGGCGGAGCGCGAGGCTCGCCGTCAGGCACTCTACGAGGAAAACGAGCGCGCCGAGGACGAGCGCGCCCGCGCCGAGGCGGAACGCATGCGCGACGTTGACGACGAGGACGAGGACGAGACGCCCCGCGACACCTGGGCGACGGTGCGCCGCCTGTGGAGCGAAGCCGCCGGCGACCATTGGCGCTTCTATATCGTGTTCGCGAGCATCGTGTTCTATGTCATCTTTAACACCGCGGCGCCGGCTTACAGCGCCCGCGTGATCGATGAGCTGTGGGGGCACATGAAGCTGGCGTTTGCCAACAACACTACCTTCAGCATTACCTGGGAGAATTGCGGCAGGACCATCTTCATCTACTTTATGATCTGGACCGCCGCCGCCTCGTTCTACGCACTCCAGAGCTTTTTGATGTCGAGCGTTGCCGAGCGCCTCAACCTGCGCCTACGCAACCGCATCGCACAAAAGCTCAACCGTCTGCCGCTTGCCTACTTTGACGCGCATCGTCCCGGCGAGGTCGTCAGCCGTGCGACCAACGACTTGGACAAGATGTCCGAGAGCATGCAGCGCGGCTTGCTGCAGCTTCTGGTGTCGATCGGTACCGTGGTGGGCGCCGTGAGCGTGATGTTCGTGTTTAGTGTGCCGCTCACGCTTGTATTTTTGTTCTTTACGGCGCTTTCGCTGCTGGTGACGAAGGTCGTTTCGCGCCGCACGCACGATGTGACGGGCGAGCGCCAGGAGTGGGTGTCCAAGATTACGAGCGCGGTCGAGGAAGGCTACTCGGGCCGTCTGGTAATCCGTGCGTTTAACCGCGAGCGCCAGAGCTCTGCCGAGGTGCACGAGGCTTCGAAGGAGCTGGCGCGCGTGAGCACCAAGGCCGACTTTATGATTAACGCCGTCGGTCCCGCAGTGCGCTTTATCGGCCGCTTGGCGCAAATCGTGATTGCGCTTGTGGGCTGCAGCATGTTGGTTGCCGGGCATATGACCGTCGGCGTGTTCCAGGCGTTCTTCCAGTTTATCTACGAGGCATCCGAGCCCATGACGCAGCTGTCGTTTACCTTTAACTCGCTGCAGAGCGCGCTGGCGAGTGCAGAGCGCGTGTTCGACCTGCTCGATGAGCCCGAGATGGAGGCCGATCCGCTGTCGGACGAGGCCGCCAAGCTGCCGGGTCGCGTGGAGGGCCGCGTCTCCTTTGAGCACGTGCGCTTTGGTTATTCGCCCGACAAGCCGCTTATGCGCGACGTGTCGTTTACCGCCGAGCCGGGCCAGAAGATTGCCGTGGTGGGAACCACGGGCGCAGGCAAGACGACGCTCATCAACCTGCTCATGCGCTTCTACGAGATTGACGGCGGGCGTATTACGCTCGACGGCGTGGATACGAGCCGCATGGACCGCGGCGAGCTACGGCAGCAGTTTGGCATGGTGCTGCAGGACGCCTGGCTGTTCGATGGCACGATTGCCGAAAACATCGCCTACGGCTGCCCCGAGGCAACGCGCGACGAAATTGTGGCCGCCGCTCGTGCCGCGCAGGTCGACTTCTTTGTGCGCACCATGCCGCAGGGCTACGACACGCGCGTGGCCAACGATGCCGAGAGCATCAGCCAGGGCCAACGCCAGCTGCTGACCATTGCGCGCGTGCTGCTCAACAACCCGGCGATTCTCATCCTGGACGAGGCGACCTCAAGCGTGGACACGCGTACCGAGCTTGCCATCGGCCGTGCCATGGACGCGCTCATGCGCGGGCGCACGAGCTTTGTGATCGCGCATCGCCTGTCGACGATCGTGGATGCCGACCTGATCTTGGTCATGGATCACGGCAACATTATCGAGCAGGGCACGCATAAGGAGCTGCTGGCTGCCGAGGGTGCCTACGCCGACCTCTACTTGAGCCAGTTCGCCTAATGTGACAAAGGGACAGTCCCGCATGTCACATCAAAAAGAAAGGCGCGCCGGGGATGGATTCCCTGGCGCGCCTTCTTGCGTTGATGCCGATGTCGTTTTGTGCCGCTTGCGTTCCTAGCGCTCGTCCACGAGCTTGGCGACGAGGGCTTTGAGCTCGGCCACCTCTCGCTCGAGTTCCTTGACGCGGCGGGCATTCTCGGTGATGCCTTGACGGTTGAGCGCGGATTGCTCGGCGGCATCATCGGGCATGTACTCGCGATGCTGCTTGGCGTCGAAGCTCTCCTCGAACACGCGGCAGCCGTTGCGCTTGATGATGCGGCCTGGCACGCCCACGACGGTGCAGTTGTCGGGCACGTCCTTAACGACAACCGAATTGCCGCCGATCTTGACGTTGTTGCCGATGCGAATGTTGCCGAGCACCTTGGCGCCCGTGCCCACGGTGACGTTGTTGCCCAGGGTGGGGTGGCGCTTGCCGGTTTCGTTGCCGGTGCCGCCGAGCGTAACGCCCTGGTAGAGCACGCAGTTGTCGCCCACGATGGTGGTTTCGCCGATGACGACGCCCATGGCGTGGTCGATAAAGAAATGCTTGCCGATCTGTGCAGCGGGATGAATCTCGACGCCGGTGATGTGGCGGGTGATTTGCGAGAGCACACGGGCGAGCGAGCGATGTCCATGCTCCCACAGCCAGTGCTCGGGCACATGGTTCCACTTGGCGTGCAGGCCGGGGTAGGACAGGAAGATGACCAGACCGTTTTGCGCAGCGGGGTCTTGCGCCTGGACGGTTTTGATGTCCTCGCGAATGGTATTGATAAAGCTCACCGGCCGCCCTCCCTTAGCGCCATGGCAATGCGATTCAATAAAGTATAGCGATTCGCTAGGGATTAGGAAGGACAATCTTGGCGGCATTGCGCGACAGGTGTCAGTTATGCAAACTTGCTGGTAATGAAGTAAGACTTTTGAGGGGTTTGACCCGTGCTCGTGCCGCAACCGTATACTGGTCAACTTGGACGTGTCCGCGCCCACAACTGAGAGGTTTTACTTCATGGGTTTCATCAATTTCATTGCCGAGCTGCTTAAGGATCCGCGCACCGCGATCGCCAGTTGGATTGCCGCCGGTCCGCTTATGGCCTACGGCTGCGTGTTCCTGATCATCTTCATCGAGACGGGCGTGGTATTCTTCCCGTTCCTTCCCGGCGATTCGCTGCTGTTCGCCTCGGGTTTCTTTGCCCATAACGGCGGCTTTAACATCGTGGCTCTGTTGGCCGTCGCATGGTCTGCTGCCATCTTGGGCGATCAGTGCAACTTTATGATTGGCCATTTCTTTGGTAGAAAGATTATCGCTTCGGGCAAGGTGAAGGCCATGACGCCCGAGCGCATCAAAAAGTCCGAGGACTTCTTGGACAAGTGGGGTCACCTGGCCATCTTCCTGGGTCGCTTTTTCCCGTTTATCCGCACCTTTGTGCCCTTTATCGCCGGCATGGGCGGCATGCACTGGCGCAACTTCGTTATCTTTAACGTGCTGGGCGGCATTACCTGGTCGACGGTCTTTACGCTGCTGGGCTACTTCTTTGGCGGCATTCCCTTTGTGCAGGAGCACTTTGAGCTGCTGATTATCGGCATCGTCGCCGTGTCGATCATTCCGACCGTGGTCGGCTTGGTTAAGGCTAAGCTGGGCAAAAAGAGCGCATAGCTCGAGGCAGCGCACAAACTGTGTCGTTGAGGCCCGCCACTGCTTACGGTGGCGGGCCTCTTTAGCTTCGGTTGAATGAAAATACTTTACTTAGTTAAAGAAAAGCGTTTTGTCAGGCGTGTGCGGGGAGTACAATCTCGTGCATGCGAATCGACGTGCCATGGGCTTTGGTGTTGTCCGCGTGTCCCGTCCGGCTCTACGCTCCGGGCGTGCGACGTTGCGACGCGGTCGGCCTCGGTCCTTGCGTGCGAGTTCGCGAGTATGCAACTGTGTATGTAAGGAGCGACACATGACTGTCGAGAAGAAGGATATCGATTGGGGTAGCCTCGGCTTTGGCTACATGAAGACCGATTACAGCTACGAGGCCCATTGGAAGGATGGCGAGTGGGACGAGGGCGGCCTGACCACCGACCACACCCTGCATGTCTCCGAGTGCGGCGGCATCTTCCATTACTGCCAGGAGGTCTTTGAGGGCCTGAAAGCCTACACCGCCGAGGACGGCAGCATCGTCTGCTTCCGTCCCGATATGAACGCCGAGCGTATGTACAACTCTGCCCAGCGCCTCGAGATGCCCCCGTTCCCCAAGGACAAGTTTGTTGAGGCCGTCAAGCAGGTTGTTTCTGCCAACGCCGCCTGGGTTCCGCCCTTCGGCTCCGGTGCGACCCTGTACGTGCGCCCGTTTATGATCGGCTCCGGTGACGTGATTGGCGTGGCTCCCGCTCCTGAGTACACGTTCCGCATTCTCGTGACTCCGGTCGGTCCGTACTTTAAGGGCGGCCTTAAGCCCGTTAAGCTGCGCGTTTCCGAGTACGACCGCGCGGCCCCGCATGGCACCGGCAACATCAAGGCCGGCCTGAACTACGCCATGTCCCTCAAGCCCACGATGGAAGCACACCGCGAGGGTTATGCCGAGAACCTGTATCTTGACTCCGAGTCCCGCACCTATGTCGAGGAGACCGGTGGCGCCAACGTCCTGTTCGTGAAGGAGGATGGCACCCTCGTCGTTCCTCAGTCGCACACCGACTCCATCCTGCCCTCCATCACCCGTCGTTCGCTCGTTCAGGTTGCCGAGGATCTGGGTATGACCGTCGATCAGCGTCCCGTCGAGTGGGCCGAGGTCAAGGCCGGTACCTTTGTGGAGTGCGGCCTGTGCGGCACCGCTGCCGTCATCTCCCCGGTGGGCGAGATCGACAACAAGGTCTATGGTGCCGATGAGACCGTGACCTTCCCGGCTGGCTACACCGAGATCGGCCCCGTGATGAAGAAGCTTCGCGAGACCCTGACGGGCATCCAGTCCGGTGCTGTCGAGGACAAGCACGACTGGGTTTACACCGTCGCGTAAGCTGTCTTACCTATCCGGGCAGAGAGCAAGTTCCCTCCCGGCGCGTCCTCGGACATGCAAGAAGCCCTCGCTGCGCACTTCGTGCGGCGAGGGCTTCTTGCGTCCTGCGGAGTGCGCCGGGAGGGAGCTTGCTCTCCGCCCTGCGGGCTCGGCGATGTCACAACGAACAATAATTAATCTGAATTAAAGATGGTGCGCGGCCTTTTAGGCCGCGCTTTTGTTTTGGTTCGCGCCATGTGGGGGTGGTGGCGACGTGCATTTTTGCGAGTATTCTGCAATCGAAGGCCCCTGCATACCGGCTTCGGGCAAAAAATCGGGAGTTCTCGATGTTTTCTACGAATGATGGGCGGGGTTATGGGCTGACAGCGTTTGATTTGCAGGGATATTCGCGGTCTTTGGCATTTATCGTGGCGTCCGAAGCTCTTGGTTATGTTGAATACTCCTAAAAATGCACGGCGCTTAGAGGGGGACCTTCGCGAAAAAGGAAACTGCCCCGTCGAAGTATGCATTCGACGGGGCAGTTTATGCATTTGGTCGATTAAGGATGCGCTGCCAAACTACTAGAACTTGACGGTCGGGGCCTGGCGGGCTGCTTCGGCGGCCTCGAAGCCCTGGCGCTCCTTAAACTGGAAGATGCCGGCAAAGATGACAGCCGGGAACGTCTGAATGGCGTTGTTGTAGCTGAGCACGCAGTCGTTGTAGCTTTGGCGTGCATAGCTAATCTTGTTCTCGGTATCCTCGAGCGATGCCTGCAGCTGCGTAAAGTTGGTGTTTGCCTTAAGATCGGGATAGGCCTCGGCTACGGCGAAGAGCTGACGCAGCGCACCGGTCAGCACGTTGTCGGCTTCCATCTTGGCCTCGGGCGTAGTGGCCTTGACGGCGGTGTTACGCGCGCTGATCACGGCGGAGAGCGTCTCCTGCTCGTGCTTGGCGTAGCCCTTGACGGTCTCGACCAGGTTGGGGATCAGGTCGTTGCGGCGCTGCAGCTGCGTATCGATGTTCTGCCAGGCGTTATCGATGCGGTTACGCTTGGTGACCATGTTGTTGTAGATGCCGGCGATGGCGCAGACAATCACAATGACAACAACGATGCCGATGATGACGGTAATCATGATGTCTCCGTTTCGAATGGCCGCGGCGGCATGCGCCAGCTGCCGTTGGTATAACGCTACTAGTATACCCGCAACGTTTTGCCGTGCCGAACTTTCCGGTAAGCGTTGTGTTTTCGGCGGGGTTGGCACCGGGGCAAAGCGCGCGAGGTACAGGTGTAAGATATGCGACAGATTGACGAGTGTTGTCTTTGCCCTGAGGATGGCGATACCAGTGGACCTTCGCATTAAGAAAACCTACCGCGCCCTGTTCGATGCCTTCACCGAGCTTCTCGAGGAGCATCGTTTTGAGGACCTGACGGTTGCCATGCTGTGCGACCGCGCCATGATTCGCCGCACGACCTTCTACAAGCACTTTCGCGACAAGAACGATTACTTTGCCTTTTATATCGATGAGCTCATGTCGGGCTTGCCGCAAAAACAGCCCGATGAGGCCGGCGCGGTGTCTGCCGAGGACGTGCGCGCGCTTCGACACGCGATTTTGGACGATGCCATGGATTTGATTCTGGCGCACGAGCGGCTCATGGATAACATTTTGGCGAGCAGCATGTCGGGCATGTTGACCAACGTTATTTGCGACCGCATTGCCCGCTCCATCCGCGAGCGTGTGATGAACGTGCTTGCCGAGGATGCCCTGGCCCCCGTGTCACTCGAGACGACGTCTGAGTTTGTCGCCGGCGGTATTATTCGACTTTTCACGATATGGTGGGAATCGGGCCACGATCTTGAGCGTCGACCTGAGATAGCCGACGTGGTCGATGCGCTGTTTGAGCGGACCATGACACCGGTGCATCACTAGGAGTGGCGGAGAGAGGGGGATTCGAACCCCCGGAACGCTCTCGCGCTCAACGGTTTTCAAGACCGCCGCATTCAACCGCTCTGCCATCTCTCCGTGAGTCGTAATGATAGCATCGTTTTGAATTTGCAACAGGGAAGGCGAACGATGACGATCACCGAAATCGACGAGAAGTTCATGCGCGAGGCGCTGGCGGAGGCGCGCGCCGCCGCGGCGGTGGGCGAGGTGCCCATCGGTGCCATAGTGGTGCGCGACGGCGAGATCGTCGCGAGGGCGCACAATCGGCGCGAGCTCGACCAGGATCCTTCGGCTCATGCAGAGTTCGCGGCCCTGTGCGCTGCCGCTCGGTCGCTCGGTCGCTGGCGCCTTTCCGATTGCACGGTCTACGTGACGCTCGAGCCATGCTGCATGTGTGCGGGGCTTATGGTTAACGCGCGCGTGGGGCGTTGCGTGTATGGCGCGGCTGATGCCAAGGCGGGCGCGCTGGGATCCCTATACGATTTGAATGCCGACTCGCGCCTGAATCATCGGTTCAATGTGACCGCCGGCGTACTGGCGGATGAATGCCGCGAGCTGCTGAGTAGCTATTTTGGCGGTCTGCGCGGAGCGGGCGGCGCTGATTGCGGTTGCGGTGCCGATCTTGAAGCGCACGCCGCTCACGCCGCAGCGCTTGCAGGTGCCGGCGAGGATGCTGGCACGGCGGTTGACTTTGGTCCTGCGTGCCGCCGGCCCCGTCGTGTGCTGCTGGCGATCGACTCCTTTAAGGGCAGCGTGTCGAGTGCGCAGGCGGAGGCGACGGTTGCCGAGGGCGTGCGCCGCGTTTGGCCCGATGCCGAGGTGCGTGCATTGCCGCTGGCAGATGGTGGCGAGGGAACGCTCGATGCCATCGCCGCATGCGGTGGCGAGCTCTCAACCTGCGATGTCGCAGGCCCCTTGGGCGACCGCGTGTCTGCCCGGATGCTGGTGGACGACGAGCGCGACTCGGCTGTAATTGAGATGGCCGAGGCGGCGGGTATTGGGTATTCGCCTTGCACGGAGTCGTCGGCGCTGGCTGCTACAACCTATGGCGTGGGCGAGCTGATGCTCCGTGCGGTTCGTGCCGGGGCAAAGACTATCTATATTGGCTTGGGCGGCAGCGCCACCAACGATGGTGGCGCCGGTATGCTGCAGGCACTGGGCGCGCGTGTGGTCGATGATCAGGGCTGCGATGTCGCCCCCGGTCTTGCGGGCCTTGAACACGTGGCGAGCGTTGATTTGGCGCCAGCGCTTCGGGCGCTGAACGGCGCGCGTGTCGTGGTGCTTTCTGATGTCGAGAACCCACTCGTGGGGCGCCGCGGTGCGCTGGCAGTGTTCGGTGGACAGAAGGGTCTGCCGGCGGATGATGTCGAGGCGCTGGGCAAGTACGACAGCTGGATGGTCGGCTACGGCCGCCTGCTCGATGCGGCAATTACCGGGGTGCGGGCTCAGGGATTGTTGCGCCTGCCCGAGGGTGCACGGACATTTGGCTCGGTGCTCGGTGTGCCCGGTGCCGGTGCTGCCGGCGGCCTGGGTGCCGCGCTGCTGGCGCTCGGTGCCGAGTTGCGTTCGGGCGTGGAGACGGTGCTCGATCTGATTGGGTTTGACGAGCGCGTACGCGATGTCGACCTGGTCATTACGGGCGAGGGCAATATGGACGAGCAATCCGCCGCCGGTAAGGCGCCGGTGGGCATGGCCCGTCGCGCGAAGCGATATGGCAAGCCGGTGGTCGCCGTCGTGGGCGGGCGCGCCGTCAACCTGGATGCGGTGTATGAGCAGGGTATTGACTTGGTTTTGCCGATTTGCCGCAAGCCCATGCCTCTCGACCAGGCGCTCGGTGCGCAAGAAGCCACAACCAACCTCATCTGCGCTGGCGAGGCAGCTGCCCAAGCCTACGACCTCGCCCGCCTCTAAGGCCTATCTCCCTATAAGTTGCGGTGAAATACGGAGTGTTTTTGCCTTTAAGGTGCCAATTCAGTCCGTATTCCACCGCAACTTCGAGAATGTCCATTCGAGGTTGGCTGCCTTGGGTCTTGGGTCGGACCGTTTGCCACGAAATGCGACCATCTACTACGTTAAACCGGCCACCCTCGACCATTCCGGAATTTGCAAAAACAAAACCGCAGGTAGAAAGCTTGCCGATTTTCGAAAAAGTCGGCTATGGTTGACCCCTGTGGCCTAAACGTAGTAGATGGGCCCTTTCTGTGGTGCGGCACCAAGCCGGTCATTTTGGGATGGGACTATTTTGACTATTCATTGGCTGCTCTGGCAATCGGGCTGCAAAAGTAGTCAAAAAAGCTCCGTCCCAAATTAGCTAGCTTGCTCTGACGGGCGGGAGCAGGTAAGATATACCGAGCGCCTAGCGCGTTCGATGGGTTCGGATGACGACATGTTCCGAATCTGGTCAGGTCCGGAAGGAAGCAGCCATAAGGAGCCTCTGTCGGGCATCCGAATCCATCGAGTGTGCAGGCGTTTTTTGGTGCCGCGGCTACCCGCGAGTGCCGGCAGGGCGCTTGGTGTCTCGCTGGTCCTCGGCTTCGCCTGCGGGATCGCTCGACTACCAAGCGCCCTGCCGGCACTCGCGGGTAGCCGACCAAAACCGCCTGAAGGGTCACATTTGTCTGAATAGTTTAATCCCGTGCCTTTTGCTGCTCGCTGGCGTTGTCTGGGCATTGATGGCTACGTAGTTTAAGAGGCGGCGGTGCTGTTGTTTGAATTTTTGCAGTTAAAGAGGTCCGTTTCCCTGGGTTGGGGAAACGGACCTCTTTTTGTCTCTTGGCTTGCGGATTGGCGAAGACAATAACCGCTGGCAGCTATTTTGAGTTCTTGATGCGGCGTGTGGCTGTGGCGGTTATTCCGAGGCCTGCGGCGGCGACTGCTGCGAGTGTGATTGCGCTCGGCGCTGTGTCGCCCGTGTTCGCGAGCTTGCCGGCGGTCGTATCTGCTTGCTTGCCGCTGCTCGAGTTCGCCTGCTTGGTGGAGCTTGGCGGGGTATTTTTGCCGGTCGCGGGCGAGCTGGCGGGCTGTGTTGCCTCGGTCGGTTGCGCCGAGTTGGAGGGAGGCGTCGTCTCGGTCGGTTGCGTTATCTCGGGCGAGGTGGCCTTGTCTGCCGCGGCCTTTGCCTCTTCGTATGCCTTGCAGGCGTCGTCATAGGCTATTTGCGCTCTTTTCAAATCGCCGAGGAGCGCATCCCGCCAGGCTATGAACTGGTCGGTATGGGCTTTATACTTCTCTGCAGCACGTTCACAGTCATTAACTTGTCTTTCCTGCCTTTCGAGGCGGCCCTTGACCTCGCGGAGCTCCATTTCGCAAAAGTCAACTCGCGCTTTTGCCGTTACGATCTCTTGGCGCAACTGCTTTATTTGCTGTTTAACAGTTTCGATAAGCTCCTCGTCGCCGAGCGCTTCGAGTGCCTTAAGCACCTCAAGTTTCTTGTCTAATTCTGCTTGGAGCTCGCTTACCCGGTTGATGGCCCCGTCGTATTTGGCTTGGGCTGCATCGATGTCCGCTTGCATGGTGGGAAGGAGTTCCCTCTCTTCGACGGCTTGCGCCGCCATCTTGTCGCGGAGCTCTTGAAAACGGGCAATGTCATCATTGAATCTCGCAATTTTCTCGGGACTTGCGGCGTCTTTTGCGGCCTCGAGGTTTTTGAGCGCTTCCTGCATGGCTGCATACGCTTTTTCTTTTGCGGCGGCCGCGTCTTCTGTCTGCGGGGCGCCCGAATTGCCGTTGGCGGCGCTCGTCTGCGAAACGGCCGCACCGGTGGGGGAACTGGTTTCTGCCGCGATCGCCGTTACGGGGGCGATTCCCGCGACAAGTGCCGCGGAAAGGGCGATGCCCACAGTTGCTCGTCTTGCTCTTCTTGCGAGAATGTCGTTCATCTCGGCACCTCATTTCAAGGGTCGGCGACTAACTTGGTAGCACTAATGTAAGTATACCAAGCGGTCGACCCGACACTGGCTGGGCATGCGCACCTCTCCGCTTCTTTGGAAACCGAACCCCATTAGAAATGACGAGTTGTTTACGCTTCTTTGGGGCGACAGTACTATCATGATTCGAATTGAGTGTGAATGATGATAGGGAGCGCCTATACATGATTGAGCTGCTCAGGCGTTTTGGTGGTAAGTTTCGCCGATATATGGTGATTGGCCCTGCGTGTAAGTTGATCGAAGTGATTTTTGACCTGCTGACGCCGCTGGTGATTGCCCAGATGATCGATAAGGGCATCGGCGCACACGATGTCAACGCCGTCGTCCGTTACGGCGCGGTGCTCGCCGCCATGGCTGTGATCGGCATCTCGTTTACGCTCGTCTGCCAAAAGATGGCGGCGCTCACCTCGCAGGGCATGGGCACCGATATCCGTGGTGCGCTCTACCAGCACATCAACAAGCTGAGCTATGCCGAGCTCGATCGCTTTGGCACGCCGTCGCTTATCACCCGCATCACCAACGACGTCAACCAGGTGCAACTTGCCGTGGCGCTGGGCGTGCGCATGCTTATCCGCTGGCCCTTCCTGGCGGTGGGCTCCATGTGCGCGGCCCTTGCCATCGACCTTAAGCTCGGCATCATCTTTTTGATCTGCACGCCCGCCATCGGCCTGGTGTTTTGGTTTGTCATGGCGCGCTGTATCCCGTACTACAAGCAGCTGCAGGCAAAGCTTGACCGCATCGCGCTTATCTGCCGCGAGGGCCTTTCGGGCGCCCGCGTGGTTCGCGCCTTCGTGCGCGAGGACCATGAGCGCGAGCGCTTTGCCCAAGCCGCCGATGACCAGGCCAATACTGCCATCGCGGTGGGCAAGCTCTCGTCGATTCTCAACCCCGTCACGTTTCTTGTGATGAACCTGGGCGTGTGCGCCATCCTGTGGGTGGGCGGCATTCAGGTCAACGTGGGCGAGCTCACGCAGGGCCAGGTCATGGCGTTCGTCAACTACATGACGCAGACCCTGACCTCCATCGTGTATGTCGCCAACCTGGTCGTGGTCTTTACCAAGGCGAGCGCCAGTGCGTCGCGTCTCAACGAGGTGCTCAATTGCGTGCCGAGCATCACCGACGAGGGCAACCAGTCGGTCGCGCTGCCCAAGCCGGGCAATGTCGCTCCCGTTCCTGCGCTGAGGTTGAGCCATGCGAGCTTCTCGTTTGGCGCCGGCGCGGCCAATGCTGTCAACGATGTGACGCTGGAACTCCCACTGGGCAAGACGCTCGGCATTATTGGCGGTACGGGCAGTGGTAAGTCCACGCTCGTCTCGCTCATCCCGCGCCTGTACGACACGGGCGCCGGCAGCATGTGCGTGATGGGTGCCGACGTGCGCGCTTGGCCGCTCGACCAGCTGCGCCATGTGGTTGCGACTGTTCCGCAGCGCGCGTCGCTCGTGAGCGGCACGATCCGCAGCAACCTAACCTGGCGCGACGAGTCGGCGGCCGACGAGGAGCTTTGGGCGGCGCTCGATATGGCGCAGGCCAGCGAGTTCGTGCGCAACAAGCCGCAGGGGCTCGACGCCCCGGTCGAGGCGGGCGGCAAGAACTTCAGCGGCGGTCAGCGCCAGCGCCTGACCATTGCGCGTGCCCTGGTGGGCTCGCCGCAGGTTCTGATCATGGACGATTCCGCCTCGGCGCTCGACTTTAAGACCGACGCGGCGCTTCGCCATGCCATCCGCGAGCGCAGCGCACGCGGGGCCGCCGCGGGCGGACTCCCGCTGACCACGGTGATCGTGAGCCAGCGCGTCTCGACCGTGCGCGATGCCGACATGATCTGCGTGCTCGACCACGGCTCGGTCGCGGGCCTGGGTACGCACGACGATCTGTATACGACCTGCCAGCTCTATCGCGAGATTTGCCAGTCGCAGCTGCGCCGCGAGGAGCTCGAGGGCCAGCAGGGGAGCGCGACGCCCGCATCCGCCCCGGCTGCCCCGGCATCCACGTGCGCAAGGGAGGGCTGCTAAATGAATCCGTACACTTCGTCCGGTTCGGTCGCCACGATGACGGCCAATGTGTCCGGCAACGACAAGCTCAACGACCTGGGCGACGGCCCACGCCAGCCTGGCGACCCTGAGCGCTATCCCGTGGGCGCGGTGACCCGCCGCCTGCTGGGCTATGTTCGCCCGCACCGCATTTCGTTTGTAGCGTCGTTTGTGAGTGCCGCCATCTCCGTGATTCTGCAGCTCTACACGCCCATCCTCATTGGCGAGGGCATCGACCTTATCGTCGCCGCCGGACAGGTGGACTTCGATGCGCTGCTGCCGCTTGTCACCAAGCTCGCGATTGTCGTCGTAGGTGCTGCGGCCTTTCAGTGGCTGCAGGGCTATTGCGTCAACCGCCTGTCCTACGAAACGGTGCGCGACATGCGCGTGGAGGCGAGCGACAAGCTCAGCCGCATGCCGCTCAGCTTTATCGACGGCCATGCCCACGGCGACCTCATGAGTCGCGTGGTCAACGACGTCGATCAGGTGGGCGACGGTCTGCTGCAGGGCTTTACACAGCTCTTCACCGGTGTTATTACCATCGTGGGTACGCTCGCGTTTATGCTTTCCATCAACCTGACCATGACGCTCGTGGTGGTACTCGTCACGCCGCTTTCCATTTTTGGAGCCGGTGCTATCGCCAAGCTTTCCAACAAAAGCTTTACGGCACAGCAGCGTATTCAAGGGCAGCTCGGTGGTCATATCGAGGAGTACGTAGGCGAGCAGAAACTTGTCGACGCCTTTGCCTATGGTCCCAACGCTCAGCAGCGCTTCGATGCCCTCAACGCCGAGCTCTATGCGGCAGGTGAGCGCGCGCAGTTTATGGGTTCGCTCTCCAACCCCGGCACGCGCTTTATCAATAACATCATCTATGCCGTGGTGGCCGTGATTGGCTGCGTGGGCGTGATCACGGGCGTGCCCGCGGCACTCACGGTGGGCGGCGTGCAGATCTTCCTGTCCTACGCCAACCAGTACACCAAGCCGTTCAACGAGGTCACCAACGTCATTACGCAGATCCAGACCGCGTACGCCTCGGCGCGCCGCATGTTTGCGCTGCTCGATGCGCGCGAGCAGGAGCTCGACGCGGAGGATGCCGTGGAACTTGCCGTCCCGCAGGGCGAGGTGACCTTTGAGCATGTGGACTTTAGCTACGTGCCCGACCGCAAGCTGCTGCAGGATATCTGCATCGAGGCCAAGCCCGGCATGCGTTTTGCCCTGGTCGGCCCCACGGGCTGCGGAAAGACAACGCTCATCAATTTGCTGCTGCGGTTTTACGATATCGATGCCGGACGCATCATGGTCGATGGCCGGTCTTCGCGTGGCTACACGCGCGCAAGCCTGCGCCGCGCCTTTGGCATGGTGCTGCAGGATACGTGGCTGTTCGAGGGCACGGTGGCGGAAAATATCGCTTACGGTTGCCCGGATGCCACGCGTGAACAGGTTATCGAAGCCGCCAAGCGCGCGCACGCGCACAAGTTTATCGTGCAGCTGCCAAGCGGCTACGATACGGTCATCGGCGAGGACGGCGGCACGTTTAGCCAGGGTCAAAAACAGCTGCTGTGCATCGCGCGCGTCATGCTCACCGATCCGGCTATCTTGCTGCTGGACGAGGCGACTTCGAGTATTGATACGCGTACCGAGCTGCAGGTGCAGGCGGCATTTGATGAGCTCATGGCCGGCCGTACGAGCTTTGTGGTGGCGCATCGCCTGAGCACCATCCGCAACGCCGACTGCATCCTGGTGATGCGCGACGGCCAGATTATCGAGCGCGGCACGCACGACGAGCTGCTAGCGGCAGGCGGCTTCTACGCCGAGCTCTACCGCAGTCAATTCGCCCAGTGAGCAAGACGTGGGGCAAATTAATCAGGCTTGTTTGTCCCATAGAGCGATCTTGTTATATAGCGTTCTACCAGCGCGTGAAACATTTTGACGACACTCCGTGACACAATTTGACGGCGTTTTGTGAAACAGTTTTTCGGCCATTCGTGAAACGTTCTGCGGCGGTTTCAATCCGAAGTACATACTGTTCGAAATCTGTCCGAAGATGTCGCCTGCGTCGCCAATCGACAGACGGTGGTTTACATCTGTCACGTTAGTACTAAGATATTCATCTAATAAATTGCATTAGTGGCTTTAGTTTTGGGGGAAACGAGGCAACGTGACTATGACGTGCTCTTTGGTGGTTAACAGCAAGAGCGGTAATACCAGGATGGTTTCGGGCGCGATCAAGCGCGCTCTGCAGGCTGCGGGCGTTGAGTTTGTCCATGCCGCGGCGTTGAGCGACGATGCGGATGCAGATCAGGTTGCGCTCGAGGCGCAGGGCGCCTGCGCGGCCGACACGGTGCTCGTCGGTTTTTGGTGCGACAAGGGTGCGTGCACGCCTTCGGTCGCGGCGTTGCTCTCCGCCTTGCACGGCAAGCGCGTCTTCTTGTTTGGCACCTGCGGTTTTGGCGCCGACCAGAGCTATTACCAGCAGATTATCGACCGCGTGACCTCCAATTTGGCCAACGATGCCGAGCTTGCGGGCTGGGCGATGTGTCAGGGCAAGATGGGCCCCGCGGTCAAGCAGCGCTACGAGGCCATGCTCGAGCAAGATCCCGACAACGCGCGCTATAAGATGCTGCTCGACAACTGGGTTGCCGCAAAGGACCATCCCACCAAGGAAGATCTGGATAACATGGCTGCAGCCGCCAAAAAGGCCGTGCTGGGGGAGTAGCTCCCATCGCTGACGGCGGTCGGTCCATCTTTCTAAATGAAACGTCCTCCCGGGCGTCGGGGCACGAAGTTCCCTGCTCTACAGTCCTGCGCAAGACGAAGGCCACATTAAGTGGCCTTCTTTGCGTGCGGAACTCGCGATGAACTTCGTGCCCCGCCGTCCGGGAGGACGCCTCTTTATTGATGGGAGGCCTGATAGGTCGATGGTTCCGTGCCCGGATGCGTCCAAAGTGGGACGGGCTTTCCGGATGGTCAGGCTTTCGAAAAATGCGTCCCGGAAATTGCCTTTGGAATGGGACGTAGTTTCCCGTTGAGGTGCTTTGCGGAAAGTGCATCCCACTCTGGGCGGTCGAAGTGGGACACACTTTCCCAAAGGCGCTCCAACGGGAAATTGCGTCCCATTATTCGGTCAAGAAACAGGATGCATTTTCCCAATGAGGCTCAAGCGGAAAATGCATCCCGGAATTTGCGCTCAAAGTGGGATGCGGTTTCCGGTTGAGGGTCTAAGGGGAAAGTGCGTCCCAGAATCGACGCTTGAAATGGGATGCAGTTTCCCGATGAGGCACTCGACGGAAAATACATCCCAGAAATGGCCTTTGAGCTGGGATAAGATTTCCGCGGCATCTCGGATTCTCAAAAATGAGACACGCCGTTGGCGAAAATGAGACACGTGATATCGGGCATCGGATGTATCATTTGCAAAAATGAGTCCACTCCACTCGAATAAAGCGAGGTCCCTCATGTACGTTCCACACCCCCGTATCCGTAGGCTGTCGAAAATCCCGCTTGTTGGGACGGCGGCGCTTGCTGCGTTGATCGCCACGAGCGTCGCCTGCTTCACGGCCACGCCCCAGGTTGCCCAGGCGGCAGACGCGCCCGCAATCACCGATATGACCGAGCAGGATTATCAAGCCCTGGGTCTGGGCACGAGCGAGGACATTCCGGCCGATACCGTTGGCCCCTATTCCACTGATACCCCCACGACGTTTGCCACGCGCAGCGAGGTCTATATGGCAGCTAACGGTAGCCATGGCAATCGCTACACTCTGCGCGACAAGCTCGAGAACGTCGAGCGCGGTGACATTGGCGGCAGCAGCAAACTCACCGATGGCTATGGAAGTGTGTGGGGCGCCGCAAAGTTCTGGCAAAACGTCAACAACTTCGATACGAACAGCGATCTCTACAAGCATAGCGACTACGGTGGCGGCACCTGGTCGTACCTAAGCAACAATGAGTCCTCAACAGTACTCGCCAACGACAACAACGGTTTCTCGGGCATTCACGCCACGAGTGTTGAGTTCTGCAGCGACGCCAGCACGGGCAAAAAGAGCCGCGTTGCCGAGCTCCGTGCCTACGGCGACAGTTCCTCCACGACGATTGACGGCAAGTCATACGCCGGAAAGGTTGAGCTGGTCCTCTACTCGTTTAGCAACGGGCGTACGCGCACTCTCGACACACACCTGCCGGTGACGGTCAACACTAATATGATGTACGAAGGCCGTTTAAGTACCTGGATGCCGGTTACCTGCAAGAGCACGACGCCGTCTTTGATGTCGAGGCGGGCGATGTCGATGGCGACGGCGTCGACGAGCTTTTTGTCTACGCGGGCTGCTATGTCGACGAGAACGGCGTGCGCAAGGCTGTAGTCGACATGTATGACTTGGAGGGCGGCAACTGGAAGCAAAGCGTCGTCAAGATCGATGCCGGTAACGCCGCGGACTACACCACGCACAACAAGGGCGGGAACGACTCCTGGACGCAGCTTCAGTCAGCTCCTGTCGTTTCGCTAGCGGCCGGCGACCTCGATCGCGATTTTTGCGATGACCTCGCCATCGTGGTCTCGGCACCCTACGGCAAGAAGAATATTGATAAGTCGACGCATTGCGAGCTGTTTTCGTGGGATGCATCCAAGGGTGCGCTCGTCCATGTCGATGCTCTGGGCGACGCGGGCGCAATCTCCCTCTCCGCGAACGGCAAGACCATGGTCGCTGCGAATGCGACGTTCGGCACGTTTGCCGCCTACGATGAAGAAGGAAAGAAGACGGGTGAAACCGTCACGGGCCTTATTCTTGCGGGCTATGACTGGCAACGCAGCGCTTTTGATTACGGCGCTTCTGACGGCAGCAAGGGGCTGTACGGCGCGCTGTACCGCTACGCGTATTTTGACTCGGAGTCTGGCGAGTTCAAGCTTTCCGATTGCAAGGAATACAGAGACGGGCTCCTCGCCTCCTATGGGCTGATGCATGTGCCCAACAGCGCATGGAAGGATAGCGCTCAGGATAAGCGCTATCCGTGCACCTTGGCGCCTATTGCCCTTGCCACTGCCAACCTTGACGGCCTGTCCGAGCAGCTGGCGGTCGACGAGGTGCTCGTGGGCGGCGATGTGTTCCGCGACTTTGCCTGCAACACGGCACAGAGCGGGGCTCAGGGCTTGGGGTCCATGGTCGGAACCATGAGCATGAGCGGTCAGCAATACAACAGCAGCAACAAGCATGACCACAAGGGTATAGAGCAGGTGTGGATCAGCGACGTCAAGGCGGGCAGCGTCTCGGGTTCGGACCGCTATAACGAGAGCTTTATCGCCGTGGTGGGCAAGCACCGCGACGAGGACCTGCGCAAGAACGATGACTACTATTGGATGACCGCCTCGCATTTTTCGCTCGATGAGAACGGAAAGGTGCGCCGCGGCGAGGAGCAGGTGATTAGCGAGAGCAACCGTCGCGGCACTACCTACGGCACATTTATCTCGCTCGCGCTGCCCGATGTCGACAACGACAGCGTCAAGATCACGTACAAGGACCGCTACAAGGTCTATACCAACCCGCGCGTGCTTGCCGTGCTGCAGGATGCGCCCTATGTTGAGGATCTGGAGCAGGCATACGGCTATCTGGTGTTGGGCGGCACGTCATACGGAGAGGAAAAGGGCACGGGGACATCCCAGGGCTATACCATTGGCGCCGAGTTGGGCGTTGCCGTCGAGGTGCAGACCGGTCCGCCCCTGGTCGCGATGAATGCTTCAGTCGATTTTGCCGCCGAGGGATGCTATGACTACCGGAGCGAGCGCACGGTCAGCGCAAGCGTAAGCTATGAGTCGCATGCCGGCGAGGGTGACAAGGCCGTGCTCTACACGATTCCGATGGTCTATTACGAGTATGAGATCGAAAATGAGGAAACTGGTGGCAAGGGCGTGATGGCGGCGCCCGTGTCGCTCGGCGCGCAGACCTCGGTCGTTAATGTCGAGGCCTATGACCGCATTGCCAAACAGCACAATATGACGCCGCTCAGCTACTTTTTGACCAACCGGTCGGGAGAACCCGGAACCTATCAAACGACGCTCAACGGCGAGACTCCCGTTGGGGATTCCTTTGGCCTGGGCAAGCCTGGCGTAACGCGCGCCTACACGCACGATGGGTTTAACGGCGCCGCCGCGCAGTCGGGGGCGAGCATTGAGCAGACCATCGAAGTCGAGGAGGGCAAGGAGCAGGAGCTCGAGCTCGGCTTGACGCTGAACGGCAGCGTTGTCATGGGCGCGAAGCTCGCAAAGCACGAGTTGTTTGGCGGCCTGTGCTTTGGTGCCAACGCCGGCTTTACTACGGGTAACTCCTCGAGTGAATCGACCGAATACGGCGGCACCGTCGACAACCTGCCCGAGGCCGCGCAGGGCAAGTACGGTTTTGTGTGGCGTCTGGGCGTCAACGCGGTGGATGTCGACAAGTTCGAGGCAGACTCGGGCGACAAGCTCGGCACCAAGGACACCGACCAGTTCTGGATCGTGGGCTATGACGTTAAGGACGTCGAGATGCCCGACGCGCCGGCCGTGACGGGCTTTACGGCAAACGCCGTCGATTCGACCAGCGTTACGTTTAGCTGGGACGATGTACTCGCAAACAAGAGTGGCTTTAGCTACGGCGTGGGCATGCTGCAGAGCAATGCGGCGGATGCGGTCGTCAATAGCTGGAAGATTGCCGACAACACGCAGACCTCGCTCAAGTGGGATGGGCTGCAGCCCAATACGGAGTATCGATTCGCCATCGCCGCCGTTAAGAATGGATCCACGACCGAAACAGGTATTCGCTCGGCAATCATCACGGTCAAGACCATGCCCGATGACATGACGATGACCGTGAGCGGACCTGCGGCGGATGCTGCGGAGGGGTTGGATCTTGGATACGACTCTTCGGTTGAGCGCACGGCGGGAAGCCACCTGACGCTCTCGGCGATTGGCCATGTGAAACAACTCGGTGCCGACGATAGCGAAACAGGGCTGGCACCGACCTATATGTGGTACCGCAAGGGCCGCGGCGAGACAGAGTTTAAGCTCGTGGGTGCCGATGGCAACCTCGCGGCTGGAACGGCCTCAAAGCTCGAGATTGACCTGACCGCAGACGATGACGGTGCGCAGTATTACTGCCACGTGGGATACAACGACGTGGGCCTCGACACCGGCACGACGCTCGTGAATATCGAGGCCGAGGAGACGGCGCCCACAACGGTGAACGCCACCCCGATCCGCACGCGCCGCCTGTTCTCACAGGCAAGTGCGGGCGCCAAGAAGTTCCTGGACCATACGCTGGTAAACACCGCCGGCCCAACCGATTCCGAAGGCTCAAAGGACCCCGAGACTCCTGAGACCCCGACGAACCCGGACAAGCCCAAGTCCGACAACGGAGCTAAGACCGACACCAAGGTCAAGACTACGACCACAGCGAAGAACCTCGTAAACACCGGCGACCAAACATTCGCCCTAGTCGCCACCGCAGCAGCAGCGGGAGCAACGCTCGTAGTGATAGCCCTCATCATGCTGATCAAGCGCCGCAAGACCCACTAGTAGCCAGTCGAACATATCGACAACCCAAAAACCCGGGTAGCCAAAAAACAGGCCACCCGGGTTTTCTGTTGAGTGGAGACTCCGCAAGCGGAAACTGCATCCCATTCCAGACAAGAATTCCGGGACACACTTTCCGCAAACAAAGAAGGCCACATAACGTGGCCTTCAACTTATATATGTTCGGCGATACACCCAAGACAAGCCGCGCTTCAACAACAGGGCGTCTGTCCGGGCGGAGGTATGTAAGGTTCATCGCGAGTTCCGCACGCAAAGGAGGCCACTTAATGTGGCCTCCGTCTTGCGCAGGACTGTTCGAGCAGGGAACCTTACATACCTCCGCCCGGACAGACGTTTCAGTTATGAGCGACCCGCTACTTGATCTTGGTCGTGCCCGGCGCCAAGTTGGGGTCGGTCTCGTTGGCCTCGGTCTGGAAGTGCTCCGTATAGACGTTCTTGCCGTCGCGGAACATCTCGTAGTACTGCATCTTGGCGTAATCCTCGCGCGCCTTGGTGGCGGCTGCTGCGGCGGCGTCGTCACCGGTGACGTTGGAGGAGAGCGCCCAGCGCAGGCTGGCGTCCTCGTAGCCCACGGAGTTGATGGCGGGCAGCGACTCGCGCAGCGTCATGTGCGCTTTCTGGTAGTCGGTCAGCGGTGCGCCGATCAGCTGCATCAGCTGGGTGGACAGGTAGTTGGTGGACAGGTCATCGATCTCGCTCGTCTGGTCGCAGCCGGCAACGTCGTAGTTGGCCCAGATGATGTAATCGGTCTGCCACAGGCGCTCCTGGTGGGTGGCGTCGTCCTCGTCGGTAAACCACTTGTCGTTGAACTTGGACGGGAAGAACGGCTGATGGTCGCCCCAGAACACCACGACCACCTTGCGATCGAGTTTGTTCAGGGCGTTGAGGAAGTAACGCAGCGCCTGGTCGGACTGCTCGATGCACGAGACATACTCGTCGACATCGGAGAGCGTGCCGTCCTCGACGGTCTTGGCGTCCAGATCGGTCGTGTCGATATTCAGGTGCATCTGCTTGTCGACCGGCAGCAGGCCCGTGTCGTAGCCCGAGTGGTTCTGCATGGTCACGTCGAAGATAAACTGCGGATCGGCGTTCTGGTCGAGCAGCTCAAGAATCTTGTCGTAGGTAGCCTGGTCGGTCACCATACCGCGCAGGGTATCGGCGCCCTGGAAATCGTTGATGGACAGGAACTGGTCAAAGCCAAAGTCCTTGTACACGTTCTCGCGGTTCCAGTTGGTCGCGTGGTTGGGGTGCATGGCGGTGGTGGAATAGCCGAGCGACTTGAACTGCTCTGCCAGATTCCCGGTCGTTTCCATGTTGTAGATGGTGTAGGGGTACACGCCCGAGCCCAGGTTGGCCATGGAGTTGCCGGTCATAAACTCAAACTCGGTATTGGCGGTGCCGCCGCCGTAGGCGCTCACGTAGAGCTTGCCGCGGCTGAGGCAGTTGGACAGGTTCTTAAAGTACTGCGGACCCTCGTAGCCGGCGCGCATGTTCTGGTAGATCGACAGATCCGAGAAGGTCTCGTTCATGATGGCGATGACCGTGGGCTTCTCGCTGTCGAACTGCTCCTTTGCGGCGGTGCGCTCGTCACTCTTGGCGGCGTCGGACTTGTCGTAGGCCTTGGCGTACTTTTTGAGCGTGGCCTTGGCATCGTCGACGGAGTAGTCGGCGGGTTTGGGCGGCTTGATGGACTGCGCTGCGCTAATGAAAGCGGGCAGGTAGCCCTCGCGCCAGTAGCTCTCGAGCGGGCGCCAGGTGTAGACGGTGATGCCGAGGGTGTTGTAGTAGTCGATGAGCGTGACATGCGCGGTCACGCCGCCCAGGCACAGCACCGCCACGAGCAGGTTGGTGAGCAGCATGCGCTTGGCGTTGGCGGCGCCCTTCTGACGGTGCGGTGCCACCAGGCCGGCGTACTCGCACAGCAGCATGGCGATGGCGGTAAAGCCCATGGACAGCACGCAGAACAGTGAGATCGAGAAGGTGTAGCCGGTGCCGGCGACCGCGGCGGCGGTGGAGATGGCCGAAAGGTCGCCCGGCTGGATGGGCATGGATTTAAACGTGATGACGAAGAACTCGGCAATGCCCAGGATAAAGAGGGCGAAGGCCAGGACGGCCGGAGCTGCGCCGTGGCGCTGGAACAGGAAGAACAAGCCGGTCATGAGCACGGTGATGATGGCCCACTCGAGCAGGATGCACAGGGGGTAGACCCAGGTAAAGTCGTGGTTGGACGAGACTTCCATGCCCAGCAGCGCAAAGACGCCGGCGAGCAGCAGACACAGGACGGCGGCGACGAGTGGCTTGCCCACAAAGGCGCCGCGCAGACGGGCGAGCTTGCCGGTGGGGGCGGGGGCGTCGGGCGCGGCGAACGCAAAGACGCGCGGGGCGATGCGGTCGCGTGCGATGCTGGCCCAAGCGCAGCCGGTGAGGATGGCGTTGGTCAGGATGAGCATCACAAAGGCGAGCGGCTCGTTTTGGGCGACGAGGCCAATGGCGCCCCAAACGGTCAAAAAGACCTGGAACAGGCCGAAGGCGACGCTCCACCCAAGAGCGCTTTTGGCAACGGTGCCCGACTGAGCGCGAATGGCCTTGGCCTCGCGCAAGACAAGGTAGACGGTCGCCGCAAGACCGACGAGCGAGATGGCGGCAGCGAACATGCTGAGACTCCTCACAAACTTAAAACCTACGAAAGCGGGGGTTTACCCGATTGTTACCAAGATATGCGCTGCAATTGGTGGCTGCGCACAACAACCAGCCATATTAACGCGCACGTGTGGCGGTGTGGCGCAATGGAGTGGCGACCTGCGCGATAATGGACGGGAATTACACGGAAACGTAAAGGCTTCTTAAAGAATTAGCGAGGATGAGGCGATGAACGAGCAGGTTTGCACCAAGGCTGTGGATACGTACGGCTATCCGGTCGAGACTACGGGCAATGCGGTGCTGGACACGTTGGAGCACCGTTCCTCCACGCGTGCCTTCGCGCGTGATGACGACGGCCGTCCCGTAGCGGTGACCGACGAGCAGCGGGCGGCGATCTTGCATGCGGCGAGTCGCGCACCGTCGGCGGGCGCCATGATGATGTATTCCATCGTGAGCATCCGCGAGCAGGCTACGCTGGACCGCCTGGCCGACCTGTGCGACCATCAACCCATGATTGCCAAGGCGCCCTGGGCACTAATATTTGTGGTCGATTATGCCAAGTGGATCGATCTGTTTGAGCACGTGGGCTGCTTTGAGCCCGAGTTTGTCGAGCGCACGGGCAAGGCGCCCCGCCGCGCGCCGGGTTTGGGCGACTTTGCCATCGCGGCCCAGGACGCCGTGATCGCCGCCCAAAACGCCGTGGTTGCCGCCGAGGCCCTGGGCCTGGGGAGCTGCTATATCGGCGACATCGTCGAGAATGCCGAGGAAGTGGCCGAGCTGCTCGATCTGCCGCCCTATACCATGCCGCTGTCGATGCTCATCATCGGCACGCCCCGTAAGGAGCGCCCGGCTATTGCGCATCCCGTGGTGAACCTGGTGCACGAGGAGCGCTACTGCCGCGCCGATGCTGCGACCATGGACGCGCAGGTGGCCGAGATGGACGCGATGTTCCGTCCGCATGCCCGCGAGGTGGGCGAGCGCGTGGTGGATATCTACACCCGCAAGCACACGAGCCCCTTTATGGCCGAGATGAGCCGTTCCATGGAGTGGTGGTTCAAAAACTGGCTCGGCAAGTAACGAATGCGGCGATGTGCCAAAGGGACAGTCCCTTTGGCACATTCCATATCGCCGTGGTGGCCTAAAGGCCGTATAAATGTTTATCTAGCTGGGAAAACAGTGCATTAAAACATGGGCCGATTACCTATAATCCCCTCGAACGTTAAAGTTGGGAGGAAACCGGCTTATGGAACAAAAGGCCAAGGAGGCAGCCTCGCACGCTGCGATTCCTGTGAGCATCTCGGCGATGCTCGTCACGCTGGGCGTGGTGTACGGCGATATCGGCACCAGCCCTATGTATGTAACCAAGGCGCTCGTTGCCGGCAACGGCGGCATCGGGAGCGTGACGGAGGAGTTCGTGCTCGGCGCGCTCTCCCTTGTCGTGTGGACGGTCACGCTGCTGACCACCATCAAGTATGTGCTCATCTCGCTGCGCGCCGATAACCATGGTGAGGGCGGCATCTTTGCCCTGTACAGCCTGGTTAAGCGCTGCGGTAAATGGCTCATCATCCCCGCCATGCTGGGTGGCGCCGCGCTGCTCGCCGACGGCATCCTGACGCCGGCCGTTACCGTTACCACGGCCATCGAGGGCCTGCGCACCATCCCGGCGGTCCATGCCGTGCTGGGCGATGACCAGGGCCGCGTCGTCGCCATTACGCTCGCCATCATCATCGCGCTCTTTTTGGTGCAACGCATCGGTACGGCCAAGATCGGTCACGCCTTTGGCCCCATCATGACGCTGTGGTTCCTGTTCCTGGGCGGCACGGGTCTGTTTTTTGTCTTCCAGCACCCCGCCGTGCTGCTGTGCCTCAACCCGGTGCGTGGCATCGCCTTTTTGCTGAGCCCCAACAACCACGCGGGTATCATGATTCTGGGCAGCTGCTTCCTCGCCACCACCGGTGCCGAGGCGCTCTACTCCGACATGGGCCACGTCGGCCGCGGCAACATCTACGCCACCTGGCCGTTCGTTAAGTGCTGCCTGCTGCTTTCCTATATGGGCCAGGGCGCTTGGCTTATGAACAACGCTGCCAACCCCGAGCTCATGGGCATTGCCGACCTCAACCCGTTCTACCAGATGCTCGCCCCGGGCCTGCGCCCGTTTGCCGTCGGCCTTTCCACCGTTGCGGCCATCATCGCCTCGCAGGCGCTCATCACCGGCGCATTCTCGCTGGTGTCCGAGGCCAGCCGTCTGGACCTTATGCCGCACATGCAGGTCTTCTACCCTGCCGAGACCAAGGGCCAGCTCTACATCCCCATGGTCAACAACGTCATGCTTGTCGGCTGCGTCATTGTGGTGCTGCTGTTCCAGAACTCGGCGCATATGGAAGCCGCCTACGGCCTTGCCATTACGCTGACTATGATGTGCACCACGCTGCTGCTCTTCTTCTACCTGCACGAGGAGCGTAAGCTCAAGGTTGCTCCGTGGATCTTCGCAGCCTTCTTCCTTTTGCTCGAAGGCTTCTTCTTCGTGAGCTCGCTCACCAAGTTCTTCCACGGCGGCTACTTCACCATCCTCATGGCTGCACTCATCATGGGCATTATGGTGTGCTGGTACAACGGTACGGCTGTTGAGCAGCGCCAGTTTACGCTGCTGCCGCTGCGCAGCTACCTGCCGCAGCTCAAGCGCCTGCGCGATGACGATCGCTACGAGCGCCTGAGCGACAACATCGTGTACCTGACCAAGGACACCCATACCGACTACATCGACCGTGATATCGTCTACTCGATCTTGGACAAGCATCCCAAGCGCGCTCGCGCCTGGTGGTTCGTGAATGTCGAGACCATGGACGAGCCGCATACCTTTGCCTATTCGGTCGAGACGTTCGGCACCGACTACGTGTTCCGCGTGCATCTGTACCTGGGCTACAAGATTAACCAGCGCGTCAATGCCTATCTGCGTCAGGTCGTTCAGGACCTGGCTGCCACCGGCGAGCTGCCGCCGCAGACGCATGACTACTCGGTCTACAAGGATCCGGGTAACATCGGTACGTTCAAGTTCGTCCTGATCCGTAAGCTTCTGGCGCCCGAAAGCGATGTGGAGCCGAGCGAGCGTACGGCCATCACGCTCAAGTACATCATTCGTCGCGCCGCCGGCACGCCTGCACGCTGGTACGGCCTGGAGAACTCCAACGTGAGCTTTGAGTACGTGCCGCTGTTCACCAAGTTCAAGGCCGTGAACAAGATGCAGCGCCTGGCTCCCAACGAGCGCCCGTAGGCGCCGACGGGTTGCACGGAGTTGGTTTTCGATGGATAAGCATGAGGCCGGGGAGGTAAACATGGATACAAAGGCGCTCGATGGCCGTGAGGCGGTGGTCGAAATGGTGCGTGAGGCGCGTGTCGACGCCGCCGAAGATCGGTTCCTTACGAACCGTGCCAACATGGATATGGCCGACCGCGTGATCTCGATCGTGGCACTGGTATTTGGAGCGGTGTGCGTGTGTGCCCTGCTCGCGCACGTGCTGTTTGTCTAGCGACCGCCGGTTGCAAAGGCTATACACTTGGAACCACCACAAGGGAAACCACCACAAAGGTGCCTGTCCCTTTGTGGTGGTTTTTGTTTTTGAGAGAGGGGCGGGGCGCTGATGGACGTCCGTACGGACGGCGATATTGCCGATAGCTTTTGGTGGCGGCGCACAACGCTGACGCGCCGCACTCCTCTGTATGACGCCTGCGTATCGGTGGGGCTGCTGGTCGCGGCGACGATTGTGGGCGCGCTGCTCGACCATCCGGGTCTCGCGCCGAGCATCATGATCGTCTATGTGTTCGCCGTTCAGCTGTGCGCATTCTTTACCTGGAGTCGCCTGTATTGCTTGCTGAGCTCGGCTGCCGCCGTGGCGCTCTACAACTTCTTGTTTGTCGACCCGCGCTACTCGCTGTCGCTTATCGACCGCGGCTATCCCGGCATGTTCTTCATCATGTTCGTGGTCTCGCTTGTGTCGAGCTCGATTGCGTTGGCCCTGCGCCGCGCCTTGGCGCAGGCCGCTGCCAGCGACCGCCGTACGCATATGGTGCTCGAGACCAACCGTATGCTGCAGCGGTGCGCCGATCAGCAGCAGATTGTCCATGCCATGGCAACGCAGCTGGCGCGTCTTTCGGGCTGTCCGGTCGTGTGGTACAGCGCCGACGCCGAGGGCGATGACCTGCTGCCGCGCGCGACTTACACGGCCGTGGGCGATGCCGCGCCGGTGCATGAACTGGCGCCGCAGATGCCGCCGCGGCTCTCGGCGTCCGCCTATGTGGGAACGCCGCTCGACGCCACGTTTGGCGGCTCGGCGTTTTATGGCATCTACCTGACGGTTCGCACAGGCGACGGCTTCGCGCGCTCGGGCGACCCCGCCTCGGTGGTGGGCGTGCTGGCAATCGTTGCCGAGCCCGACGTGCTGACGCACGAGGAGCGAACACTTGCCGATGCCATCGTGAGCGAAGGCGAGCTGGCACTCGATCGCGCCCGCGCCATGGAGGCCCGCGAGGAGGCGGCGGTGCTCGCCAAAAACGAACAATTGCGCGCCAACCTGCTGCGCTCCATCTCGCACGATCTGCGCACGCCGCTTACCAGTATTTCGGGTAATGCCGACGTGCTGCTCGACCAGGGCTCGACCGGCACTGCGGTGCTCGATGCCCAGACGCGCCGCGGCCTGCTTCTGTCCATTCGCTCGGATGCGCTGTGGCTCAACGCCACCGTCGAGAACCTGCTCGCCATCACCAAGCTCGAGGGCGGCGGTATGCGTCTGTCGACTACGCTCGAGCTCATGGACGATATCGTCGAGGAGGCGCTGCGCCACGTAAATCCGGCCGTGCGCGAGCACGACCTTAAGGTGGTGGCGTGCGATGAGCCGGCGCTCGTCAATGTCGATGCGCGCCTGATGGTGCAGCTGGTGGTCAATCTGGTGAACAACGCCATCACCTATACGCCCGCGGGCTCGCATATCATGATTTCGATTAGCGCCGACGATGGACGCGTGGCGTGCTCGGTGGCCGATGATGGTCCGGGCATCGCACCCGAGGATCGCGAACGGATCTTCGAGTCGTTCTATACCGCCAACCACGGTCTGGCTGACAGTCACCGCAGCGTGGGCCTGGGTCTTTCGCTCTGCCGCTCCATTGCGCTGGCGCATGGCGGTAGCATAGAGGTTGCCGCGGCGGACCCGCACGGCTCGGTCTTTACGATTGAGCTTCCTGCCGCCGACGTTTCGTTTGATAAGGAGTAGCGCTGTGCCGAACTCTGCCGTAAAACCGCTCATCTTGGTCGTTGAGGACGACCCCGCCGTCCGCAATCTTATTGTTGCCGCGCTCGAGGCTCACGGCTTGCGCCATATGGCTGTGGAGACCGCCCATGCCGCTATCGCCGCCGCCTCGTCGCAGACGCCGAGCATTGTGCTGCTCGATCTGGGCCTGCCCGATATGGACGGCGTCAAGGTGGTGGAGTCGGTGCGCGCATGGTCGGGCATGCCGATTATCGTGGTCTCGGCGCGCAGCGAGGACGCGGACAAAATCCGCGCGCTCGATGCCGGTGCCGACGACTATCTGACCAAGCCGTTTTCGGTCGAGGAGCTGCTCGCGCGCATTCGCACGACGCTCAGGCGCCTTTCGTATGCGCAAACGGGCGGCGTTGTCTCCGAGGGCTCGTTCGATACCGGCGAGCTGCATATCGATTTTGATGCCGGCATCGCCACGATGGATGGCGAGGAACTGCATCTGACGCCGATCGAGTATAAGCTCCTGTGCCTGCTGGCACACAACGCCGACAAGGTACTGACGCACCAGTTTATCCTGCACGAGATTTGGGGCACGGCAACTAAGAGCGACCTGGCGAGCCTGCGCGTCTTTATGGGCACGCTGCGCAAGAAGATTGAGTCCGACCCCGCGCATCCGCGCTATATCCAAACGCACGTGGGTATTGGTTACCGATTGGTCATCCAGGGATAGGTCGGCATCCGCCATCCCAATATGAGTTGCGGTGAAATACGGTCTAAATTTGCCTAATTCCAGGCAAACAGTCCGTATTCCACCGCAACTTTGTTTATTTGCCCTTGGGCTTGCTGGCGTAAAATTTTTTCTTTTTGGGCTTGCCGGCGGGGGAGGGCTTGCCGACAAAGTTGGGCTTGCCGTTGCCGGTCTGCGCGTGCGCGGGCGCTGCCGCGCGAGGCTTGCGGGCCTCGGGGTTGCGCAGCTCCTCGGTTCGCTCGGCAATCTCCTCGGCGCTAAAGCCGACCTCGGCCATGGCATCTTCGATGGGCAGGCGGCGCACGATATAGCAGTGGTGCACCTTCTGGTTGCGCGCGAAATCCTCGGGGATGGTCTGTGCCGTAATGTCCTCCAGCACGACGCCCGCTCGTGCGAGCTTGCGCGTCTCGGGGCGGAAGCCGCGCAGGTTGCAGCTAAAGATGGCATGGCCGCCCTGTGCGAGCAGGCGCGACACGCCGGCCAAAAGCTCAACATGGTCGCGCTGGACATCCCAGGTGCGACGGCCCATCTTGGACGAGTTCGAGAACGTGGGCGGGTCGACAAAGATCAGGTCCCAGCGGTTGCGCGTCTGGCGCTGGTCACGAATCCAGGCGAGCACGTCATCGCGCACAAAGTGATGCTGCGGCCCCACAAAGCCGTTCTGACGCATATTGCGCTCGGCCCAATCCAGGTAGGTGTTCGAGAGGTCGACCGTCACGGTCTCCTCGACGCCGCCGTCGGCTGCGTAGCAGGTGGCAGTGCCGGTGTAGGCGAACAGGTTGAGGAAACGGCGCGCCTGCTTGGCGTGCTCGCGCACCAGGTTGCGGGTGACGCGGTGGTCCAAGAAGATGCCGACGTCCAGGTAGTCGTCAAAGTTGACGGCAAAGGTGAGGCCGCCCTCTTCGATGAGCGGCAGGCGACGGCGCGCGATGTTGGCGCGCTCACCCGATGCGCCCTTGCCGGCGCCCTGCTTGCCGTACTGCGAGCCGCCGCGCGAACGCATGCGGGCCTTGGCGTGCACGTGCTCGGCCGGAACATCCAGGATACGCGGCGCGATGGCCAGAATATCGAGCATACGGGCCTGGGCCAGTGCGGGGTCGATGGTCTTGGGCGCGGCGTATTCGGCAATGACGAGCCAGCGGCCCGGCGTCTGCGGGCAACCCTCGTACAGATCGATGGCGGCAGAGTAATCGGGCAGGTCGGCATCGTAGACGCGGTAGCAGCTCACGCCCTCGCGCTTTGCCCACTTGCGACGCAGGCGAGCGTTCTTGCGCAGACGGTTGGCGAACTGCTCGGACTCGGGGATGAGCACGGGCAGCGGCTTGCCATCACCCAGGTCGAGCGTGGCGGTAGGTTCGGGCATGAAGGTGTCGGCGGCTTCGTCGCTGATGACGTCGTCGGCGTCCGCGGTCTCGCCCTCGGCGTTTGCGCTGGTCGCAGCCTCAAACGCTGCGGCGGCGTGGTCGAGCGAAGGCCAGACTTCGACGGTCGCCTCTTCGTTGTTGGGCATGACGGCGATGGAGCGCGCGGGCTCGGCGTGGAGCGCGCGGGCCATAAGGCCATCGCGGGTGAGCGCGGCGACCGGTGCCGAAGCGAGCTCGGGCGCGCGGCGCAGCTCGCCGACCAGCGTCATGGCGTCGTGCATGAGCGAAAGCGGGGTCTCGGTCGTGTCCGCGACCAGGGCGGCACCGGCGACGGCGCCCGCATGGTCCAGCACGGTGGCGGGCTTGGCGGCACAAAAGTCGACAAAACGCTTGTAGCCGGCGCACTTGACCATGCGCTCGGCAGTCTTGCGGGCGGCGGGGTCGATGTCTACGGCCACGATGCGCGCCTGGCGCTCGCGCGCTGCCGCCTCGCGCTCGCGCGCCTCGGCAAGCAGCTGCTCCCACAGGACAGCGTCGTGCAGCTGCCAGCCCTCAAAGCCCCAGCGCTCGCGTGCGGCGCCCGGGGCGCGGTCGGTCAGAATGTTCACGGCCTCCAGCAGCAGACCGCCGCCGGCGCACGAGGCATCGATTAGCGTGGGAAGGGCTTCGTTTTCGTAATCGTCGGCCGTCAGCTCGCGCTCGCATAGTGCGGTCCAGCCGACCTGCGCCAGCACCAGGGCGGCGTAGTCGGGGCGCAACACATGTGCGCCCTCGCCGGCACGAGTCGCAGCGGGCGGCAGACGCTTGAACAGCGGGTCGCCCGAAAGGTCCAGGCTGATGCTCGCGCGGCGCTGACGCAGCGAAAGCAACAGGTGAACATCGGGGTCGGCGGCATCGACGTCGGCGCGACGGCCCGTGGTCTCGGCCAGACGGTCGCACAGCGCGTCTTTGGCGCGCAGGGCCGAGAAGCGCGTGTTGCGCAGCTGCTCGGTCACGCCGCGGGCGGTGATGGCGATGGTGGCGCCGGGGCGGATGATGGTCTCCCAGGCGATGTCGTAAACGCTATCGTACAGTTCATCGGCATCCTGCGCCTCAAAGCGCCCGAGTACCACGAACACACGGCTCGCCAGGCGCGACCACAGACAGGCGCGGTAGCCTTCTTCGAGCTCGCCCTCAAATGTAGCGCGGCCCTTCAGCCGGCGAACATGCGAAAGCCCGAGGCGTTTAAGCTCATCGGCGAGTGCGGACTCAAAGCCCTCGGGGCAGCTTGCGTAAAATTCCATGGGTGACCTCTCTGGTTGCGTCGCTCCATTATATGATGGATGCTTCGTTTACTCTCGCCCCTGAAAGGAACCCATATGATTGATGCGTGCCCCGATTCCGCCGTGCTCTTTTTTGACGTGGACGGCACGCTGACGTCGTTCGATCCCGACAACATGACCGACAAGGACTTTTCGGCGGTTCACCCCTCGCAGGCGGTCGTTGAGGCGTTTCATCGTCTGCGCGACGCGGGACACCAGGCATTTATCTGCACGGGTCGTCCCTTGTGGCTCATCGCCGATAGCTTGCGTGCGCTCGACCCCGCGGGCGTCGTTGCCATGGCGGGAGCCACGCTCGAGGTCGAGGGCCGCGTGGTGTATGAGGACTGCTTTGACGAAGACATTGTTGAGGAGCTTGCACGCCGTATGGCCGCGGCAGGGATTGAAGCCTTTTTCGAGACCAACGTGGCTACTTTTGCCCTGGAACCCGCGGGTGTTGAGCAGTCATCTCTGATCGGCACTTCTGTGGTGCACAGCGCCGAGGAAATGCGCGTCGACGGCAGTCTGCGCGTGGGCAAGGTAGGCATCGTCGCGAGCGACCTGGCTCGCGTAGCCAACGATGATGGCTTTATCGATCGCGAGTTTGAGCTGTGCAACACCGGTGGTCAGAATCGCGAGCTGAGCCCCAAGGGCATCGACAAGGGCGTGGGCGTGGCGCGAGCGCTGGAATACCTGGGTCGCACCGGCAACGCGCGCACCTTTGGCTTCGGCGATTCGGGTAACGACCTGGGCATGCTCGCTGCGGTCGAGACGGCTGTCGCCATGGGCAACGCCATGCCTGAGGTCAAGGCGGTCGCCGACTACGTGACCGATGACGTCGCACACGACGGTACCGTCACGGCTATGCGCCACTTTGGCTTGATTTAATACATGGCCGGGTCGCCTGCATTGGGGGCGACCCGGCCATGTGAGCTATTTTGCAATATAGAGTTTGGGATGACTGTGGCTGCTCTCGATTGCCGCTGTCATGATACCTTCGCTGTCCCCATCGATGATGATGCCGTCGAGGTCATCGATCTGTGCGGACTGATAAAAGCTCGTCTTATTGAACTTACCCTGGTCGACCATCATGTAGCTCAGGTTCGAGTTGGTTAGATACATGCGCTTGATCATGGCAGAGAAGTCGTGCTCAACGGTAAAGCCGTGGTCGGGATGGAATCCGTCGGCGCTGACAAATGCCTTGTCGGCATGAAGCTTGCTCATGCAGTCGAACGTCAGCGCGCCCGCGAGATAAAGGTGACCCTTTCGCACGGAACCACCTAACAGCACTACCGAAGCGTTGGGCAGATTGAAGCTGGCATAGTTTGCGATGGCAAGATCGCCGGTGATGATGGTGATGTCGCGCTTGTCTATGAGGGCTTTAGTGAAGTAAAAGCCCGTGGTGCCGATGTCGATCACCAAAACGTCACCATCGTCAACAAGAGTTGCTGCGGTCGCGGCGATAGCCTCCTTGGCTTCGACTTGGACATTGATGCGCTCTTCGGGATACGAGATTGCAGTGGAACGTGAAAGCGATACTGCTCCGCCGCGTACACGACGCAATTTGCCTTCCGATTCCAGTGAGACGAGGTCGTGTCGTGCGGTGACTTCCGAAACCGAAAAGCGACGGACGATGTCGGATACCGAGATATTCGGCTTTTCCGCCAGCCAGTTCATGATAAATCGCTGACGCTCGGCGGGTGAAAGGTCTGAAGTAGATGCCATGTGTCGCTCCTTATGAACGAAAGGCGAAAGAAATGCCTTTCGTAATCGAAATATAACGTATCGATATGAAAAGAACAAGGCAAAATCGAGTGAACGAGATGAATGACACGCTTTGCTTTTATTTGTGTTAGTAGTTGGCCTGACATGCAGAATGCCTGTAATAGCCAGTAAAGAGTCTTGCCTGGAAGGTGTTCACAAAAAGTGAGGTACGCTCGCGCCCGATAATCGACCGTTCGCGGAAAGTTGGCAATTGAGCTTTCGATATCTTTTGAAATAGTTTATAAAAGAAAACCGAAAAGCTTTTGAAACAAAGAAAAAGGCTTTCGATAGCAATAGTGCTAGATGAGAAAGGACCGAACATGGCAATCAAGGTGTTTGCCGACGGCGCTAACCTCGAGGGTATGCTTGACATGCACGACAACGGCAACGTTCAGGGCTTCACGACCAATCCTTCCCTTATGAAGGCCGGCGGCGTGACCGACTACCGCGCTTTTGCCAAGACGGTTCTTGAGCACATCACCGATGTGTCAGTCTCGTTCGAGGTGTTTGCCGACGACGAGGCGGGTATGGAGGCCGAGGCTCGCGAGATCGCAACCTGGGCGGACAACGTCTACGTTAAGATCCCGGCGCTCAACACCAAGGGCGAGTCCACCGCAGCGTTGGTCAAGCGCCTTTCTGCCGATAGTATCAAGGTGAATGTCACCACCATCTTCACGCCCGAGCAGGTCGACGAGTTCGTCGATGCCGTCTCTGCCGAGACCCCCTCTATTCTGTCCATCTTCGCCGGCCGTATCGCCGATACCGGCGTCGATCCGCTGCCCCTCATGGCAGAGTCCGTAAAGAAGGCTGCCGTCAAGCCCGCCGCCGAGGTTCTCTGGGCATCCACGCGTGAGGTACTCAACATCTTCCAGGCAGAGTCTGTTGGCTGCCAGATCATCACGGTCCCCAATGCCCTTCTCGCCAAGCGCAAGAATTTCGGGAAAGATTTGCTCGAGTACTCGCTTGATACGGTCAAGGGCTTTGCCCGCGACATTCAGGCGCTTGGTTTTCATATCCTGCCCGAGGAGTAGGGAGCTGTCATGCTGACCGATCTTCTTAAACCCGAGCTTGTTGCCTGCCATGTCCAGGCCTCCGATTGGGAGGAAGCGATTAGGGCATGTGGCAAGCTGCTCGTTGACGCGGGCAAATGCGACCAGAGCTATGTCGACGCCATGATTTCATCGGTTCACAAATTTGGCCCCTATATGGTTCTGGAAGAGGGTATCGCCATGCCCCACGCCCAGGCCGATGGCAATGTGAGCGAAGCGGGAATCTGCATCGTCACGCTTGATCCTGCGGTTGCATTTGGACACGAGGATTTCGATCCGGTTCACGTACTCGTGGGCATTTGCGCGCCCGACCCCAAGGCTCATCTTGGTTGCTTGGCGGAGCTTTCGCAGATGTTCGAGGACGAGGACTGCGTTGCCAAGCTCAGCGCGTGCGGTACGCCCGAGCAGGTTTTGGAGACCATGCGTTCATTCTTTTAGGCCTTAATGGCACGGCGATGCGTCGCCGCTTTTGGATAGACGGAAAATCCGTCACGTGTAGGAGAGGAAGGTTGCCATGCATATCATCACCGTATGCGGAAACGGCATCGGGTCCAGCCTGATGCTCGCTGGCAAAGTCGAGGAGCTTTGTGAGGAGGAGGGCATCAAGGCCGACGTTGAGTCTATGGACCTGAACGGTGCTTCTTCCGCAAATCCGGATCTGTTCATTACCGTTAAGGAGCTCGCTCCCGAGCTTCACGGTAACGTCGTGATCGTTCGCAGCTACGTGAACAAGAAGAAGATCCGCGAAGACGCCCTCGAGGCAATCAAGGCGGCCGCCGCTAACGCCTAAAGCGGCACAAAAAGGGGCGGTTCCCTGTGGAAGAGGGAAACGCGCCCACGTTAAAAAGAAAGGAAGCCCAGATGCAAGTCATCCTTCCCATACTTGAGTTTATCCAATCGATTCTGACCAAGCCAGCATGGATTATGGGTCTGTTCGCTTTTGTGGGCCTTGTCGCGCTTAAGCGTCCCGCCCACAAGGTGATGACAGGCACCCTGAAGCCGATCCTTGGCTACATCATGCTGTCTGCCGGCGCCGCTGTTGTTCAGGAGAACCTTGCTCCGCTGGGTACCTTCATCGAGACCGGTTTCCACATCACCGGCGTCGTGCCCAACAACGAGGTTGTCGTTTCGATGGCTCAGAGCGTCCTCGGCGTTCAGACCATGATGATCCTGATTCTCGGCTACGTCGTGAACATTATCATTGCCCGCTTTACCAAGTTTAAGTACATCTTCCTGACGGGCCATCACAGCATGTTCATGGCTTGCCTGCTGTCTGCCGTTCTGCAGGCATCTGGCTTCCAGGATGTCCAGCTTGTCATCGTGGGCGGCATGTTCCTGGGCCTCGTGAGCGCTATGCTTCCCGCCGTTGGTCAGCGTTTCACCGAGAAGGTTACCGATGGCGATGAAATCGCCATGGGCCACTTCGGTTCACTCGCCTATTACATCTCCGCTGCAGTCGGTACGCTTTTTGCTAAGGACGCCGAGGAGAACAGCACCGAGAAGATCGAGGTTCCCGAGAAGTTCTCCTTCCTGCGCGACACCACCATCTCCACGGCTCTTACCATGGCCTTCTTCTACCTGGTTACCGCTTTCGCCGCTTACATCGCAGATCCTGCGGTCGTTACCAAGACCGCTGGCGGCGACAATGTAATCGTCTACGCCCTGACCTGTGCCCTGTCCTTCGCCGTCGGTGTCACTATCGTCTACAACGGCGTTCGTATGATCCTTGCCGACCTGGTCCCGGCTTTCCAGGGCATCTCCAACAAGCTGATCCCCGGCGCCATCCCCGCCGTCGACTGCGCCGTCTTCTTCCCCTATGCTCCCACCGCCGTCATCCTCGGCTTTGTTGCCTCCTTCATCGGTGGCGTGGTCGGTATGTTCATCGTGGGCGCTACCTTGGGCATCTTCATCATCCCGGGCATGGTTCCCCACTTCTTCTGCGGTGCTACCGCAGGCATCTACGGCAATGCTACCGGCGGTCGCAAGGGCGCAGCTCTTGGTGCTTTCGTCAACGGCCTGCTCATCACCTTTGCCCCGGCTCTGCTCCTGCCTGTTCTTGACGTCTTTGGCTTCAAGAACACTACGTTCGGCGACTTCGATTTCTCCGTCATTGGTATTACGCTTGGCCGCGCTGCCGAGGCCTTCGGTACCACCGGTGTCTACGCGATTCTCGCTGTCCTTCTGGTCGTCGCCTTCGTCCCCAACTTCATCCACACCAAGGGTGCTGTGATTAACCACGTTGAGGAAGAGTAATCCAGGCATACGTTAAGCCCTAATCGGGCGGAGCTCCGATAACCGGCTCCTACACGAAAAGGCGGCGTCATCTCTTGTGAGGTGCCGCCGCCTTTTTTCTTGAAGCGAGTGTGGATTCGATTGGTTTTGCTGTAAATAAGCGCCGTGAACGGAAATGGCGCAGCGCGCCGAAAAACCGTTTTGCCGCTGGAAAGTCTTTGATAAAAGTGGTAAAGATGCTAAACCGTTTACCGATAAAGCTTAAAAGCTGCAGCTCAAACCTAGGTAAGCATGGCTAAAGTGTTTACCAGCTCAATGGCCTTATGCAAACGAAAGGAATCAGGCAGATGGCAATCAAGGTGTTCGCTGACGGTGCAAACCTCGAGGGCATGCTCGACATGTACGAGAACGGCAACGTTCAGGGTTTCACGACCAACCCGTCCCTTATGAAGAAGGGCGGCGTGACGGATTACCGCGCGTTTGCCAAGGAGGTCCTGGCACACATCACCGATGTGTCCGTGTCGTTTGAGGTCTTTGCCGACGACATCGAGACCATGGAGGTCGAGGCGCGCGAGATCGCTACCTGGGCCGAGAACGTCTACGTCAAGATTCCGTGCGTGACCACCAAGGGTGAGTCCACCGCCGAGCTGGTCCGCAAGCTTTCCGCCGACGGCATCAAAGTCAACGTCACCACCATCTTTACGCCCGAGCAGGTCGACGAGATGGTCGAGGCTGTTGACGCCGAGACGCCGTCCATCATTTCGCTCTTTGCCGGCCGTATCGCCGATACCGGCGTCGATCCCATTCCGTTTATGACGGAGTCGGTCGAGAAGGCCGCCGCCAAGCCCAACTGCGAGGTCCTGTGGGCGTCCACGCGCGAGCTCATCAACATTTACCAGGCCGAGGCCTGCGGTTGCCAGATCATTACAGTGCCCAACAGCATCCTGGCCAAGCGCAAGAACATCGGTCGCGACCCGTACGAGGTCTCGCTCGACACCGTGCGCGGCTTTGCCAAGGATATCGCGGCGCTCGGTTTCCATATCCTGCCGTAAGCAAGGGTACCCCCGCCTGCGACGTGCAAAATTGAGAGTATTCAGCAAGGTAAAGGCTTTTACCAGCTAGATAAAGCACGGAACAGCCCCCGTTTTGGCTCTGACGACGCTAAAACGGGGGCTGTTTTTTGCTTTTTCGCCTCTGGGAGGCATCCGGAACAGCGGAATTTGCAGAATACTCGCGATTTTGCACGTCACTACAGGGGGTACCCCTGCTTTGGCGGTTTACTTCCCCTGTACCATGGTGAGCGAGATCTTCTTGCGGTCGCGATCGACCTTTTCGACCCACACCTTGACCGTGTCACCGACGCGCACCACGTCGCTCGGGTGCTTGACAAAGCGGTTGGCCAGCTTTGAGATATGCACGAGGCCGTCCTGGTGCACGCCCACGTCGACGAAGGCGCCAAAGTCCACAACGTTGCGCACCGTGCCCTTGAGTTCCATGCCGGGCTCCAGGTCATCGATGGAAAGCGCCGAGCGGCTAAAGACCACCTCGGGCGCGTCGTCTCGCGGGTCGCGGCCGGGCTTTTTGAGCTCGTTGACGATGTCGATGAGCGTGAGGGTGCCGCAGTCCAGGTCGCTTGCCAGCGCCGAGATACTGCCCAGGCGGCGCTCGATGTCGGGCACGCCGCCGCGGCTGAGCTCGCTGGCTTTAACGCCGGCGCGTTCCAGGACGGACGTGGCCACCTCGTAGCTCTCGGGGTGGACGCTCGTCGCGTCGAGCGGGTTCTTGCCGCCGCTGATGCGCAGGAAGCCCGCGGCGTTGAGGTATGCCTTGGGTCCTAGTTTGGGGACCTTCTTAAGCTGGCGGCGATCGGTAAAGGCACCGTTTTCCTCGCGGTAGGCCACGATGTTTTTGGCCACGCTCGGCGTGATGCCCGATACGTATCCCAGCAGGCTTGCGCTCGCGGTATTCACGTCGACGCCCACGCGGTTGACGACGTCCTCCACCACATGGCCCAGGGTGCGCGAAAGCTCGGCCTGGTCAAGGTCGTGCTGGTACTGGCCAACGCCGATGGACTGGGGCGGGATCTTGACGAGCTCTGCCAGCGGGTCCTGTAGACGGCGGCCCAGGCTCATGGCGCCACGCACGGTGACGTCCAGATCGGGATACTCCTGGCTGGCGAGCTCGGAGGCGGAGTACACCGATGCGCCGGCCTCGTTGACGATGGTGTATCGCAGCTCAGGCGCCTGCTCGGCGATGAACTCCGAGACGACTTCCTCGGTCTCGCGGCTGGCGGTGCCGTTGCCGATGACGATGGTGTTGACGCTGTCCTTTTTGACGAGGCGGGCGAGCTCGCGCTTGGTGCCGGCGACGTCGTGGCGCGGCTTGGTGGGATAGACCACGCCGTGGTCGAGCAGCTTGCCGGTCTCGTCCATGACGGCGACCTTGCAGCCGGTGCGGTAGCCCGGATCGAGCGCGAGCACGCGGGCGCCGCGCACGGGGCGTGCCGAGAGCAGGCCCTCGAGATTCTTGGCAAAGACATTGATGGCCTCGGTCTGCGCACGGACGGTGAGTTTGGCGCGGGCCTCGCGCTCCAGCGAGGGGGCCATGAGGCGCTTGTAGCCGTCGGCGATGGCGGCGTCAAAGACGGGCGCGAAGACGCCCTGGCGTCGGGGCCAACGGCTGCCGAGGCGTGCCGTGGCGGCGGCGCCGTCGACGTTCACGCGCACGCGGAGCTTGCCCTCGCGCTCACCGCGGTCGATAGCCAGCACGCGGTGGTTGGGTATACGGCGCAGCGGCTCATCATAGCTGTAGTACGGCTCGTAGGGGGTCTTCTCGGTGGGGTCGGTGGCCTCGACGACGATGTCTGCGGTGTTTTGCGTAAAGGCACGCAGGTCGGCGACGTTCTCGGGGTCCTCGGCCACCGTCTCGGCCACGATGTCCGCCGCGCCGGCGAGCGCCTTTTCGGGCGTGTCGAAGCCGGCCTCCTCATTGACGTATGCTGCGGCGGCGTCGAGCGCACTGCCCTTGGCCGAGGCCTGCATGATGATCATGTTGGCGAGCGGCTCCAGGCCGGCTTCGCGGGCCTTCTGCGCGCGAGTCATGCGCTTTTTGCGGTAGGGCTTGTAGAGGTCCTCGACACGCTGGAGCTGCGTGGCCTCGCGAATTTGCTGTTCGAGCTCGGGCGTAAGTTTGCCCTGGGCGTCGATGAGCAGAATGACGTCCTCTTTGCGCTGTTCAAGATTGCGCAGGTAAGACAGGCGCTCGTCGAGTGTGCGCAGGGCGACGTCGTCCATTCCGCCCGTGGCTTCCTTGCGGTAGCGCGAGATAAAGGGGATGGTGTTGCCCTCGTCGATGAGCTTGACGGCTGCCTCGATGTTGGCGGCCTTAAGGTTGAGCTCGTGGGCGAGCTGGGCGATAAGATCCATGGGACTCCTTGCGTTTAAGGTGCGTTTGCAGCACAGGGCTACCAAGGATACCACCCGTTTCAAAAGACTGTTTTGGGCCCGCGCCACGAAAACGACCTATCTACTACGTTTGAACCGTATGGGTCGACCATCCCCCGGTTTTCCGAGAATGCGCAAGCCGTCTACCTGCGCTTTTGATTTTAGGAAATTCGGCATGGTTGAGGGCGGTCGGTTAAACGTAGTAGATAGGCCCATTTCGTGGCGAACGAATCAAGCCGAGGTGCAAAATAGCCCCCGCCCCAGAAAAATCGTCGGCAAGGTAGCAAAATGCCCCGCGGGCAGGAGGCTGCTCGCGGGGCAAAGAAGAGGGGCTTGTTGGTGACGGACCGAAGGGTTCGGCATGGGGTTTCTGCCGCGGTCGCTCTTAAGGCATTACAGCTCGACGAGCTGGCCGGTCTCGGCGGCCTCCTTGATAGCGTTGAGAAGCGTGAGCGTCTTAACGTTGTCGGCGGGGGTCACGACGGGCTCGACCTCGCGGCGGACAACCTTCACAAAGTGCTTGAGCTGCATCTTGTGCGGCAGTGCCGGGTCGACGGCCGGAATCTCCATCTGCAGCGGCTTGTGCCAGTTGGAGGCGCCGTCGTAGGAGAACTGGTGCAGGCGGGGCAGCGACAGGGCGCCCTTAGTGCCGCCGATAAAGTAGGCGTCGGCGTCGAAGGGGCGGTACTGCGGGTCCTCGCGAGCGGTTGCCTCCCAGTTCCAGGGGCTGGCGGTGGCGTCGGAGATGGTCATGCTTGCGAGCGCGCCATCGGCAAAACGGACGTTGACCACGGCGGAGTCCTCGGTCTCAAAACCGCGGGCGGCGCTGGACTGCATACCCTGGACGGCAACGGGCTCGCCCAGCAGGTAGCGGAGCAGGTCGACGTCGTGCACCAGGTTGACCAGAATCGGGCCGGCACCCTTCTTGCGGCGCCATTCGACATCGAAGTACTCGTCATTCTTATAGATCATGTAGTGGAAGCTCGACACGGTGAGCTTGCCCAGCTCGCCGGACTCGATGATCTCCTTGGCCTTGTTGACGAAGGGGTTGTGGCGACGGTGCTGACCCACGAGCACGGGCACGCCGGCGGTCTCGGCCTCGGCAGCGAAGGCCTGGGCATCCTCCAGGTCGTTGGAGATCGGCTTTTCGACCAGCGGCACGATGTTGCGCTTTACAGCCTCGCGGGCAACGCCCAGGTGCAGGTCGTTGGGGGTGGCGATAATGACGGCCTCGGGCTTGACCTCGTCCATCATCTGAGCGGGATCGGTGTAAAACGGCACGCCGGCGGCCTCGGCCGTGGCGCGGGCGCCCTCAAAGGCGTCGGCGATGGCGACGAGCTCGGCCTCGGGCTCCTCGGTGACAAAGCGGATGTGGTTGCGGCCCATGGCGCCGGCGCCGATAACGGCAATGCGGACGGGGTTGAGCTCAGACATTTCGACTCCTTAATACTGGTGACCGGTGGAATGCGACAAAGGGGCCGTCCCTTTGTCGCATCGGTAAAACTAGGCGGACTTCTTCTTGCTGTCGGAGACCATCATGTAGACGGTGAGCACGACGGCGATGGCGGCGATCACAATGGCGCCGTAGAAGGACTGCTGGTAGGCGGCGCTGCCGGCCTCGGCGTGATACAGCACGGCGGTGATGGGCTGGCTGATCCAGGTGGAAGCGGCATAACCCAAAAACATGATGCCGTAGTTGACGCCGATGTTACTGGTGCCAAAGGCGCCACCGGTGAGCGGCGGGTAGATGACGAGCAGAGCGCCAAAGCTAAAGCCGAGCAGAGCGAGCGCCACAAAGAACATGGCCTGCGTAAAGCTCATCGACATGATGACGAGTGCGACGATGGTGACGACAAGGCTGATGAGCAGCGACTTATAGGCGCCGAGCTTGTCGATGATCTGGCCAAAGGACAGACGGCCGACCAGGTTGGCGCAGGTGTTGACGGAGACCACCACACCGCCGAGGGCGACGGCCGCGGCGCTCGTGGGGTCGGCGAAGAGCTGAACGGCGGCGATGGAGGCAACCTTGCCCACGAGCAGGGTGCCCGCGGTGGCGGCAAAGGCGAAGGTGACGATGAGGACCCAGAAGCGCGGGGTCTTGACCATCTCGCCCGGGGTGAGGTCGCCGAAGGTGCCAGCGTGCGCGCCGCCCTTGGGGGCCTCGAAGCCCTCGGGCAGCCAACCGGCCTCGGGGGCCTTCAGGAACAGGGCGGAGGCGGCGATCGTCACAAAGAAGATGACGCCGAGCGCCTTAAGGGCGCCAAAGATGCCCAGGCTCGGGATGAGCAGCGAGGCGAGCACCGGGGACAGCACGGCGGGACCGGCGGTCGAAGCGGCCAGGGTGATGCCGGAGGCGAGACCCTTCTTGTCGATGAACCACTTTTGGCCGGTGGTGAGCGCGGGGTTGTAGCCCAGGCCGTTGCCGATGGCGGCGACGAGCGAGAACCACAGGTAGAACTGCCACGGCTCGGTGACGGTGCCGGACATGAACCAGCCCAGGCCGTAGCACGCGGCGGCGGCGATCACGACGTTGCGGGGGCCGATTTTATCGGAGATGCGGCCGGCGAAGATGCCCGTCACGGCCATGATGGTCTGGAAGACGGGGAAGGCCCAGGTAAGAGCGCTCGACCACTCGGGGTAGACGGCGAGCAGGTTCTTGCTCACGACGGAATACAGCGCGATGGAGCTGATGAAGAACATGGTGACGCACGCGGCGGAAAGCACGACGGCGCGACCCTTGTTGGAGTTGGTGGAAGCCATTGGACTCTTTCTAATCGATACGGGGGAGGAACAGGCGTGTCCGCGGGGCCTCCCTGTCAGGTTGGTTTACTGGTCAGTCGGCTTTGCGACGCCGGACTCATCGGACCAGAGCTCGACACCCTTGTTCTTAAGGTAGTTGTCGGCATAGGCGCGACGGCCGCCGGGCTTGGCGGTGAGGTCGCCCATCATGTTGGAGAAGCCGCCGTCGACCTTGATGGCGTCGCCGGTGGTAAAGTCCGAGCGCTTGGACGCCAGGAACATGACGGCGTTGGCGATATCGCTGACCTCGCCGATGCGGCGCGTGGCGATCAGGCGGCTGCGGCTCTTCTCGACCTCGGGGTCGGCGTAGAAGTTGGCCGACATCGGGGTCTTAACGAAGCAAGGCTCGACGCAGTTGGAGCGGACGCCGTAGGGGCCCCATTCGGCAGCCAGCATCTTGGACATCATGTTGACGCCCGCCTTGGTGGAGCTGTACACGCCCGAGAACGTCTCGGGGGAGTGGCTGGCAACGGTCGAGATGTGCACCAGGCGACCCTGGCCGGCCTTGATCATCTCGCGACCAAAGCGCTGCGAGGTGATGAAGTAACCGGTGAGGTTGACGTTGAGCACCTGCTCCCAGTCGCTCAGCGGCAGGTCCTCCATGGCGGCGAAGCGCAGGATGCCGGCGGTGTTGACAAGGACGTCGACGCGGCCGAAGTCGGCGATGGTGGCATCGACGGCGGCCTGAACCTCGGCCTCGTCGGTGGCGTTCATCTTGTAGCCCTCGGCGTGGATGCCAAACTCGGCGGCGAGGTCGGCGGCTGCGGCCTTGACCTTCTCCTCGTCCAGGTCGAGCAGGACGACGTTGGCGCCGTTGCGGGCGAACTCGCGGCAAATCTCGACGCCCATACCGCCGAGCGCGCCGGTCACGGCGCAGACATCGCCCTCGAGCTTAAGCCAATTGCTCATAGGAACTTCCCTTCTTGTGCCTCCCGGTGGGTCGCTCCCATTAACCGACCCACGTGGTTTTCGCTGGTTATCGTATGCTTTGCATTTGCGCAGGTGAATTGCATATTTGTTAGAATGGCGTTAACCGTAGGTTTATACTGTGCGATGCAGTTTTTCTCAATCGAGCGCGTGACCTGCCAAAACGACCCCCTGTGGCGCCATGCGTTCACAGGCGCGAAAACGGGAGATTGACGTGTACGATCGACGACTCGAGGCCATATCGGCCGCCGCGGAGCTGGGAAGCTTCTCACGTGCGGCGGCAAAATTGCGCGTGTCGACCCCGGCGCTCGTCAAACAGGTGTCGGGTTTCGAGGCCGAGTTTGGCATCACGTTGTTCGAGCGCTCGCATTCGGGTGTTAAGGTGACGCCGGCGGGCGCTCTGCTGGTGGACGACGCGCGCTCGATCATGCGGCAGTCCGAGGACGCGCTGCGCCGCGCCCGACGCGCGGCGGGCGATGGCGGTGCCGTGCGCCTGGGCGTGTCGATGATGTGCCCGGGGCGCCAGACGCTGTCGATGTGGTCGGGCATCCACGATCTGGAGCCATCGCTGCGCTTCGAGATCGTGCCGGTAAGCGACCTCTATGACGAGCGCGAATCCGTCATGCGCAGCCTTGGTCGCGAGGTGGATGTGGTGCAGTCGAGTTTTTCGACACCGCGCTGGGGCGACACCTGTCAAAAGCTCCGCATCGTTAACGTGCCGTTTTATATCGACCTGCCGCGCACGAGCCCGCTGGCGCGCACGACACGCATTACGGTTGCCGACTTGGAGGGCATGCGCCTGCGCGTGCTCCGCCACGGCAACGACGCCATGGACAGTCTGCGTATCGACCTTTTGGCCGACGGCGGTGTGGACGTGATCGATGTGGATAGCTTCGACTTTGCGCTCTTTAACGAGGCGGAGGAAAAGGGCGACGCGGTGCTCACCTGCGGGGCGTGGTCGGGGGTGCACCCGGCCTTTGTGGGCGTGCCGTTCCTATGCGGTCGCGAGGTGCCAGTCTTTCTGCACTATCCGCTCGAGCCCACCCTCCAAGTCCAAAAATTCGTCAACGCCATGGCCCAGCTTCTCAACTAGCTCTTTTGGGACGGGGCTCTTTTAGCTACTTCGAGGATGATTTTTTACAAAACGAGGCCCTGGCCAACCGGCCAGGGCCTCACTAACTTTTATTCCGTTCTAAATGACGGGCTGATCGCGCGCAGGAGGGCGCCCCGGGGTGGCGGGGTATTTCCTCCGCGCGCAGTTTCGCAGCGAAGCGAGAATGTTTGAGCACGGAGGAATTACCCCGCCACCCTCGGGGCGCCCTCCGTCAGTAACCGGTCCTACTCGAGCTCAAACGCTCCGGTGTACAGCTGGTAGTAATATCCGCGCTTGGCGATCAACTCGTCGTGGTTGCCGCGCTCGATGATGCGGCCGTGGTCCAGGCAGATGATTGCGTCGGAGTTGCGCACGGTGGACAGGCGGTGCGCGATGACAAACGTCGTGCGGCCTTCCATGAGCTTGTCCATGCCGGCTTGCACGATAGCCTCGGTGCGGGTATCGATGCTCGACGTGGCCTCGTCCAGGATCATCGCCGGCGGATCGGCGACGGCGGCGCGTGCGATCGAGATCAGCTGGCGCTGGCCCTGCGACAGCTGTGCGCCGTTGCCAGTGAGCATGGTGTCGTAGCCGTCGGGCAGGCGGGTGATAAAGTCGTCCGCGCCCGCGAGCTTGGCCGCCGCGATGCACTCCTCGTCGGTAGCGTCCAGATTGCCGTAGCGGATGTTATCCATCACGGTGCCGGTGAACAGGTTCACGTCCTGTAGCACGACGCCCAGCGAGCGGCGCAGGTCGGCCTTGCGGATCTTGTTGACGTTGATGCCGTCGTAGCGGATCTTGCCGTCGGCGATGTCGTAGAAGCGGTTGATGAGGTTGGTGATGGTCGTCTTACCGGCACCGGTGGCGCCGACAAACGCGACCTTCTGGCCCGGCTTGGCAAACACGGACACGCCGTGCAACACCTCGTGGTCGGGCGTGTAGCCAAAGTCGACGTTGTCCATGACCAGGTCGCCGCGCAGCGGCACGTACTCGATCTCGCCGGTTGCGCGGTGCGGATGTTTCCATGCCCACATGCCGGTGTGGTGGTCGGCCTCCTCGAGCTGCCAGGTGTCGGGGTTCACCTGAGCGTTGACGAGCGTCACATAGCCTTCGTCGGCTTCGGGCTCCTCGTCGATGAGCTCAAAGATACGGTCGGCGCCGGCGAGGCCCATGACCACGGCGTTGATCTGCTGCGAGATCTGGCCGATCTGTCCGCAGAACTGCTTGGTCATGTTGAGGAACGGCACCACGACGGCGATGGACAGCGCCATGCCCGAGATGCTCAGGTTGGGCACGCCCAGCGCCAGGAAAATGCCGCCTGCCAGTGCGACCAGCACGTAGAGCAGGTTTCCCAGGTTCATAAGGATGGGCATGAGGATGTTGGCGTACATGTTGGCCTTCTGCGAGACCTCGAAGAGCTTTTCGTTGCGCTCGTCAAAATCGGCCTCTGCGGCAGACTCGTGGCAGAATGCCTTGACGACCTTCTGGCCGTTCATGACCTCCTCGATATGACCCTCGACCACGCCGAGCTCGGTCTGCTGCGCAATGAAGAAGCGCGCGGAGTTGGAGCCGAGCAGCTTGGTCATAAAGGTCATAAAGGCGACGCCGGCCACAATGACCAGGCACATCCACACGCTGTAGTACAGCATGATAAAGAACACCGTGACGATGACGATGGTCGTCATGAGCAGGTTGGGCAGCGACTGGCTGATCATCTGGCGCAGCGTGTCGATGTCGTTGGTGTAGTGGCTCATGATGTCGCCGCGCTGGTGCGTGTCGAAGTAGCGAATCGGCAGGTCCTGCATGCGGTTGAACATCTTCTCGCGCAGCTTCTCGAGCGAGCCCTGCGTGACGATGGCCATGGCGCGGTTCCAGAAGAGCGAAGACAGGATGCCGATGCCGTAGATGCAGGCGAGGGTGGTCACGAGCTGTGCGATCTTGGGCTGTGCGGCTTCCCAATCGCCCGACTGCCACGATTCGCTAATAATCTGCAGAGCGCTCTGAAGGAAGGTCGCACCGATGGAGTTGATGATGGCGCAGAGCACCACGCCGACAACGACGAGGGGCAAAAGCACGGGGTAGAAGCCAAAGAGCGTCTTGATGAGGCGCGACATGGTGCCGCCCTTGCGGTTGAGTGCGCGCTCGGCGGTCGTTGCCTTACTCATGTGCCTCGCCTCCTTCCTGGGTCTGAGCTTGCGTTACGGATGCCTCGGTGTCGGCCTCGACGGCTCCTTCGCCCTCGGCAGACATCTTGTTTTGCGAGGTAAAGGTCTCGCGGTAGATCTCGCTCGTCTTGAGCAGCTCGTCATGGTTGCCGATCTGCGCGATACGGCCACCCTCCATGACGATGATGCGATCGGCGTCCTGCACGGAGCTGATGCGCTGGGCGATGATGAGCTTGGTCGTGTTGGGCAGATAGCTTGCCAACCCTGCGCGGATCTTGGCGTCGGTCTTGGTGTCGACAGCGCTGGTGGAGTCGTCCAGGATTAAGATCTTGGGGCGACGCAGCAGGGCACGCGCAATGCACAGGCGCTGCTTCTGACCGCCGGAAACATTGGAGCCGCCCTGTTCGATCCAGGTGTCATAGCCCTTGGGGAAGCCATCGACAAACTCGTCGGCGCAGGCCAGATGTGCCGCCTCGCGGACTTCCTCGTCGGTGGCGTTCGGGTCGCCCCAGCGCAGGTTCTCGGCAATGGTGCCGCTAAACAGCACGTTTTTCTGCAGCACCATGGCCACTTGGTGGCGCAGCGCGTCCAGGTCGTAGTCGCGTACGTCCATGCCGCCCACGCGCACGGTGCCTTCGGTGGCGTCGTACAGACGGGCGATGAGGTTTACAAGCGTGGACTTGGCCGAGCCGGTACCGCCGATGATACCGATGGTCTCGCCGCTCTTAATGTGCAGGTCGATATCGTCGAGCGCCTGGCGCTTCGCATGCGCGGAATACTTAAAGCTCACGTGGTCAAAGTCGATGGAACCGTCGGCAACCTCGAGCACGGGCTCGGCGGGATCGGCGATCGTGGGCTCGGCGGCCAGCACCTCGGTAATGCGGTGCGCCGATTCGTCGGCCATGGTCACCATGACAAAGATCATCGACAGCTGCATCAGGCTCATGAGGATCGCGAAGCCATAGGTAAAGATCGAGGAGAGCTGGCCCACGTCGAACAGCGTGCCCTGGCTCGTGATGATGAGCTTGGATCCCAGGTAGATGATGATGACAAATGCGCCGTTGACGCAGATGTTCATCATGGGGTTGTTAAAGGCGAGCAGCTTCTCGGCGCGGGTGAAGTCCATCTGGACGTCGTGCGCGGCGGTGGCGAACTTCTCCTTCTCAAAGTCTTCGCGCACGTAGCTCTTGACCACGCGCATGCCGGTGACGTTTTCCTCGACGGACTCGTTAAGGGCGTCGTACTTGTGGAACACGCGCGAGAAGATGGGGCGTACCTTAAAGATGATAAAGAACAGTCCAAAGCCCAGCAGCGGAATGATGACCAGGTAGACCATGGCGACGCTGCCGCCCATGGCGTAGGCCATGGCAAAGGCAAAGACCAGCACCAGCGGCGCGCGCACGGCGATGCGGATGAGCATCATAAAGGCCTGCTGCACGTTGTTGATGTCGGTGGTGAGGCGGGTGACGAGCGAGGAGCTCGAGAACTCATCGATGTTGGCAAAGCTGAACGTCTGGATCTTGTAGAACAGGTCGTGACGCAGGTTCTTGGCGAAGCCGCAGCTCGCATGACTGCAGGTGACGCCGGCAGCGGCACCAAAAGCGAGCGACGTCAGTGCGATGAGCACCAAAAAGCCTGCGGTGGGAAGCATCTGGGCGACGGTGGCACCGTCTTTGATGGCGTCGATCATGTCGGCGGTGATAAACGGGACCATCATTTCGCAGAGCACCTCGCCAAGCACCAGCAGCGGCGTGGCGATCGTGACCGTCTTGTAATCGCGGATGCTTCCCATGAGGGTTTTAATCATCCAGTTCCTCCCAGGTTACGCGGATTTTTTCGAGCATCTCGGCGAGCTGTTCGCGCTCGTCGTGCGTAAGGGCGCTAAAGGCCTGTTCCCTAAAGCGAATGCGGGCTGCCTGCTCAACACGGGCCTTTTCCCATCCCGCTTCGGTCAGGCGGATGGTGAGCTGCCGACGGTCTTTGGGATTGCGACTGCGCTCGATAAGACCGCCCAGTTCGAGCTTGGACAGAATCTCGGAAAGGGACCCTGGCTTGAGGTCGAAGTGCATGCCGAGCTCCTGTTGGGACAGCTCGCCGGTCGGCTGCTTGGCGAGTAGGCAGACAATAGGCGCCTTGCCAGATATGCCGCCGCCGTGAAAATGCATGTAATGGCCGCAAAAACCCAGGCCGCTCAGGATGCGCTTGGCGAGTTTGTCTTCGGCGCTGACCGCTTCGGGTACATCCGCCGGCTGTGACGGGTCGCCGCCGGGCCCGTGCGAACAAAGGTTAAGAGGTTCATCGCACATGAATCAGTGTTGCTCCTTTCTTTAGTTAGGTAGTGGAATTGTTTTGTGCCTAACCAATTTAGGAGTGTGAGAAATCAATGTCAAGGTGCCAAACTTATTAAGTTACGGCGTTTTGCCAAACGCCGTAACCGCTCGACGCTGCAAACGCTCCTAAGCGGCAATCTGGCGTTCAATCGTCGGGCATGGCCACAAGGCCTATGCCCTCCTCTTTCACGCCACCTTGCTCGCTTAGGAACGTTTTCGCTGTCCGTCCTCAACCTGTGATTCCGCCACGGTCCGTTTCGGTGCATGCAATCCCTTGGGGACGGAGGAAAAGGGATCATTTTCCGTAACCTTTCCGCAACAATTTACCCTTCGCGCTGCTCGACTCCGCTCACAACGTCCCCTGCGCTACACTTAGTCGCACTGTGGCGCTGCTGCGCCGTGCCCGAACCAAGGGAGACCCTCATGAAGAACACTCAGCTGCTGCTGATCAACGATATGTGCGGCTACGGCAAGGTCGCGCTTTCCGCCATGCTGCCGGTGCTGTCGCACATGGGCTACCGCATCCACAACCTGCCGACGGCACTTGTGTCCGATACGCTCAACTATCCCAAGTTCTACATCCACGACACCACCGAGTACGTGCGCCAGAGCCTCGCCATCTGGGAGGAGCTCGGCTTTGAGTTCGACGCCATCTCTACCGGCTTTATCGTGACCGAGGAAGAGACGCGCATCATTTCGGACTTCTGCCACCGTCGCGCGCAAAAGGGTACCAAGGTGTTCGTCGACCCCATCATGGGCGACAACGGCAAGCTCTACGCCGGCGTGCCCGAGTCCACGATCGGTCTCATGCGCAGCCTGCTCGAGTGCGCCGACTATGCGGTGCCAAACTACACCGAGGCGTGCCTGCTCACCGATACGCCCATTGCCGAGCAAATCACGCCCGATGAGGGCCGCACTCTTGTGGATGCCGTGCGTGCCCTGGGCGCCAAGTCGGTGGTCATTACGAGCGCTGTGGTCGACGGTGCGAATGTCGTCATCGGTTACGACCATGTGGCGGGGGAGCACTTCACGATTCCCTTTGAGCTCATTCCGGTCTATTTCCCGGGCACGGGCGACACGTTCTCGGCGGTGCTCGTCGGCCGCGTTATGGCCGGTTGGAGCCTGCAGCGCGCGACGTCCGATGCCATGCGCGTGGTGGCTGGGCTTATCGAGCGCAATGCCGACCAAGAGGACAAGTCGGCTGGCCTTCCCATCGAGGCCTGCCTGGATGTGATTGACCATGAGTAATGCTGGCGAGGGCGGCGCCAAGCCTGCGGGCGAGAACAAGCCGCTCGGCGCGCCGCGGGGCAAGCGTCCGCGCATCCGCGTGAGCTGCGTGGACCAGCTGGGTGCGTGCCGCTGCCACCATGGTCACAAGCCGGGCGACGTTTTTGACTTCGACCGAGACCGCGGCAAGATGTGCGCCATGGCCTGCCATGTGGGCTTTCCCTATATCGATATCCTGCGCTATGGCGGAACCGTGCCTGGCAACGAGCCCGGCACGGCAAAGTTCTGCTGCCCCGAAGTCGATACACTGAACATTTGGCTCGCCGAGATCGTCGACGAGTAGTCGAGCGTGGATTTTCTCCCGTTTAGAGCGTACTTGAGCGCTCAAAGTGGGAGATTGTCCACACTCAATTTGTATGCGGGAGATTATCCACGCTCATTTTGCGCCGAAGACGTGGCCCGCGACCTCGCTTACCTACAGCTGCTCGAGCATAGCGGTACAACCGGCGAGCACGTCGCGGTAGGTGGCGTCGAAGTTGCCGGTGTACCAGGGATCGGCCACGTCGCCGGGGCGCTCGGTCCAATCGAGCAGGCGCGTAATTTTGCCGTCGGGGTCGTCGCCAAAGATGCGACGCAGGTCACGCGCGTTCTCGGCATCCATATAGACAATGTGATCCCAGTCGCCATACTCCGCGCGACGCACCTGACGTGCGCGATGTGCGACGACGGGAATCCCGACCTCGCGCAGCTTGGCGACCGTGCCACGATGCGGCGGGTTGCCGATCTCCTCGGTTGAGGTCGCTGCGGAATCGATGACAAACTCCGACTCGCGCCCAGCGCGGCGCACGAGCTCGGTAAACACCGACTCAGCCATCGTCGAGCGACAGATATTCCCGTGGCAAATAAACAGTACGTGCTGCATATGATGGTTCCTTTCTGGGCGGTCGCGCGGGGGTTACAGACTGCCCTTGAGGCAGTTTGCTCCGATAAAGCCCGCTGCGTACAAGGGGAGATGGCGCAGCTTGCGTCCGTCATCGGTTTCGCTGCGGGCAAAATTGTTCTCGGACAATATGTAGGCATACGGCGACCGGGCTTTTTCCATAAACGACCCGAGCGTTCTCGCGCGCACGTTGCGTGCGGATTTTACCTCGACGGGAACGATCTCCATACGGTCGGTCTGAAGTAGAAAATCGAGCTCGCCGTTCGTCTTCCAAGACGACGGTGGCATCCAGTAATACGTCTGCAAACCATTGCCCGAAAATGCCTGCATGACCGAGTTCTCCGCCAAGGCACCTCGAAAGTCGGAAGACAGCGCAATGGCGGAATCCTCTTTGAGGTCGAGCCAGAGTCGCGGGTTGATACCGAGTTTGTAGAACATGAGGCCCGTATCGAGAAGATAGACCTTAAAGAAGCTCCCGTCTTCGTCGTCGAAGGGGACGAGGGGAGGTTCGATGCCTTCGGTCAGGTTGTTGACCGATATGATGCCGGCGCCCTCGAGCCAGTCGAGTGGCTCGATGAGCTTTGAGCGTCGGCCTCCGCGTTCGACCTCGGAGTACTTGAATTTCTTGGTTGAGGATCGTAGCAGCTGGGATGGAATGGAGCGCCAGACCTTGCGCGCTGCTACGCCGCTGATCCCGTTTTCGGGGTCGGTCATATCGGCGGTGTAGGTCTCGTCGATTTCGCGCTGCTCGACGCGCGCGTCTTCGATGGAAAGCGTCTTGCGATATGCGTTGACGGCGGCGGGCATGCCGCCCACGATTTGGTATCGATGAAACAGGTTGAGCGCGGCTTGGTGTGCGGCGTAGGTCTCGAGCGTGTCGGCGTGGGCACGAACGGCATCGGCCATCTGCTCCTCGCCGAGCGCCCAGAGAAACTCCTCGAACGACATGGGATGCATGGTCTCTTGGCGGACGCCACTGGGAAAAGGCAGCTTGCGCTTGCGCGTGGCGACGCCGAGCTGACTGCCGGTCGCGCATATGCGCCAGCCCGAACCCGAGAAAAAGCGAAGCGAGTTGAGCGCCCGTTCACAGAGCTGAACCTCGTCAAACAGGATGAATGCGGTTTCTTTGCGAATGGGGGTGCGTTTATAGTCTGAGATTCGTGCCACGATGGTGTCAACGTCGTCGGTGGGGCAGTCGAACAGCGGGGCAATCAGCTCAAGATCGGTCTGAAAGTCGAGTTTGACAAACGCATCGCCGGCGATTCGTCTGCCGATTTCCTCGGCAGCGTACGTTTTGCCCACGCGTCGTGCGCCACGGATGAGGAGGGGGCGCGAGGCGTCCTTTGTCGCCCATGATTCGATAACGGATTCGATTGATCTGCGCATGGGGCTGCCTTTCCAATTTCATGTACTTCAAATACATAGTTTAGTACGATTTCGTGTACTTGAAATACACGAAATCGTGGAAAAACGTGTATTTCAAGTACACGAAATTGAACCGCTGGAGCCTGCGGGCGGATAAACACTGCTCGTATGGTGTGGTTTTCATCGGACGCCCGCCGCGCTGAGCTGTACTTGCGCCTGCCTCGATCCCACCCCTATGCCTGCATCGAAGATTGTGCTGCCCGCTTGCGCTCCCAGCGTGCCAGCTTGATCGTCACTAGCGTGAGTATCCAGGCTACGAGCGAGAATGCGGCGCCAACCGCGCCCACGTAGGCAATGCCAATCCCGCTTACCACGGCGCCGCCCACCGCGGTGCCAAACGAAATGCCAACGTTAAATGCCATGGGCTCCACCGAACTCGCGAGCACCATCGATTTGGGATGGCGGCTGCGGGCCACGTCCATAAAGTGCGTGATGCACGAGACCGAAAACAGGTACATGAGCATCGCCAGGCTAAAGACAAAGACAAGCGCGAGGGGCATGGTGCCGCCAACGGCAAACAGCCCAAACAGAGCCGCGGCCTGGAGCACAAACGTCACGAGCAGCGCCCTCATGCCAAAGCGCGCATCGATCCATCCGCCCAGGATGTTCGAGATCAGGCAGAACACGCCGTAGGCCATAAGGGTGGTGCTCGCCTGAACGGTGCCCATGCCCAGCACCTGCTCCAGATAGGGCGTCACGTAGCCGTAGAACACATAGACCGAGCCCACGCCAAACAAGAAGATGAGCATGCCGGTGATGATGCTCGGCTCGCGCAGAAGCCCCGCCTGCTCGCGGAAGGTGGCAGGCTCGTCGGTTTGTCCGGCGCGCGGCATAAACGCCACGAGCGCGGCGCAGATCAGAACGGCGAAGGTCAGCGTGCCGTACATGGCAACGTGCCAGTCGAGCGTGTCGGCCACAAACTTGCCGATCGAGGTCACAAAGACCATCGCCACGGAGAATGCGCCGTACACCACCGAGATAGCGAGTGAGGTCTGCTGCGGGGACAGCAGCTCGGGGATATACGTCACGCCCACGGCGAGCAGTGCGCCCGAGACGGAGCCCAAGATGATGCGCGAGGCAAACAGCACTTGGAAGTTGGGCGCCAACGCCATGACAAGATTACCGAGTACAAAGACAATGCTGTAGCACACGAGTAACTGGTAACGGCGGAAGCGTCCCGTGCTGAGCGCAAGCGCCGGCGTTGCGATGGCGTAGACGAGCGCGAACACGCTGATGAGTTGGCCTGCGGTGGCAAGTGAGATGCCGAGCTCCGTCGCCAGGTCGCTCTCGATGCCGATGACCACGAACTCCGAGCAGCCGAGCGAAAAGCCTAACAACACGAGCAGCGCTAGGCAGAGGTTGGTGCGCGCGGGGGAAAGCGCGGCAGCGGTTGATGCTGTTGTGGACGAGGTTGCGGTGGTCAAGGCGGTTGCTCCCATGTTGCGTTATATGAGCTAGATTCAGTCTCTGCAACTCTAGCAGAATACGACAAGAAGCAGCGCCTTTGTCACGGTCTGCGCTTGCCTGTATAGTCGCAATACAGGCGAAGATGGTCTCAGGTACATCGCGGGCGACAGGAGATCCCATGGGTATGCACACGACAAAGGTTGCAGTGGGCGAGGGCAAGTTTACGCTCGAGGCCCAGCTGACGGTGACGCCGCGAGGCATGGCGGTGTACGCCTGCTCGCCGGAGTTCGCACACCTGGGCGCCACGGCGCAGGCCATTCCGCGTCCCGAGCCCGGACGCACGGCGACTGTGAGCATCCTTGCCGTTCCGTGCCATCGCGACGAGATCCCGGCGCACGACATTGCGGCGGCGCTCGCTACGCGCTTTGGTGTGCCGGTAACCGCAAGCATGGGTTTTCATGTTGAACAGGCGAGCAAGGACGACTTGCAGCGCGTGCTCAATACCACGAAGGAGCTCATCGTCGCGCTCGAAGAAACCGCGGCCCGCATCTTGCGCGCCGGCTGGGATGAGGGCGGTGCGGGTGCCGAGGTCGTGGCGGTCGATGCCGCGACGGGCAAAGCGCTCGCTCCCGTCGATCGCATCAAAGCTCATACCGGCGAGGGTATCCTGCACCAAGCATTCCTGACGCTTCTGGTCGAGGGCCAGGGCGAAAACATGCGCCTGCTGCTCTGTCGCCGCAGCCCGCTCAAGCGCCTGTGGGGCGGGGTGCTGGCCGATAGCTGCGCCGGCCATCCGCTCCCGGGGGAGGGCGTCGCCGCCGCGACGGCGCGTCGCATCAACGAAGAGCTCGGCATCATGCGCGAGCCGGACGAGCTCAAGCATCTGGGGCACGTGGTGTACCGCGAGGATCACGGCGACGGCCGCTGTGAGCGCGAATGGTGCGAGGTCTACCTGGCCCGTGTTAAGCCGGGCGAGCTGCACATCAACCAAGAGGAAATATCGGAAGTACGCCGCGTGGCCCTCTCCGAGCTCGACGGCTATCTGCAAGGTCATCCCGAGCAGTTGGCCCCCTGGCTCCGCGAGGCCCTCAGCGATCCGTCTATCCGCACGGCCCTCGCCATGTAATCGCTGCCCAAACCATCACAACATTCGATGAAAATCTCGAAAACGAGGAAAAGCGTCGAATGTTGTGACGCTTTTCCTGTCTGTGCCGGCGAGCTCCCGTGTCATCTGGGGGTATAAGGCTAACAAGTGTTTATTTGCGAGGCCTAAGGGGCGCCCCGTATGGATATCGATAACTTTGAATGGTGGTATAGCGAGGGTGAGGCTCCGGACGAGGGGTGGGACGAGCCTACGCCGCGTGACGTGTCGAGCGACGAGGACGAGACCGGCAACGACGTCGCCGCCGACTCGGACGCCGCCCTCGATTCCGTCGAGCCCCTGACCTTCGAACAAGCTTGGGCCCAGGCCGAGGCAGACGAGGCCAAGGCCGACGCTACGGCCACGCTCGGCGAGCCAGCCGACATGTCGATCTCGCCGGCAAAGACCCCGCAGCCGCGTCACACCATCGATCCCGACAGCACGGCATCCTTCAGTATTCTCGACGTGCCCTCGCAGGGTGCCCAGGCGCCCGCGCCCACACGTCGCCCCAATCTGTCTCGCGAGGAAGATGCAGGACGTCGCTCTCCGCTCGGCCCCATCCTTATCGCCTTCATGGCCGGCGTTATCGCATGCTCGGTAATTGGAAACGTCTGGAGCCATGTTGAGCAACAGCGAAAAGACGCCGCCAAGGTCGAGATGTCTGTCGAGCAATCGCTCGGCCGCACGCGCTCGGTACATGTGTCGGTCGAGGTCAAGGACGGCGCGACGTGGGACACCGCGCGCGGCGACAGCCAAATGCTCATCCATATCGTGGGGCGCACGCTCAAAGGGCAGACGATCGACGAGTATCAATACGTCAATTCCGCTGGTGACGGCATCGAGCTCAAGCCCGGCGACTACGAGCTCACCGTCGATGAACCGCCCGTCGCCACCGACGGCACGCGCTTCCGCGCCTCAAAGCGCATGGTCCCCGTGAACTTTAACTCACAGGCGCCCGACACGGTCGACACTACACCGCAGGGCGGGTTCGACCTTTACGTGGATACCCAGTAGGCACTCGCCGCTCATTCCGCTATGGCTACTCAATAATCGCCTGCCGTCCCGTCCCGCCGCCAAGAGTGGGACAATAGCCCTCGACACTATTGTTTACTTTTGGAGGAAGTAGCATGTCTACCGTTACTACCATCAAGCGCGGCGGCCTCACCGCGGCCATCGATTCCATGGGCGCCCAGCTCACGAGCCTTGCCCTCAACGGCAACGAGTATCTGTGGCAGGGCGACCCCGCCTTTTGGGGCAAGCACGCGCCCATCCTGTTCCCCATTGTGGGCTCGCTGCGCAACAACACGGCAACGTCTGCGGCCGGTACCTGCGAGATGCCGCGCCACGGACTCGCGCGCATTGTCGAGCACAAGCTGGTCGAGGTTTCGGAGGACGGCTCCTCGGTAACGTACGAGATTACCGATACGCCCGAGTCGCTCAAGGCGTTCCCGTTCCACTTTAAGCTCAACATGACCTATGCCTTGACCGGCGACGCCACCCTCACGCAGACCTTTGCCGTCACCAACACCGGCGACGTGGACCTGCCGTTCTCGGTGGGCGGCCACCCCGCATTTAACGTGCCCGCCCCCGGTGCCGAGGACGAGGCGTTCGAGGATTACGAGTTGGCGTTTACCGAGGCTTGGACCAACGAGGCTCCCATCATCACGCCCGACGGTCTTATGACGTTCGAGGGCAGCTACAAGGCGCCCGATAACTCGGACGTGCTGCCCATCACGCACCGCAGCTTCGATAACGATGCCATCATGTTCACCGATACTCCGGGCTCCACGCTCACACTGCGCGGCCGCAAGTCGGGCCACGGCGTCAAGATCGACTTTGAGGGCTTTAAGTACATCGGCGTGTGGTCTGCCGCCAACGACGCTCCGTTTGTGGCGCTCGAGCCCTGGACCGGTCACACCACCATGGACACCGAGGACGACGTCTTTGAGCACAAGGTCAACACCATCACCTTGGCTCCCGGCGAGACGGATGTTCGCAGCTTTAGCGTTACCTTGCTCTAGAGGTTCCGCCGCTCGGTCGATGCTGCGCGTCGTCCAGAGCGACAAGTTGTCATTCAAAAGGCAAGACATAGACCTTCTGGTCATGCCTTGCCTTTTTCATGCCACTTGTTCGCTCTGGACGTCGCTCGCCGGCATTGCCAAAACATCGGCGTCCCCAATGGCTACCGTGTGTCTATTAATTTTTCGAGCTTGTGCTGCGCTGCTGGTCGCTGGCGTATATCCTGTTAAGTCGTCAGCATACGATTCAACAGGGAAGGCAGATTATGCATTCTCCCCAACAGTGCGATGCGCAGCGCCAGCCGGTATGCAGCCGTCGCATCTTTTTGGGTAGCGCCCTCGCTGCGAGCGCTTCCGTCGTCGCCGGCGCGCTTGCCGGCTGTCAGCGCCCGTCAACGCTCAAGGTGGTTCAGCCCACGACGGGCGGCGGTCGCGACGACCTGTCCGATTCCGTGATCGGCAAGGATAAGATCCGCATTGGCATGGAGGCGGCCTACGCCCCGTACAACTGGCAGGTCTCCGAGGCCAGCGAGTACACCATCCCCATCGACAACGTGCAGGGTGCCTATGCCGATGGCTACGACGTGCAGATCGCCAAGATCGTCTGCAAGGCCCTCGGTGGCGAGCCCGTTGCCGTCAAGCAGAGTTTCTCGGGCCTTATCGATTCGCTCAACAACGGCCAGATCGACCTCATCATTGCCGGCATGAGCGCCACGCCCGAGCGCGAGGAGTCCGTCGGCTTTTCCGACCCGTACTTCATTGGCTACTTTGGCCTGTTCGTAAAAGAGGGCTCGCCCTACCAAAATGCGACCAAGCTCAGCGACTTTAGCGGCGCTACGGTCCTCGGCCAAAAGGACACCACGCTCGATACCGTCATCGACGAAATCCCGGGCGTTGTGCACAAGAACCCGGTCGATTCGGTCCCCACGGTGTTTTCGAACCTGCTGCAGGGCACCTGCGACGCCGTGACCTACAACACCGAGAACGAGAAGGGCTATATGGCCCAAAACCCGGGCATCGTCCCCATTCAATTTGCCGAGGGCGAGGGCTTTAAGCAGGAGGTCACGGCAAACGTCGGCTGCCGCAAGGGCTCGGACAAACTGCTTAAGCTCATCGACAAGACACTCAAGGGCATTAGCCAAGAGGAGCGCGACCAAATGTGGGACGCGTGCCTCGACCGTCAGCCGGCATAGGGAGGCAGCATGAAAACCATCAATCGCCTGGCCTCCTTTATCAAGGCAGACCACCGTTATGTATACCTGGGCACGAGCGTCATCGCGGCGCTCGGCCTGGCGTTTAGCCAGCGCAACCCCACGCCGATGAGTTTCTTGGCGCCTACGGGCGTGTTCCAAGACTGCCTCTGGGCAATCCTTTGGGCCTGGCTCGTCGTGTCGGCGGCGGCGCTGGTCACCAAGCTCATGCACTGGAACGACTATCGCGAAAAGTCGCCGTTCGCATCCGAGCGCTGCCGTCGTGGCGCACGCCTGGGCAGCTACGTCGTGGTCGCCATCGCGGCGATCTTTTTCGTGGACCGCTGCGTCATGTCGTTTATCGACCTGGTGCAGGTGAGCATTGTCTCGGATTCCAACCCCAGCGACTTTTTGTCGAGCCTGGTCTACATGACCTACAAGAGCGGTGACTTCTTCATTCGCGGTATCGAGATCACCATCGCGCTTGCCACCTTCGGCACCGTCATCGCATTCTTCCTGGCGCTGCTCTTTGTGTTCCTGCGTATTCAGACCTTCGACCGCGTGGATAACGACCTGGTGCGCTTCTTTAAGAGTATCGGCCGCGGCTTTGCGACCATCTACTCCACCATCGTGCGCGGCACGCCCATGATGGTCCAGGGCCTGCTCATCTATTACGCGGGCTTCACCGTTTTGCGCGGCATGGGCTTCGAGACCGCCCAGGCCAACCAGATTTGGAGCACCTTCACCGCCGGCCTCGTTACCATCTCGCTCAACTCCACCGCCTACATGATGGAGGTCCTGCGCGGCGGCATCGAGTCCATCGATCCCGGCCAGGCCGAGGCGGCGCGCTCGCTGGGCCTGTCGCAGTGGCAAGCTATGCGTAAAGTCGTGTTCCCCCAGGGCATTAAAAACGCGATCCCGGCGCTCACCAACGAGCTCATCATCAACATCAAGGATTCGTCGGTGCTCTCGGTCATCGGCGTGTTTGACCTCATGTACGCCACCACCACCGTCGCCGGCGTGTACTACCGCCAGATGGAGGTCTACTGCGTGGCGCTCGTGGTCTACCTGATCCTGACGCTCGTGGCGAGCCGCCTGCTCGAGGCCTTTGGCAAAAAGCTCGGCGCCGAGGCTCCGGTCACGCTGCCCAGCTCCAACTAGGCTCAAGACGAGGAGAATCATCATGGCAGATACCGCCATTACCGGCGTTGCGGCCGCCGCACAGACCAATGAGCCGCTCATCCGCGTCGAGGGCCTGCGCAAGAGCTTCGGCTCGCTCGAGGTACTCAAGGGCATCGACCTGTCCGTCAATCCCGGCGAGGTCGTCACCATCATCGGCGCCTCGGGTTCGGGCAAGTCGACCTTCCTGCGCTGCCTCAACCTGCTCGAGACCCCGGACGCGGGCCACATCTGGTTCCACGGCCAGGACCTCACGGCCGAGCGCTGCAACATCAACAAGCTGCGCGAGGACATCGGCATGGTGTTCCAGGGCTTTAACCTGTTCAACAACATGGATGTGCTCGACAACTGCACGCTCGCGCCCGTCACGCTCAAAAAGATGAGCAAGGCCGAGGCCGAGAAGGTCGCGATGGAGCATCTGACGAGCGTGGGGCTCGAGAAGTTCGCGCACGCCGCCGTGGGTCGCCTGTCCGGCGGCCAAAAGCAGCGCGTTGCCATCGCTCGTGCCCTATGCATGAATCCGCAGATCATGCTGTTCGACGAGCCGACCTCCGCACTCGACCCCGAGATCGTGGGAGAGGTGCTCGAGGTCATGCGCAAGCTCGCTGCCGACGGCATGACCATGGTCGTCGTCACGCACGAGATGGCCTTTGCCCGCACGGTGTCCGACCGCGTGGTCTTTATGGACAAGGGCGTGGTCCTCGAGGACGCCGCGCCGGCCGAGCTCTTCGGCAATCCTAAGCACCAGCGCACCCGCGAGTTCCTCTCGCGTTATCTCAACGACAAATAATGCAAGCGAACGTGGCAAAGGGACCGCCTCTTTGCCACGTTGTTTTTGGAGGAAGGCATGGCCGAGGTTTGGCGCTTCTTTGCGCACGAGGATGATTTTGCCGATATCGACGAGGTCGGCGCGTGCGAGCGCCTGGGCCGCGTGCTGTCGTTTCCGACCATTTCGAGCATGGATACCGAGGCAGTGGACTGGCAGCCGTTCGACGACCTGCGCGCCTATATGCAGCAGGCCTGGCCGCACGTATTTACAGCGGGTAAGGTCGAGCTCATCGATCATTCGTTGCTGGTGACGCTTTCCGGCTCCGCCCCCGCACTCAAGCCCGTTGTGCTCATGGGTCACATGGACGTGGTCCCCGTGGTGCCGGGTACCGAGGACGACTGGACGTACGCCCCCTTTAGCGGGCATGTAGACGACACCTACATTTGGGGTCGCGGCGCTATCGATATGAAAGACCAGGTCGCAGGCATTCTCGAGGCGGTTGAGTATGCGCTGGCACACGGTTGGCAGCACGAGCGCACGCTGCTCCTGGCCTTTGGCCAGGACGAGGAGACTACGCAGTACGGCGCAGGCGCCATCGGCCGCGCGCTCGAGGAGCGCGGCATTGAGCTTGAGTACCTGATCGACGAGGGCGACTACCGCATCGTTTCGGCTGCCGAGTACAGCGCGGGCGAGGACTGGCTCATGCACGCCGACCTTGCCGAGAAGGGCTATGCCGATATCGTGCTCAAGACGAAGAGTGAGGGCGGGCATTCTTCCAACCCTTACGGTGGCACGTCGCTCGAAGTGCTCAGCCGCGCTATTGCCGCGATTTGCGATATCGAGTGGCCGGCGCGTGTGACCGATCTGCTTGCCGCGCAGCTCGTCGAGCTGGGGCTTTATACCGCAGACGAGATTGCTGCCAGCAAGGATGCCATCGTGCGCGACTGCCTTGCCAGCAAAAAGCTGTACCCGCTTGTGACCACCACCTGTGCGCCCACGCAAATCGAGGGCGGCAGTACCGGTGCCAACGTAATGCCGCAAGATATGTGGGTCAATATCAACTTCCGCATGCTCGAGGGTACGAGCGTGGCCGATGTCGTGGCCTGCTGCCGCGAGGCCGTTGCCACCGCTGGGCTCGCCGGCCGAGTCGAGGTCGAGCTGGGCCCCGGCAGCTCCGAGCCCTCGCCGTCCCCGCGCGTGGGCGGTCCGGGGCTCGAGGCCGTCCGCGCCATCGCCGCCCGCTATTTCCGTGATCCCAAGCCGACGGAGGAAAACGGATCGTCTGCGGTGGGCCAAGAGCCGATGAGCATCGTGCCCTCGACCGTGATTGGTGCAACCGATGCCGCCAACTACCAGCGCATTTGCCACGAGTGCATCCGCTTCTCCGCCTTTGTGGTCGACGATGACGAATGCGACCGCGGCGTCCACGGCACCAACGAGCGCATCACCCGTCGCGCTACCTCCAAGGCATCCGCTTCCTCATCGCCCTGCTCCACACGCTCTAGCATGCGACAAAGGGACTGAGCCGATTTCATCGGTAATGAGACAAAAACTGTCATAGAATAAGACTAAGATATCTTAAGAGACATATGCTGGGGTTGGTATTCCTTGAACGACTGCGGGCATGTGCCAGACTGCCTCGGCCCCCGGGGAGCACCCGGGCAGGTCGCCGTGTGACTGGGGAGGAAATTATGCAGGAGCTCAGAGAGACGACGTCTCGACTCGTGAATAATGCTACCGGGGGGGGGTGTCTAAGCAGGGAACTTCCTGGTGAACACCGGCCGCGCGAGCGGTGGTCCGTCATGTCTTATGGTCGTCGTCGTGGGCTGCGCCCGGTCTCGCCATATGTGATTGTTTTGGCCCTCTCCGTCGCGCTGACGGCGAGTTTCTTCCTGCCGACCCGTGCGGAAGCGGCGTTTTCGGACCACACGGTTACGACGATTTCGCCTTCGGGGACAACAATCAACCTGTTTGATTACTGGGTGAATCCCGATGATCACCTGTCGGTTTCCGGCAACGGCGGCATCAACGCAAACCACCGGTTCCAGTTTAACGACGGCCAGGGTGGTGAGTCGCTCAACCGTTGGACGGGCGGCGAGAACCCGCAGTCCGGCATCGTCAACAACACGCTTTTCGACGGCTACCCGCGGCTTTCCGGTACCTGGGGCGGCAAGTCCCTCCGCTATCTGTTCGATTCCTCTGCCCAGACCGGCAAGACGTCCCATTTTGGCGTGACGGGCCTCCTCCAGGCTCAGGGCGGCTACTACGTCTATGACAGCACCCACAACTACGCAGCCTACAACGCTAACAAGAATGCCTTCGACATCTATGACACCGGGGGCGTTGGCAATTCGTCCCACCAGGGTCAGTTCTTCCCGTTCGACGCGGCAGACAAGGTGTTCAATGAGGAAAACGACCGGCTCGTCCAAAATGGCATCACGGCAGACAACACCGCGAGCTACAACGGTGGCAAGCCCGTCAACCATCACTTCGGTCTCTCAATGTCCACGCGATTCGTGCAGCCCGACGGCGGCAAGACGAACAAAGATGAGGACATGACCTTCGAGTTCGCCGGCGATGATGATGTCTGGGTGTTCATCGACGATGTCCTCGTGGGTGATATCGGCGGTATTCACGACCGCGCGAGTCTGAACATAAACTTTAAAACGGGCGACATTAAGGTGAACGGCAAGAGCGACGGCACGCTGCTGAGCAAGTACCAGGAGGCGCGCAAGGACGGCGACACGAGGTGGTACGGCAGCACCTTCGCCGACGGCACCAACCACACCCTCAAGTTCTTCTACCTGGAGCGCGGCGCCCTCTACTCCAACATGGAGCTCAAGTTCAACCTCGTGACGGTGCCCGAGTCCGACATCATAAAGTTCGACCAGGACGGCAAGTTCGTACAGGGTGCCGAGTTCCAGCTCTATAAGACCGATAAGGACTTCAAAACCGAGGGCGCGCTTCTCGGCTCCGGCACCACGGACGAGGCCGGCTGCCTAACGCTCACGAACGACGATGGCAGCGGCGTCATCAACTTCGACGATCTCTACAACAAGGATCACAGCAATAAGTACTACCTCCTGAAGGAGAAGACGAGCGTGCCCAAGGGATACCGCTCGAATCTCACGACGACGGATGGCAGCATGCACCTCGAGTACGAGCCCACGAGCGACAAGAACGGCGCGGGCGGCGTCATCATCAACCGCGGCGGTATGGACGCGGGCAGCGCCGTGTGGCGGACGGGTGCGTTCGCCGGCGCGAAGGAGACCATCACCGCGCCGTCGATCGTGTACAAGGCGAATGATGACCTGACGAAGCCCAACGACGCTGTCAGCCTGGACTCCGGCATACTGTTCGCTGTGGTGCTCAAGCGCGATAAAAGCGCAAGCATCAAAGATCCGAGCAGTTGGTACGCCGTGTCGGGCGACCCATCGACGGGAGCGGGATACACCCTCGCCAAGGAGCCGGGCACGGCCGGCGCTATCGAGGCGGCGAAGAAGGACCTGCACGCCTTCACGCTCAACACGAGCGGCCAGTACCAGGTAGAGATTCAAAATCTGCCCGGTGACATCTCCAAGTACTACTACTTGCTGAGCGGTGAGGCCCGCAAGGATGCCGAGTACACGGTGGCCATCTACCACACAACGGCGAGATCGATCGGCGACGCGACGCCTAAGAACACCGTCCACGTGTACAGCGACGACATCGCAGACGGCACGAACTTCAAGCGGCAGTTCGCCACGCGCCTGCTCGTCACGAACATCCAGAATCGCCTGTTCGTGCAGAAAACCGATACCGAGGGCAACCCCGTAGACGGCGCAACGTTCGGCTTGTACAAGGCGACAACGGACGCGAACGGCAAGGTTGTGCCCAAGGACGATCAGGGCCCCTATGACACCCTGACGACGGGGTCGGTCGACAACCCGGTCCGGCTCGAAGGGGCGGGCATATTCCCGTGTACGAGCGACGGCAACAAGCCGCTCAAGAATGGCACCTACTTCCTAAAGGAGGTCTCGGCGCCCAAGGGCTTCCTGCTTAACGACACGCTCACCAAGGTGATTGTGGACGATGACGGCGTCCATGCCGATGCTGGTACGGACGATGACGGCGTTTCGACGTTCGTGGGCCCGGGCGCGCTCATGAAGAGTCTGGGCCAGTTTGGCGCAGAGGGCGACATCGACAACACGCTCACGTGGATCAAGGGTACGCGGCAGACCTCGAATGGCGAGACCAATGTTAAAGGCAACCTGACGTGGACCGATGTCGAACCCGTGGGTGCAGACGACACAGTGCACCTCAAGTACGGCGCTAACGGACGCATGTACCAGTATGGGCCCACCGAGGAGGGCAAACCCTACCGCCTGGAGACCGAGACGGGCTGGATACGTATGGGTATCACCCAGGACGTGTCTGGTGACACTAATGCGAAGGGCGCCCGCGCCGATCTGGACGACATGAACCTGAATGCCCTGTTTACGGGCGCCACCTGTGTGCGCGTAGCGAACAAGCGCGAGGCGAGCCTCGAGGTGACGAAGAAGGTCGTGGTGCCAGCGGGCCTGACGGGAAAACCGGACGCGGGGTTCACCTTCAAGTTCACCGTGTCCACGACGGCGGGGAAGACGTACAAGGCCGCGGTGTTTGAGAACGCGGGGACCGCAAGCGAGAAGCAGGTCGGCAAAATATTCGACCTCGAGAACGGCCGCGAGCAGACCATCACGGACGGCCAGACGATCCGCGTGTACGGTCTCGCCGAGCACGACACCTACACGGTGCAGGAACTGACCGGTACGGACAAGATGCCGGCCGGCTTCACGCTGACCAAGCGCGAGCAGGGCGGCAACGCCCTGAGCGGCGAGGGCGACAGCATCTCCGGCACGATCGCGAAGAAGAACGCCGACGGCACGGTGGCCGAGGCCAACAAGCTGGCGTTCACGAACACCTACAGCGTAAAGCCGCCGGTGAAGCTCGCCAATGCGTTCTGGGCACAGAAGGTGCTCCAGGGCCGTGACTGGAAGGGTGGCGATAGCTTCAAGATTTACCTGCGCACGGACAAGGGCACGCCGATGCCCGACGGTGCCGAGGATGCGCCCGTGAGTGGTATGACGCAGGTTGTGAAGACCGTCAAGAACGGGGACAAGTTCGACTTCGGCAATATTGAGTACGCCAAGCCCGGCACCTACACCTATCTCATTGCCGAGGCCACGCCGTCTCAAAACGACGCTGACTGGCTGCCCGGGTTCGGGTATTCGAGCGCTTCCTACCGCGTCACGGTGACGGTGAGGGATAACGGCGACGGCACGCTGTCGCAGCCGGCAGTCAAGATGGAGCAGACCTACACCGACGACGGTATGAGCCAAAAGGACAACCCGATCGAGGTCGCTGACAAAATCGCCAAGATCACGAACACCTATAACACCGATGAGAAGACCATCTCCTTCAACGTGCAGAAGACGTATGCCGACCAGTCCGGTGCAAATCCGCTTGTGAAGGATAAGTTCACGTTCCAGCTCGAGGCACTCGGCGGGATGAAGAATGATGCCGTGCCGAGTGGAGCCATCGATTTCGGCAAGCTCGCCACCTCCTACAGCGTCGGTGCCAGCAAGGTCCCCATGCCTAAGGGGTGCACGTCCACCACGACCACGGCGAAGAACGATGACGACGGTATCGCTGCGTTCCCGCAGATCACCTATACGATGGAGAGCGAGAACCTCACCTACGTGTACAAGGTGACCGAGGTCAAGGATTCCGATACATCGACGTCCAGTGGCATGGGCTACGACGATACGGTGTACTACGTGCTGGTGAAGAACCAGCAGGTTGATAACGAGTCTGGGACGGGTAAGTGCCTGTCCTCCACGGTCACGTATTGGAAGGCCGACGGCACGCAGCTGACGGACGCCAACGGATACATCCCGTTCAAGAACACCTACACGGTGACCCAGGCGACGTCGGCGCCGGTTAACGTGCAAAAGACGTTCACCGGGCGCGCGTGGGAGACGAGCGATGCGTTCGACTTCACCCTGACGCCGGCGGATGATGCGACGAGGGATGCGGTTAAAAACAAGGTCGTTACCCAGAGGAAGGCTACCGACTCCGATGAGACCGGCGATCTGACGACTAAGGTTGAGATCGCAGGCGCCGGTGACGCGACGCGTTCTGCAACCTTCGGTGCGGGCGACCTGGTGTTCACCAAGTCGGGCACGTATACGTTCAATGTGAACGAGACGAAGCCGACCGACGCGGATAAGACTGGTATTGCGTATGACGGCCATACGTCCACGGTGACGTACACAGTGACCGATATCGAGAACGGCAAGCACACCGGTAAGCTGACCGCGTCGGTTGCGTACGACAACAAGCAGGCGACGACGGATGCCGACCGGCAGGTGACGGACGCCGCCGCGTTCACCAACATCTATGCGGCCTCTGGTACCTACGCGGGCATCGATGTGACCAAGACTCTGGTTGGTACCCCGTTGAAGAATGGCATGTTCCCGTTCACCATCGAGGCGATGACGTATAACGGTACGACGGCCCCGGAGCCGGCTGATACCGATAAGTCGTTCAAGAACACCGTGGGCAAGGATGACGGTGACGATACGCAGACCGCCACGATGTCCGGCAAGCTGAAGATGAACTTCACGCAGCTGAGCTACAACAAGGTGTATGTGTACAAGGTGTCTGAGGCGCATGGCGCCAACGCTGGTGGATACACGTATGACACCGAGTACCCCGGTGACGCCTACGTGCTCATTGCGGTGAAGCCGAATCCGGACAACAAAGGCCAGCTCTACACCGAGACGACCATCGCGAAGGGCCCGGGCGTGACGGCGCTTGTTGGCGGGGGCGGCAACGTTGATGCGCTGACGGCCGAGGCGATTAAGGGCCTCGATACCACGACCAACTACGTGAAGACGGTCTCGAGTCGCAATGCGAAGCCCGCTACGCCTACCGTCCCGTTCAAGAACAGTTACAAGTCAGACGCCAGCGACGAGCTGACCCCGCAGGTGACGAAGAAGATCTCCGGTGTTGAGAGCACGGAGAAGGCGTTCTCGTTCACGCTGACCGCCACGGAAGAGACACAGCAGAAGATCGCCGCCGGCGACTTGGGTGTGTCGGACGACCTGGCGGGCGACGCGCACGCGGAGTCCAAGGCCACGAAGGACAAGATTATCAAGGACAAGGGCCAGACGGTCGACTTCTCGAATATGACGTTCAACAAGGCGGGCGAGTACACGTTCACGCTCACCGAGGTGCACAACGCTGATGATGATCCCGCAGCGGACGGCGTGCAGAACGCCGGCTGGACGATGGACGCCTCGACCTATACCGTCACGGTAAGGGTCGAGGATAAGGACGCCAAGCTGACCGTCACGGGCGTGACGGTGAAGAAGGATGGTGACGCTGAGGCCAAGCCCATCAAGGCTGAGGTCAAGGACGGCAAGGTGAACCTCGCCACCTTTATCAACAGCTATGCTGCGAAGGGTTCCGTGACCTTGGCGGCGAAGAAACGCTTTAGGGGCGGTGCGCTCGCGGGGAACGACTTCTCGTTCGCTCTGTACAAGGGTGACAAGGCGGAAGGCACGCCCATTGAGACCGTCACGAACGACGAGAAGGGCAACATTACCTTCCAGCCCATCAACTACACCGAGGCAGGTGACTACGAGTACACCATCAAGGAAGTTACCGGTAACGACCAGACCATCGTCTACGACGGTCAGAAAGTGAAGGTCAAGGTCAGCGTTACCGATAACAAGAACGGCACGCTGGACGCGACCGTCACCTACGGCGGCGATAAGGCCGTGCCGACCTTCACCAACGTGAAGCCGACGACGGACGTTACCGTCGAGGCCACGAAAGTTCTCGCGGGCAAGGCGCTGACGGACGGCGCGTTCGCCTTCGGCCTGTACCAAGGCGACACGTCCACGGGTAATCCCGTCAAGATCGTCCAGAACGACAAGGAGGGCAAGATCAATCTTGCCCTCACCGGTCTGACCATCGGCGAGTACGACTACAAACTCAAGGAGGAGAACGTCGGTGCCGATCCGACTATCACCTACGACACCAAGGCGGTGAAGGTTCACGTCTCGGTGAAGGCGGAGGGCGACAAGGCGAAGGCGACCGTCACCTATGACGGCAAGAACGATGCCCCGACCTTCACTAACAAGTACCAGCCCGCCGAGACCTCGGTGGCGCTCACGGCGAAGAAGGCCTATGTGAAGCCCGACAACACGCCGGCCACGCTCAAGGGCGGCGAGTTCACCTTCGACCTGTACGAGGGCGACCTGACGGCTGAGCAGCTGAAGGGCAAGCAACCCATCCGGAGCGCCAAGAACAGCGAGGACGGCACCGTCACCTTCCCGGCCATCGACTACACCAAGGCCGGCGAGTACAAATACACCGTCGCGGAACAGGAGGGCGACCTGTCCCACGTGACCTACGACGCTACGGTGCACCATGCCGTGGTGAAGGTCATGGACAATGCCGGCAAGCTGGACGCCGCTGTTACCTACGATGGTGACAAGGCCAATGCCCCCACCTTCACGAACACCTACACCGCAAAGGGATCCGTGGAGCTGACGGCGACCAAGATCGTTGCGGTCGCGCCGGGCTTCACGCACGACACCAAGCTGAAGGGCGGCGAATACACGTTCGAGCTGAAGGACGCCGACGGCAAGGTGCTCGGCACCACGACGAACAAGGCCGATGGCACGGTGAAGTTCACGCGCAAGTTCACGCTCTCCAACCTGGGCGGCGCTGCGAGCAAGGACTTCACCTACACCATCGCGGAGAAGCCGGGCACGGAGCCGGGCATGGTCTACGACACCCATGCGCTCATCTACAAGGTGACGGTCGCGGACGATGGCACCGGCTCGCTGACGGCCACACCGCAGGTAACGAGTGGAGACAAGACCTTCACGAACACGTACCACCCGAAGGAGACCTCGGTAACGCTCAAGGCGACGAAGCGCTTCACGGGTGGCGAGCTCGCAGGGGGCGACTTCACGTTCCAGCTGCTCGACAAGGATGGCAACGTGATCCAGACCGTCCAGAATGACAAGGACGGCAAGGTCGCCTTCCAGGCAATCAGCTACGACACGCCGGGCGATCACGACTACACCATCAAGGAGGTTGCCGGCAACGACCCGACCGTCGTGTACGACACGAAGGACGTGAAGGTCCACATCAAGGTCTCCGATGAGAAGGGCGAGCTAAAGGCGACCGCCACCTACGACGGCGAGGCCGACGTTCCGACCTTCACCAACTCGAAGCCGACGACGGACGTTACCGTCGAGGCGACGAAGATCCTCACGGGCAAGGACCTGACGGCCGACGCGTTCACCTTCGGCCTGTACGACCAGGCCGGCAACGAGGTCGCCAAGGGCACCAACGACCGGGGCGGCAAGGTCGAGCTGGCCGTCAAGAACCTGAACCTGGGCGAGTACGACTACACGCTCAAGGAGGAGAAAGCCGGCCAGACCGTCGACGGCGTGGCCTACGACGCCAAGGAAGTCAAGGTCCACGTCAAGGTAGAGCAGAACCAGGGCGACAACAACAAGACGAAGGTGACCGTCACCTATGACGGTGCCGCTACGGCTCCCACCTTCAACAACACCTACGACGCAAAGGGTTCCGTAATCCTGACGGCGACCAAGACCATCAAGGTTGCGGACGGCTTCGACCACACGACGAAGCCCGCGGACGGCGAGTTCACCTTCGACCTGAAGGACGCTGCCGGCAACGTGCTCGACACCGCGAAGAACGATGCAAACGGCAAGGTCAGCTTCACGCGCGAGTTCCAGCTCTCTGACTTGGACGGCGCCGCGAGCAAGGACTTCACCTACACCATCGTGGAGCAGCCGGGCGCGGAGCCGGGCATGGTCTATGACAGCCATCCCCTCACCTATACGGTGACGGTCACGGACGGCGGGAACGGAGCACTGAATGCGAAGGCGATCGTGACGAGCGCATCCGGCTCGGATACCTTCACCAACACCTACCAGCCGGCCGCGACCGGCCTGGCCCTCGGTGCGCAGAAGAGCTATGTGAAGAAGGACGACAACACGCCGATCGTCCCCAAGTGCGGCGAGTTCACCTTCGATGTGTACGAGGGCAACCTGACGGCTGAGCAGCTTGCCGGGGCCAAGCCCGTCCGGACCGCGACCAACGGCGCGGACGGAAGTGTTAACTTCGACGCCTTCTCCTACGCGAAGCCGGGCACGCACGAGTACACCATCGTGGAGCGGAAGGGTGATCTGGCCTACGTGACCTACGACGCCGCGGTGCACCATGCCGTGGTGACGGTTGCTGACAATGCCGGCACGCTGCAGGCGAGCGTCGCCTACGACGGCACGAATGTCACGAAGCCCAGCTTCACCAACACCTACGAGGCACAGGCGACGGACTCCGGCGCGATCGCCCTCACCAAGAGCGTTGACGTGCACGACGGCAGCTATCAGCTAAAGGCGGGAGACTTCGCCTTCGAGCTGGTGGGGTCTGACGGCTCGGTGATCCAGACCCAGAAGAACGATGCGCACGGCAAGGTTGCCTTCGACAAGCTGACCTTCGACCATGCGGGCACCTTTACCTACACGGTCCGCGAGGTGCAGCCGACGGGGGACGCGCCGGGCGTGCCGGGCGTGACCTACACCGGCAAGACGTACACCCTGACCTACGTGGTGAAGGACAACAACGACGGCAAGCTGGCGGTAGAGAGCTCCACGGCGAAGCCGAGCAAGGGCACCGAGAACGGCGTCACCCCCAACACCATGACGTTTGCGAACAGCTACCAGCCGGGCGCGACCTCCTACCAGATCTCCGGCATCAAGGTGCTTGAGAATACCGATTCGGCCACCATGCGGACGCCCGCCGATGGCGAGTTCACGTTCGCGCTGATTGACGCGGCCACCGGGCAGGAGATTGACCGGACCACGAACGCGGGTATCGCGTTTACCTTCAAGGCCATCTCGTACACTGCGACTGGTTCGCATACGTACCAGGTGAAGGAGGTTGCGGGCCAAGATGGCACCATCACTTACAGCGATGCGGTGTTGGATGTGACGGTGAGCGTGACCGACGACGGCAGCGGCCAGCTGACCGCGACGGCGAACAAGACGGCCGCGGATCTGACCTTCACCAACATCTACACGCCGACGGCAACGACGGCGACGATTACCGGAACGAAGGCTCTGACCGGCCGCGACTTGGCCGAGGGTGAGTTCTCCTTCGACCTGAAGGACGCCGACGGTAACGTGGTGCAGACGGTGCAGAACGGCGCCGACGGCACGTTTGGCTTCGCGCCGCTGCAGCTGGACAAGGTGGGGACGTACGTCTACACCGTGTCCGAGCGGGCAGGGGCGACGGCGAACGGCGTCACCTACGACACGACGGTCTTTACCGCGACGGTGACGGTGACGGAGAATGCGGAGACGCACGCGCTGGAGGCGCAGGTTGCCTACAGCAAGGGCGGCAAGGCTGCGGATGCGGTGGCATTCAGCAACAGCTACGCGCCGGCCGCGACTGAGGTGAAGCTGGGGGCCTCCAAGGTGCTGAGCGGCGAAGACCTTAAGGAAGGGCAGTTCTCCTTCCAGCTGAAGGATGCCGACGGCAAGGTGCTGCAGACCGCCAAGAACGCGGCGGACGGCACGGTGGGCTTCGAGGCGATCTCGTACGACAAGCCCGGGACGTACGCCTACAGCATCTCCGAGGTGGACGACGGTCAGAAGAACGTGACGTACGACGCGGCCGAGCACCGGGTAACGGTGACGGTGACGGACGACGGTGCGGGCCATCTGGTGGCGACGGTAACCTATGACGGTGACGTGGCGCCGGTGTTCAAGAACACGTACACGCCGCCGACCACCCCGCCGGTCAACCCGCCGACGGAGCCGCCCACCAACCCACCGGTGTCGAAGGAGGAGAAGCCGGGTCTGCCGAACATGGGCGATACCAGCTTGTCGCCGATGGCCCTGGGTGGCATCGCGGGCGGCGCGGTGGTGCTGATCGCCGCAGGCGTGATTCTGCGGCGCCGGAACCGGTAACTGCGGCGGCCGAGAAGGGCTTTGATTGAGGGCGGGTGGTCGCAGGGCGCGGCCACCCGCCCTTTTCGGTGAAAGGCTATGTTAGCCCGCCGTTTGCACGTCCGGCTCCGGATGGAACTCGTACTCCGGCTCCATCATCTTCTTCCAGGTCTTCCTGTAGCGCCCGTCCTCGAGCTGCTCGCGCATGAGCGGCGTCCTGTTCCCGTCGCGCCTACCTCCAAGGCATCCGCTTCCTCATCGCCCTGCTCCACACGCTCTAGAAGCCCGGAAAAGCTGCACGAAGCAGCCATCTGGACCCGGAAAAGCTGCAAATCTAGGCCAAATACACCCGGAAAAGCTGCAAACCGCAGGTGAAGGAGTTACATTCCGTGCGGGTTATATGCAGGTATGCCTGCGCACGCTATCATGTATGGGTTAGACCGCAACTATGTACCCCATACGCGAAGGGATGCGCATGTATCTGAAGATCGACATGTTCTAGCTGGGCTTACCCCCGCAGTGGCGCCGCGCGCCCCATCAACTCTGCCGATTTTCACCTTCACGCACATAAAGGAGTCCCGCCATGCGCGACAAGCTCGAAAAGATTATTAAGGCCTACGAGGAGCTCGAGAAGAAGCTCTCCGACCCGGCCGTCGCCTCCGACATCAAGGAGTTCACGCGTCTCAACAAGGAGTACGCACACCAGTCCGACCTCATCGCCGCCTCGCGCGAGTACATCGGCGCGCTCGATGACATCGAGGCCGCCAAGGAGATGCTCCGCGACACCAGCGATGCGGACGAGAAGGAGATGCTCCAGATGGACATCTCCGAGAACGAGGAAAAGCTCCCACAGCTCGAGGAAGACATCAAGTACATGCTCATCCCGAGCGACCCCAACGACGACAAGAACACCATCGTCGAGATCCGCTCCGCCGCCGGTGGCGACGAGGCCGCCATCTTTGCCGGCGATCTGTACAAGATGTACCAGCGCTTCTGCGAGTCGCGTGGTTGGAAGACCACGGTGCTCGATTCCAGCCCCAGCGAGGCTGGCGGCTTTAAGTCCATCGAGTTCAAGGTCGAGGGCGACCGCGTCTACTCCGTCATGAAGTACGAGTCCGGCGTGCACCGCGTCCAGCGTGTCCCCAAGACCGAGTCCCAGGGCCGTATCCAGACTTCCACGGCTACCGTCGCCGTGCTTCCCGAGGCCGAGGAGATCGACGTCCAGATTAACCAGTCCGATCTGCGCATCGACACCTACTGTGCTTCCGGCCCTGGCGGTCAGTGCGTTAACACTACCTACTCCGCCGTGCGCATTACCCACCTGCCCACCAACACCGTGGTGCAGTCGCAGGAGCAGCGCTCCCAGATTCAGAACCGCGAGGTCTGCATGCAGATGCTGCGCGCCCGTCTGTACGAGATGGAGCTCGAGAAGCAGCAGGCCGAGCTCGGTGCCGAGCGTCAGAGCCAGATCGGCCACGGCAACCGTTCCGAGAAGATCCGTACCTACAACCAGCCCCAGGACCGTGTGACCGATCACCGCATCGGCTTCAACTCCACCTACAACGGCATTTGGACAATCTGACGTTCAACTTCAAGGGCGCGACCAGAAGGTCAGCGCCCTTTCGTTTCACGTCACCTTGTCTCAAATGCGACCCGCTCGCTGTCCGTCCTCTACCTGCGGCGCTGCCTTGCTCCGGATGCGGTATGCTCAACCTGCGGCGCCTTAGAGGTAGTCATTGGGGACGTTCTTAAATGACTAGGTTGGGCACATTGCTTTGAGATGTTATTCAATCGGCTTTGATGGCCATGAAGTCGGCTACCTGCTCAGAGAAATTAGCGGCATTCATCTGCTATTGAAAATAATGCTCGAAAAATCGTTCAAGAAGTCGCGGGGCGATTTTTGATGCATCGCGCGTCAAGTGATTTGGCAAGTTCTTGGTTAGATATTGGTTAGTTTTGGGGCAACCTTGCCAAAAGCTTGACGAATGCAAATCTAGACGTCGGCGAATGAACACTTTGAGCGAGCTCGGTGCAAAAATCTGGGCTGATTCTCGATAATCGCCTTCAATCGTCCCTTGCCAAGCGCTGGCCTCGCGTACAATCTGCTCCGACATTCGCGCGCCGTCCGGCGCTTAAGAGGGGAGGGCCCCATGGCAAACGAGATTTGGACCATCAAGCGTTGTCTCGAGTGGACCAAGGAGTACCTGGCCGAGCGCGGCGAGGAGCACCCCCGTCTTTCTGCCGAGTGGCTGCTGTGCGCCGCCACGGGCCTGGCGCGCATTGACCTATATATGCGCATGGACGAGACGCTTAACGCGGCTCAGCTCGAGACCATGCACGCGGCCGTTGTTCGTCGCGCTAAAGGTGAACCGCTGCAGTACATCACCGGCAGCACGCAGTTTCGCATGATCGACGTCACGTGCGCCCCCGGCGTGCTCATTCCGCGTCCCGAGACCGAGATGCTCGTCGAGGAAGTCCTCAATTATCTGGATGCCGAGGTGCTGAGCCCCGAGGCTGCCGCCCGTCAGCGCGTTGAGCTGCCCTGGAACGATGAGGTTGAGGAGGCACGCAAGGCCGAGGCCGCGCTGGCAGACGAACGCGCGACCGCCGAGCGCCGTGCCGCTAACCTGACGGCCGCCGACGAGGCGGCGCTGGGCGGCGATGTGCTGGGCAGCCGTGCCTATGCCGAGGAGCTGGCCGACCGCGAGGCCGAGGAAGCCGCCGCGCAGGCAGCAGAAGCCGAAGCCGCGGAAGCCGCCGAGCCCGAGCTCGACGAATACGGCATCGCCATCGAGGGTGCCGACCAGGAGACGGCTTCAGCTCAGGATGCCGCTTCGCCTGCCCCAGCCGAGCCCCGCATCGCCCGCGTTCTCGAGGTCGGCTGCGGCACGGGCTGCATTTCGCTCTCCCTTGCCTGGGAGCGCCGCGGCCACATTACCTGCACCGCCACCGATATCGAGCCGCGCGCTATCGATTTGGCCACCAAAAACCGCGATGCGCTTGGCCTCACGTCCGACGAGGTCGCCTTTAGTCTCACCAACCTGGTGAGTTCTATTCCCCGCGAAGAGTGGGGCACCTTCGACGTGCTTGTCTCCAACCCACCTTACATCCCGACCGGCGTCATGCGCTCGCTGCCGCACGAGGTCAAGGATTTTGAGCCCGACCTGGCGCTCGAGGGCGGCGCCGACGGCCTCGATATCTTCCGCCGCCTGCTCAATGCGGCGCCTTACATGCTGCGCGCCGGCGGCCTGTTTGCCTGCGAGCTCTACGAGGGTGCCCTCGATGCCGCGGCCGAGCTCTGTCGCCAGGCAGGCCTTTCGGACGTGCGTATCGTCCATGACCTCACCGATCGCCCCCGCATCGTCCGAGCCATCGTCACCGAGCCCAAACAGCGCCAGTAATATTTATTAACTGGTTAGCAAAAATTATAAAGTAGTTTATAATTAGGACGGCTGAAAGAGGTCGGCCCATGCAACCTCCTACCTTTCGGGAAATCATTGCCCTACTCAAGCACGATGGATTCGTGAAGGTCGCGCAAGTCGGTAGTCATGCTAAGTATGTTTCTGGTGACCGTGTTGTCACCGTGAACGGCTCTGGTGGTGATCGACCAAAGAAGGGCACGTGGGCAAGTATTCGTCGCCAAGCTGAATGGTAGTTGGAGGCAAAATGAGGCAGCGATTTACCTATGACTGCGTTCTCATAAAAGAAGACGACGGTCACTGCGCCAGTTTCCCGCAGATTCCCGGCGCCTTTGCCGATGGCGATACGCGCGAAGAAGCGATTGCCCATGCCACCGAGGCACTGATGGCGTTTTTGGCCGACGACCTCAACAACGGTTTGACTCCGGCAGGGTACGAACGCTCGGCCGAGGTCGTGGCCCTTTCAGTCGAAATCGACCACGAGGACGCTCGGGAAGCGGCGTGCCGAACATTTAAAGACGCAGCGCTGGACCTCAAAGTCTCCGCTCCGCGGATTACCGCGCTGGTCAAAGCCGGAAAGCTCGATGTTGAACTTGTCGACGGCCGTCGGATGATAACGATAGACAGCATCGAGCGCTACGCCGCCCAAGAACGCCACGCCGGCAGGCCAAAGAAGTTCGTCGCAGTCCAATAACCCCCTCACTTTCACCGACTACTAGAGCCGCTCACCAAACCAACATGCGCTCTGGGCAAATAGGTTGAACGTTTCGTGCGAGAATGCCCCACAGTAAACAAACTTGCACCAGAGCGTAAGGGGCTGGCATACACATGCAGACGGTCTATCGGGTATACGAGGGAGCGCGCGAGCCGCATCGGCTTGCAGTCGAGCGCACGGCCGAGCTACTCGGTCGCGGCGGCCTGGCGCTTATTCCAACCGAGACGGTCTACGGTGTCGCCGTGGCGGTCAACGCCTTCTCGGATGCCGTTCCACAAGATACAAGTGAACCTCTGCCGTGGCCGCGCGATCCGCAGGCCACCGTCAACGGCGCCGCGGTCCCCGCACTCGGCACCGGCTATCGTCGTATCTTTACCCTCAAGCAGCGCGAGCTCACCCAAACGGTTGCCTGGCTGGTCGATGATGCCGAGGCACTCGACCGCTATGGCGTGGATATCCCTAACGAGGCCCGCGTGCTCGCCCGACGATGCTGGCCGGGCGCCCTGACTATCGTGGTTAAGGCGGCCCCCTGCGTGCCGACCTTTATGCGCGCCGCCGACGACACGGTGGCACTTCGCGCTTCGGCCTCGCCCGTGGTGCAGGCGCTCATCCGCGCCTGCGGCAGCCCTCTTGCCTGCACCAGCGCCAACACGCATGGCGCGCCCGCGCCGGCAAGTTTTGTCACGGTGGAGGAGCGCATCCTGGAGGGGGTCGATGTGGCCGTCGACGCCGGTGAGACCCCGTGTCGCGACGCCTCAACCATCGTGTCGTTTCAGCACGGCGAGCTCCAGATCCTGCGCCAAGGCGCACTTCCCGCATCAGAGATCGAGCGGGTCCTGTCCGACCCGATGCAATAGAAAGGTGTAAGCGATGTCGTTGAATCTAGGTAGCCTGGGTATGGAAGACGCCTCGTTTAGCTTTGGCGGTTCCTACATCATGGCGCTCGACTGCGGCACTACCTCGGTACTCGCGACTATCGTCGACGAGTACGGCTGCATCGTCGCCCAGGCGCGTCGTAGCGTCAAAACCAGCTTCCCGCGCCCCGGCTGGGTGGAGCAGGATCCCACGGAGGTGCTTGCCAGTCAGATCGGCGTGATGATGGAGGTCCAGTTTAAGAGCGGCATCCATTCTGACCGCATCGCCGCCATCGGTATCTCCAACCAGCGCGAGACCACGGTGGTGTGGGACCGCATAAGCGGCCAACCCATCTATAACGCCATCGTGTGGCAATGCCGTCGCACCGCACCTCTGATCGACGAGCTGGTCGAGCAGGGCGCAGAAGAGCTGGTGCGCTCCCGCACGGGGCTTACGCTCGACCCGTATTTCTCGGCCTCCAAGGTGCAGTGGATCCTCGACAACGTCGATGGTGCGCGTGAGAGCGCGGCGGCGGGCGACCTCATGTTCGGCACCATCGACACCTGGCTCATCTACAACCTCACCGGCGGTCAGGTATTTGCCACCGACTACACCAATGCCAGCCGCACCGCGCTCTTTAATATCCATGCGCTCGATTGGGACGACGATCTGCTGGCGCTTTTCGACGTCCCGCGTTCCATGATGCCCGAGGTTCGTTGGAGCTCGGGCGACTACGGCCGCGTCGCGAGCGACATCATGACCAACATGCCACCCATCATGGGCGTGGCGGGCGACCAGCAGGCGTCGCTGTTCGGCCACTGCTGCTTCCATCCCGGCCAGACCAAAAACACCTATGGCACGGGTTGCTTTATGCTCATGAACACCGGCGACGAGATCGTCGAATCCAAGAACGGTCTGGTCTCCACGATCGGTATCGCCGCGGACGGCAAGATCAGCTATGCGCTCGAGGGTTCTATCTTTGCCGCCGGCTCAACCATGAACTGGCTGCGCAACAACATGGGCATCATCTCGAGCGTGAGCGAGTCCGCGCAACTCGCCACTTCGATTAACGACAACGAGGGCTGCTACTTCGTCCCCGCCTTCGCAGGCCTGGGCGCTCCCTGGTGGGACCCGCATGCTCGCGGTATCGTGTGCGGCCTGACCGGCGCCTCGAGTCGCGCGACCATTGTGCGTGCGGCCTGCGAGTCCATGGCCTACCAGAGTTATGACGTGCTACGCGCCATGGAGCAGGACGTGGGACTTTCGATTGAGCGCCTGTCCGTCGATGGCGGTGCCTCGCGCAACGAGTTCATCATGCAATTCCAGGCTGATCTGCTGGATATTCCCGTGCTGCAGTGCGAGACGGTGGAGACCACGGCGATTGGCGCCGCGTACTTGGCGGGCCTTGCTGTCGGCTATTGGGAGGATTTGGAGGAGCTGGAGCAAAACGCTCAGATCGTCAAAGTCTTCCATCCTCACATGTCCGCCGAGCGCCGTGAGAGCAACCTCGCTGGTTGGCGTGATGCCGTCAAGCGTTCGCTCAACACCGCTCAGTAGGGTTGCGACGAGCTGCTCGATACAACAAACCGTTAAACTTATGCACGGCGCGAGGCAACAACGTCGCCAGGCGTCTTGTCAGCAAGGCCATCTTCCGGCCGCAACGAAAGGGGCAATCAACCCATGACCGTCACCTACGATACGTCCCGCGTGACGCTTGTCGACCATCCGCTCGTCCAGCACAAGCTGTCGATCTTGCGCGACAAGAGCACCGGCACCAACCAGTTCCGCCAGCTCGTGCGCGAGCTTGCGCTCTTTGACGGCTACGAGGCCATGCGCGACCTGCCCATGGAAGACGTCGAGGTCGAGACTCCCATCACCACCGCCATGTTTAAGCAGCTTGCCGGCAAGAAGCTCGCCATTGTTCCCATCCTGCGTGCGGGCCTCGGCATGGTCGACGGCATCCTCGACCTGGTGCCCTCCGCTCGCGTGGGCCACATCGGTATGGAGCGTGACGAGGTTACCCACGAGCCGCATGAGTATTACTGCAAGATGCCCAAGGATATCGACCAGCGCATCTGCCTGGTTGTCGACCCCATGCTCGCCACGGGCGGTTCGGCCGAGATGGCCATCAGCTACCTGCGCGAGCGCGGTGTTAAGGATATTCGCATGCTGTGTATCGTCGCGGCCCCCGAGGGCCTCAAGTCACTGACCGAAAAGGACCCCGACGTACATATTTATACCTGCGCCATCGACGACCATCTCAACGAAGCTGCCTACATCGTTCCCGGCCTGGGCGACGCCGGCGACCGCATCTACGGCACGCTGTAATCTCTGGGGCATACCGGCTAACGTCGAAAATACGAAGAAATGGTGCGCGCGGTCGAACAAAAGACGACCGCGCGCACTCCTGTTAACGGACGTTTTGCCCTGCAGGGTTCGAGAAAAACGTATTACCGTACCTGCGGCATAAAGAAGGTCTTAAGAAAACGAACAGGTGCGTATTAACCGATGCTTTTTCGGTTGTACTTTAGCGATTGGCTCGTACAATAGTCACCAATGTTTGGCGGGAACTGTCCTGTGAGGCGATAAAAAAGGAAAGTGAGGACGCCAGTGTTTCAGATAGCCGATCTGCTCGCTATCGTTGCAGGTGCCATCGCGGGCGCGATTGCCTTCCTTCCCTTTGTCTTTACGCTCAAGCCGGTTCTTGACGATAAGCAGAATGCGGACATGCTCAAGGGCATGGTGAGTCTGGCGGTCTCGGCAGTCGCCCTGCTCGTCTTTACCTTGGTTGTGTTTGCGTTGTTCGGAGAGGCATTTCGCATGTTCCTCCTGGGCGAGGCGATCGGCTTCGTGGCCTTTATGGCCGCCTGCACGGTTCGCGTCGCCAAGGCGCTGCGAGATCCTCATGAGGTCGAAAGGTAAGTCGTGGAAATTTTTGAAAAGCTGCCTGATGAGATTAATCATCTGGTCAGCGAGTTCAGCTCCACCCCTGTCGTGGGCGATCTGAGCTGCGGCATCACGCAGTACTCGTTTTGGCTGATCGTCTCCACGATCGTGCTCCTGATCGTCCTGGCCGTGTTCAAGAAGAAGCAGACCCTGGTTCCCAAGGGCTTCTTCGTCAACGGTTTCGAGTACATCATCGAGTACGTCGAGAACGATATCGGCAAGGGCGTCGTGGGTGAGAACTGGAAGAAGCACTTCCCGTTCCTGTGCTCGCTTTTCCTGTTCATCCTGATCAATAACATGATCGGCCTGATCCCGGGAATGAAGCCCGGCACCGGCGCAATCGGCTCCACCGCTGCGCTCGCCATCTTCGCCTTCGTGTACTTCATCTACTACGGATGCAAGGCTCACGGCGTGATCGGCTACATCAAGAGCCTCGCCCCGCAGGGCGTGAGCTTCCCGATGAACGTGCTTGTGTGGGTCGTCGAGCTTTTCTCGACCTTCCTGCGCCTCATCACGCTCGCCGTCCGTCTGTTCTGCAACATGTTCGCAGGACACGTGGTCATGGGCTCGTTCGCCATCATGGCGAGCATGTTCATGCAGCCGCTGCTTCAGCAGGTTTCCGCGGCCCACGCCGTCGGCGCCCTGCCTTCGCTGGCCTGGCTTGGCATCCTCATCCTGATCTATGCGATCGAGCTTGTGGTCGGCGCCATCCAGGCTTACGTCTTCACGGTCCTTACCGCCGTGTATGTCTCCGAGGCAGAGGAGGTCGCGGAGGAGGAGTAGTCTTCCGTTCGCGCCTTAAAGGTAAGGCAATTCGTTAAACCGCCGGTGCCCGTACCCATGGAGCCCGGCAGTTATAAAAAGGTTATCCTGCGTGAAATAAGACACGCACGACAAAGGAGGAATCGTGGGAGTTATCGGTTACGGTCTCGGTGTTATCGGCGCTGGTCTTGCTATCGGCCTGTCTGCTCTGGGTGCTACGGGTGCTATGGCCCGTCAGCCTGAGGTCCAGGGCCGCGTGTTCACCGTCTTCATCATGGGCTCCGCCTTCGGCGAGGCTCTGGCTCTGATCGGCTTCGTTGTCGCGCTGATCGTTAAATAGCACGGAGCGTCAAGTATGAATCTTTCATCCCAGAAGAGCGCGATCGCACTCTCCGCGTCCGCGGCCGCGCTGCTCATGCCGGTTTCCGCGTTCGCCGAGGACGGCGCTGCCGGTGCGGACATCCTCATCCCTAAGATGGCGGAGTTCATCCCGGCGCTTATCGCCTTCCTGATTATCTGGATCGTGCTGGCCAAGGTCGCCCTGCCGGGCATCATGAAAACCATGGAGGAGCGCGGCAAGAAGATCGAGGAGAGCCTCGACGAGGCCGAGAAGACCAAGCAGGAGGCCATCGCCAAGCGCGCTGAGTCCGACTCGATCGTCACCGACGCCCGTCGTCAGGCTGCCGACATCGTTCTCGAGGCCCGTAAGGACGCCGAGTCCGAGCGCGCCCGTATCATCGAGGCTGCTCACAAGGAGGCCGAGGAGATCATCGCCAAGGCCCATACGACCGTCGAGGACGAGCGCAAGTCCATCTACGCCGGTGCCGCGAGCTCCATCGCCGACCTGTCCGTTGCCGTCGCCACCAAGATCGTGGGCGAGGCACTCGAGGACGAGTCCGAGCAGAAGAAGCTCATCGAGCGCTACATCCAGGAAGCAGGTAGCCTGAATGCCGACTAGCCGCTATCAGGACAAGGTACTCGAGACCTACGCGCGCTCCCTTTTGGAAGCCGCCAAGGCCGAGAACCATGTGTTCGAGGACCTCGAGATGATCGAGCGCCTGGCTAGCGCCAGCCCCGAGATTATCGCCGTGCTCGACACCATGTCCAAGCGCGACCAGCTCGACCTTCTTCCCAAGGTGGCAGCTGCCTTTAAGTATGTTGCCGAGGAAGACGAGGATGTAGTGGGCGTGACCGTCACCACGGCGATCCCGCTCGACGACGAGCTGCGTCAAACCATCACTAAGAAATGCGAGCAGGACTTCGGCCGCAAGGTATTCCTTATCGAGCAGGTCGACCCGTCTATCGTGGGCGGCCTGGTGCTCGAGGCCCGCGGCGAGCGTCGTGACATTTCCGTCAAGACGCAGCTGCGCGTCGCGCAGGAGACCCTCGCAAACTCTGCTAATTCGTACGGAGGTGAAGCCTAATGTCCGAAACCCTCAATGCCCAGGATATCGCCAAGAAACTGCAGGAGCAGCTCACGAGCCTCTCCGCGACGGTCGATACGCATGAGGTTTCAACGGTCGACGAGGTAGGCGACGGCATCGCGCGTGTCTCCGGCCTCAAGAGCGCCATGGCAGGCGAGCTTCTGGAGTTCAAGAGCTCCGATACCGGTGAGACCGTCTTCGGCCTTGCCCAGAACCTTGACCGTGACGAGGTCGGCGCCGTTCTGTTCGGTGCCGTCGACTCCATCAAGGAAGGCGACGAGTGCCGCACCACTGGCCGCATTATGGATATCCCCGTGAGCCGTGCCATGCTCGGCCGCGTCGTCAATCCGCTCGGCCAGCCCATCGACGGTCTGGGTGACATCGTCGCCACGCATCGTCGCCCCATCGAGTTCAAGGCCCCCGGTGTCATCGACCGTACCCCGGTGTGCGAGCCGGTTCAGACCGGCCTGTTGGCCATCGACTCCATGGTGCCTATCGGCCGTGGTCAGCGTGAGCTCATCATCGGCGACCGTAAGACCGGTAAGACCGCCATCGCCATCGACGCTATCCTCAATCAGCGCGGCAAGGGCATGGTCTGCATCTATGTCGCCATCGGCCAGAAGGCCTCCACGGTTGCCAACATCCGCGAGACCCTCGCTCAGCACGGTGCGCTCGACTACACCATCATCGTTTCGGCCACCGCTGCCGATTCCGCCCCTATGCAGTACATCGCGCCTATGGCCGGTGCCGCTATCGGCGAGTTCTTTATGTACAACGGCGAGGACGGCAAGCCTGCCAGCGAGACCAACCCCGGCGGTCACGTGCTCGTCATCTACGACGACCTGTCCAAGCAGGCCGTGGCCTACCGTCAGATGTCGCTGACGCTGCATCGTCCGCCCGGACGCGAGGCCTATCCTGGCGACATCTTCTACCTGCACTCTCGTCTGCTCGAGCGTGCCGTCAAGATGTCCAAGAAGAACGGTTACGGCTCCATGACGGCTCTGCCGATCATCGAGACCCAGGACGGCGACGTCTCGGCCTACATTCCGACCAACGTTATTTCCATTACCGATGGTCAGATCTACCTGCAGTCCGAGCTCTTCTTCCAGGGTCAGCGCCCGGCAGTCGACGTGGGTATCTCCGTGTCCCGCGTCGGTGGCGATGCACAGACCAAGGCCATGAAGCAGGTCGCCGGCAACCTCCGTCTGGACCTTGCTTCGTACCAGGAGCTCGCCGGCTTTACGCAGTTCGGCTCCGACCTCGACGAGGCCACGCAAAAGCAGCTTACCCACGGCGCTCGCATGACCGAGCTCCTGAAGCAGCCGCGTTATAAACCGTTTGAGGTTGGCGAGCAGATCGTTACGCTGTTTGCTGGCAACGAGGGCTTCCTGGATGACCTGGAGATCGCCGACGTGCTGCCTTTCCGTGCCGAGCTTATCGAGTATATGGACAATGGCTTTGGCTCGCTGCTCGACAAGGTTCGCGCCAAGAAGATCGACGACGACACCAAGGCCGAGCTCTTGCGTGTCATTGGTGACTTCAAGCAGCAGTTCATGGCCAAACACCATGCCGACACGACTGGATCAGAGGAGAACTAAGCCCTATGGCCAACCTTCGCGACATTAAGAAGCGAATCTCCTCGGTTACCACGACCAAGCAGATCACGCGCACGATGGAGATGGTCTCTACGGCCAAGATCCGTCGTGCCCTCGATCGCTCCAAGCAGGCCGAGCCCTATAAGGAGGCGCTGACCGACGTCATGCTGACGGTTGCCGGCGACGCCTCCTGCTCGGGCACCGATCCCATGCTGCAGAAGCATGAGAGCGTCAAGCATGGCCTGATTGTCGTCATTGCTTCGGACCGCGGCCTTGCCGGCGGTTTCAATACGACGGTGGAGCGCACGGCCGAAAAGCTCGCCGCTTCTTGGGCGAACGATGGCATCGAGTGCGAGATCATCGCGTGTGGGCGTAAGCCGGCCACGTATTTCCGTGACCGCGCAAATGTCATCATGCATTTTGAGGGCAATTCCTCCGAGCCCGATTTCAATCAGGCTCGCATGATCTCCTCTCATATCTGCGATGCGTATCGTGCCGGTGAGCTTGACCGTGTCGAGCTTGTCTACCACCACGCCAAGAACCGCGTGGATCAGGAACTTCGCGTCGAGCACTTGCTGCCGCTCGATCCCGAGATGATCGCTATGGCCCACGGTCCGCGTAAGAACGAGACCGACGCCCCTAAGCGCATCTCGTCCACGTTCGAGTTCGTGCCCTCTCCCGAGCATGTTCTCGGCAAGCTTGTACCGTCTTATATCCTGACGGTCATCTACCAGGCCCTGATCGATTCGGCGGCCGCCGAGCAGGGTGCGCGCCGCAAGGCCATGCACTCCGCGACGGAAAACGCCACCGCGATCATCTCGACCCTTACCCGCACGTATAGTCGCGTGCGCCAGGCTTCGATCACGACCGAGATCAACGAGATCGTCGGCGGAGCCTCAGCATTGGAGGAACAGTAATGGCTAATAACACCGTAAAGCTTGCGGTCGAGGAAGCCACCAAGAAGACGACTGCCGGTGATGGCCGCATCGTGCGTATCATCGGCCCTGTCGTCGACGTCAAGTTTGACGGCGCGGTGCCCCCGATCTACAACGCGCTCACGGTCGAGGCCGAGACCCCGATCGGTCACCTGAGCACGATCCTCGAGGTCGAGAGCCAGCTTCCGGGCGGCGTCGTCCGCACGGTCGCCATGTCCTCGACCGACGGCCTGCAGCGTGGTCTCATCGCCACCGATACCGGTGAGCCCATGAAGATGCCCGTTGGCCCCAAGACGCTCGGCCGCATTTGGAACGTCATGGGCAAGCCTGTCGACGGTAAGCCCATGCCCGAGGTGGAGGAGTTTTATCCCATCCACCATGCAGCGCCCCGCTTCGACGAGCTCACCACCAAGACCGAGATTTTCGAAACCGGCATCAAGGCCGTTGACCTGCTTGAGCCCTACATCCGTGGCGGCAAAACGGGTCTGTTCGGCGGCGCCGGCGTCGGCAAGACCGTTCTGATTCAGGAGCTCATCAACAACCTCGCCCAGGAGCACGGCGGCACCTCGGTGTTCACCGGTGTCGGCGAGCGTACTCGTGAGGGCACCGACCTGTTCCTCGAGATGAGCGAGTCTGGCGTAATCGACAAGACCTGCTTGGTCTATGGTCAGATGAACGAGCCGCCTGGAGCGCGTCTGCGCATCGGTCTGGCTGGCCTTACCACCGCTGAGTACTTCCGCGATCGCGGCCAGGACGTTCTGCTGTTCATCGACAACATCTTCCGCTTCTCCCAGGCCGGTTCCGAGGTTTCCGCACTGCTGGGTCGTATGCCGTCCGCCGTCGGTTACCAGCCTACGCTGGCTACCGAGATGGGCGACCTCCAGGAGCGCATTACCTCGACCAAGACGGGTTCCATTACCTCCGTCCAGGCTGTCTACGTCCCTGCAGACGACCTGACCGACCCGGCGCCTGCCACGACGTTTACGCACCTCGACGCCACTACGGTTCTTTCGCGTAGCATTTCGTCGCTCGGCCTGTTCCCGGCTATCGACCCGCTCGCGTCTTCCTCCGACGCTCTCGATCCCTCGATCGTCGGCGAGGAGCACTACCGTGTCGCCGTCAAGGTCCAGGAGCTCCTGCAGGAGTACTCCGACCTTCAGGACATCATCGCCATTCTGGGTATGGACGAGCTGTCCGAGGAGCAGCGCCTTACGGTCAACCGTGCCCGTAAGATCCAGCAGTTCCTCTCCCAGTCCTTCCACGTCGCCGAGAAGTTCACCGGCAACCCCGGTGTCTACGTCCGCGTCGAGGATACCGTCCGCTCCTTCGCCGAGATTGTCGACGGTAAGGCCGATGACCTGCCCGAGCAGGCATTCCGCTATGCTTCCACGATTGAGGACGTGCGCGAGCGCGCCCGCAAGATGGGGGAGAAGTAGGTTATGCGTATCCGCATCGTGTGCCCCGTGAGCTGCGCCTATGAGGGCGACGCTGCGTTTGTGTCGATTCCGTCCACGGATGGCGAGTTTGGTGTTCTGCCTGCTCACTCCAGCGAAATCTGCACGATCGACCGCGGTTACGTTCGCGTTTCCGATAAGGCCATGGGCACTGTCGACCACACGTTTGCCGTGGCCGGCGGCTATGCCCAGGTTGCGGACGATGTCGTGACCGTTCTCGCCGAGCGCGCTTGCGATTTGGCGACCGTCGACGCCGACAAGGTTAAAGCTGATATTCAAGGTTTTGAAGAGAAGCTGGGTAATTTGTCGGAGGATGATGCACGCCGCGCCTACCTCTATAATGAAATCGCATGGTGTAAGCTCAAGCTTGCCCAATAGTCAGACGTTTTAGCGTTCGACCATTTGCGAACACATCATGCCCGGGATGGCTCAGCCACCCCGGGCATGCTTTTTGAAAGGGTAGACCTTGGATATTATCCGCGTTGAGGGTGGCCACGCCATCGGAGGTTCCGTGCCTGTTTCGGGTGCCAAGAACTCCGCGCTCAAACTTATGGCGGCAACGCTTCTGGCGCCGGGCAAGACGACGCTGCAGAACGTGCCTGATATTTCCGATGTCCACGTGATGGGCAAGGTGCTCAAGGGTATGGGCGCCACGATCGATGTTCTCGACGAGCACACGCTCGAGATTGATACCTCTCAGGTCGATTCTTGGGAGGCCCCCTACGAGCTCGTTGCCAAGATGCGTGCTTCCACCGCCGTCATGGGACCCCTGCTGGGTCGCTTCCATCGCGCCAAAATTGCCATGCCGGGCGGCTGCAACCTGGGTGCTCGCAAGATCGATATGCACATTCTTGGTCTTGAGGCCCTGGGCGTTGAGTTCGATACCGCCCACGGTTACATCAACGCTAATGCGCCCCAAGGTCTGCGCGGTACCACCGTCACGCTCGAGTTCGCCAGCGTCGGTGCGACCGAGAACCTCATCATGGCCTCTGTGCGCGCACAGGGTACCACGGTTATCGACAATGCCGCCCGCGAGCCCGAGATCGTCGATCTCGCTAACATGCTCAACGAGATGGGCGCCAAGATTGTTGGCGCCGGTACGCCCGTCGTGACCATCGAGGGCGTGGAAGAGCTGCATCCTGTTACCCATCGCGTAGTGGGCGACCGCATCGAGGCCGGTACCTTTATCGTCGCCGGTGCGCTGATGGCCGACGATCGCGGTGTTGACGTCACGGGTTTTTGCCCCATTCACTTGGGCATGGTTCTCAAGAAGATGGAGCTTATGGGCATCGATTGCGAGCGTACCGACGACGGCGTCCATGTGAACCGTGCCGAGCGTATCAAGCCGGTCGATATCCAGACGCTTCCGTTCCCCGGTTTCCCGACCGACATGCAGGCGCAGATTATGGTGCTCTCCGCCCTTGCCGACGGCAGTTCCGTTATTACCGAAAACATCTTCGAGAATCGCTTTATGTTTGCCTCTGAGCTGGTGCGCATGGGTGCCGACATTCGTATCGAGAGCCATCATGCCATGATTCATGGCGTCAAGGGCTTCTCGGGTGCACAGGTTACCTCGCCCGATCTGCGTGGCGGAGCGGCCCTCGTCGTAGCGGGCTTGATCGCCGACGGGACGACCGAGGTTTCGGCCATCCATCACATCAAGCGCGGCTACGAGCAGTTTGTCGAAAAGCTGCAGGCGCTCGGCGCGCATGTCGAGCATGCTACCGTCCCCGATCCCGTCATCTACTAATACAGGTTGCCTATGTTTAATAAAAAGCCCCTCGCGGATACCACCGCCCGAAGACCCTCAACTGGTGCGCAGGCCAAGATCTACAGTCGCGATAACGTGGCTCGCTATTCCGAGCGCGCTCGTCAACGTCGTCGTAGCCACACGATTCGTCACGTCGCGCTCATTGTCGTGCTTGGCGTGCTGCTGAGTGCCACTACCGCTGCCGGCCTGTGGTTTGCCACCATTATGGGCAAGCTCGGCGATTCTAATGTCATTACCGACAATCTGCGTCGGGTTCTGGTTGACACCGATGAGGCAAAGGATCCGTTCTACGTGCTGCTTCTTGGCACCGACGGCCGTCCGGGCGAGGATACGTATCGTGCCGACTCGATTATCCTGGCACGCATCGACCCCACGCAAAAGCAGGCGACGCTCATTTCCGTTCCGCGCGACACCAAGGTCGAGTACAAGGGCGAGACCATGAAGATCAACGCCTGCCATACCGTTGGCGGCGCCGAGGCCATGGTCGAGGCGGTCAACGAGCTGTGCGGTGTTCAGATTTCCCACTATGCCGAGGTCAGCTTCGACGGTATGCAGGCGCTGATTGATTCGGTTGGCGGTATCGACATTAACGCAACCGATGATGTTGACGACCCCGAGCACCTGGATATTAAGATTACCGCTGGTCAGCAGCATATGGACGGCGCCACCGCCCTTACCTATGCCCGCTGCCGCTACACCTATGCCGACGGCGACTACACGCGCATGCGCCACCAGCGTCAGGTGCTTGGCGCCCTTGCCAACCAGATTCTCAATAACTTCGATGCCACGAAGATCTTTGGCCTGGTTAATTCGCTGTCCGATATGCTCGTGACCGATATGAGCGTTCAGGATATCGTGGCTACGGTCAATGCCATGCGCGGTATGGATGTCGACGGCATCTACTCGGCCAACCTGCCCTCGTATGCCGACGACAGCACCATGATCGACGGTGTGAGCTACGCCTTTGTCTACGAGGACGAGCTCAAGGAAATGATGGAGCGCGTCGATGCCGGCAAGGATCCCAAGGGTCCCAACACCATGGGTCTTTCCGACGGTTCCAGCTCTACGATCGGCGACCTGAACAACAACACGTCTGACGACTACGCAAACGGTACCGCAACCTCATCGGTCAGCTCTGACGATTCCGATGACTCAAGCGATTCGAGCGATTCGGACTACTACGAAGAGCCCACCGGCGACGGCAACGGCTACGAAGCCAACTACTAGAGTTACGCGGTTTTACCAAACCGCGTAACCAGTTGACGCTGCAAACCCGCCAGAGCGGCAATCTGCCTTTCAACTTCGGCGGCATGACCAGAAGGTCAATGCCGCCTTGTTTCAAGGCACCTTGCTCGCTCTGGCGGGCTTTCGCTCATATGACCCAATCCGCTGTCAAGAGCCACAATGGCCCCGCCGACCGCTTGCAATCGGTCGGCGGGGCTTGCCGTTAACCCGTCCCGGTCCGC
>JAGZBF010000048.1:0-3125 GCA_018370025.1 Collinsella sp. | reverse complement strand
TTTTCGCACAGTTTTCAGCTTTCTTCTCATATTTCCGGTCACCAGTAATCCTGCCACAAGCCCCACAGCAAGAGCGATCAGCAGGTTTATCCCAACCGCAAAAGGCTCATCCGGAAGGTTTTCCACATCGTATGGCTCTGCCTCATCTGCCTGCGTGATAAAATCATCGCATTCCGTGGCAAACTTATGAAACGCTTCGTTATAATCACCGTCACTTAAATAAGGCTTCACCTGATCCATGATGTAGGACTGTCCGGCATCCGTAAACACTTCTATCGCATATCCGTGTGTTGCAATGGCCCAGTTACGGTCTCCCATATCCAACAGGAATAAAATACCGTCACCATTTTCCCCCTGCCCATATCCATGGTCAATAAAATAATCCTCCGCATACGCCTGGGCTGTTTTTCCCTCAAGACTGTTAACGGTAACGACCACAACATCTACCTGATCCCGCTCACTGATCTCATCCAGAGTACTGCTCAGACTCTCCTGCTGCTCTGCATCCAGAAGTCCCGCCTGGTCATCCAGACGGCTTACGGTGCCTGCCCATACTGGAAAAGCACATGCCAGACACAAAAGGATCGATATCAAAAATACAGATATTCTTTTTTTCATGGCATCCACCTCCCTACAAAGCCCAGATCAGATACAGGATAATATAAGTGATCACACCCACGACCCCCGTTGTTCCCAGGAACCATCGTGCAAAAGCGTTCTTGTCTGTAGGCAGATTTCCCACAAATTTCCCTGTCTGACCATTCATGGCAAATATGTAATTATCCCCCTTCCACTTCGTCTGCAGGATCCATACGGGATATAGCGCATATTTCGTTGTCCCATTATGAAGCCGGATACTGGTATTCTCCGGTACCACACTGGCGTATCCTCTCACCGTATCCCGGAATGCAGCCTCTGTGCTGCGGCGGATACGCTCATTGGCACGTTCCTCACACTCGCTGGCTGTCACATCATATTTATCTGCAAAATATCCAGCCAGATACGCAGTCTGAAAATCCACCGCTTCTTTGAAATCAAAAGGCTCTATAGACTCCATCAGATCATTTTCCATGCTGGCAGAGCCATCCACCGGTACATGATCAAAACCAAGAGAACCACTTCTGTGTACTGCATAATAGCTGGTCTCCGTATAATCATAATCGCTATCGCTCCAGAACCGGGTCTTTGTTGCACGGTAACGGATATCTGCGTCTGCGTCTGTGTCATACAGCCAAAACGGAACGTAGATGCCCTTAACCTCGCTGATATGATTCTCTGACTTAAATGCTTTCGGCAGAAGCCGCTTACCGGTAAGATGCTTTTTCAGCCTCTCCTTTGCCGCTTTCTTGTCCAGCTTAAACGGGATCACATAATCCGGCTTCAGTGCACCGGACAGCTGCCCGGTCATTACCACCGGACTTCCGCAAAACGGGCAGGCCGTTGCTGCCGTATTGGCATCTCCCACGATCTCACCGCCACAGGACTTGCACACATAGGTACGCAGCCCCTCACTCTCCCCGTCCTGCCACTCACTGCCGGCCTCATCCGACCAGCTCATATCCTCAGGCTGCTCTTCCTCCACAGTCTGGGCATATTCCGATAACGTACCAACATCAAACTCCGTATCACAAAACGGACACTTCATCTTCTGCACAGAACTATCAAACTCTATGGAGCCACCACAGCACGGACACTTAAACTCCTGCATCTTCGCCATATATTCACCTCACTTCATCATTCTGTATCCAACAACCGACAGGAGTTACCCTGCATTTTGCTCCTGACCATCTCTCTTTCTGATCTATACTGCATCCTCCGGTCCGAACGGATCACCGCACTCCGGGCAGAATTTCGGTGGATTCTCCGGATCTGCCGGTTCCCATCCGCACCTGCTGCAACGATACTGCATCTTCTTCTCCGGCTTCTTCGCTCCGCAGTTCATACAGAACTTTCCTTTATTCACCGTACCGCAGGAACAGGTCCAGCTGTCCTCCACCGGACGCGATGCACCACACTCCGGACAGAATTTCCCCGAAGAAACCGCACCACAGCTGCAGGTCCAAGAACCAGCCGCAGCCCCTGCTCCGTTCCCTGCCGGCGAAACCGGCTGCGCTGCCTGCTGCTGTACACTCTGCTGCTGCGCCTGCTGTTTCTGGCCCATTTCAAACAACTGCTGCGCATTCAGACCACCTGCATTAGCAGCCATACCCATGCCCATAAAACCAGTCATAGCCCCTGCTGAATTAGAAGCCGCAGCCTTCATAGCATCCGCCTGGGCCCCGGTCAGAGTAGCCGCAGCCATAGCAGGATCACGCATCATAGCTGTACGCTGAGCCTGCTTGATCATCTCGGCATCCTCATCCGGCAATGTCACAGAACCAAGTGCCACACTGACCACCTTAAGCCCACGAAGCTCCTCCCACTTGGCAGAAAGCACCTCATTCATGGCATTCTCCAGCTCCGTATTATGAGTCACGATCTGATTCGGACGCATCTCCAGCTCCGAAAGCCTTCCGAAAGCAGGCTGCAGCGCACTGATAAACTCCGCCTTCAGCTGTCCGTCCAGCTCCTCTCTAGTATACTCCCGCTCCACATTTCCACACACATTCGTATAAAAAAGAAGGGGATCCGCGATCCTGTAGGAATAAACACCATGACACCTCACAGCCACATCCACATCCAGCCCGATCCTGGAATCCACAACCCGGAACGGGATCGGATTAGCAGTACCAAACTTGTTATCCACAAGCTCCTTGGTATTAAAATAATACACCCTCTGATCCTTACCCGTATCACCGCCAAAAGCAAACCTCTTCCCGATCGTATCAAAGGTCTTCCTGATTCCGTCACCCAGACTACCTGAAAAAATACTCGGCTCCGTAGAAGCATCATACGTATACTCTCCCGGATCCGCACAAACCTCAACAACCTTTCCCTGCTCTACGATCAGCATGCACTGTCCGTCACTGACTGCAATCACAGAACCATTGGAGATGATATTCTCAGAACCGTGTCTGTTTGATGACCTTCCGGATACTTTCTTGTGTGCCTTGGTGACCAGCACATCTGCCGGCATGGATTCACAGTAAAAATATTCCTTCCACTGGTCGCCCATCACGCCGGAT
>JAGZBF010000047.1:0-3169 GCA_018370025.1 Collinsella sp. | reverse complement strand
ACATGATCGGTGTGGAAGAGTTGAATGGCATGGAGTACAGCTCATTGTCGATGGTGTAGTATGCAGCCAGGTTCGGCTCGATCTCAGATACATCGTAGCTGTCTGCGTCGATCATCTGCTGCATAGGCACGATCCATCCGGAATCGATCATGAATCTTGTTCCGATCTCATATACCTGTACAAGATCCGCACCCATGTTTCCGATCTGTGCACTTTTCAGCTTGTTCAGGGAATCATCATATTCCCCCTGATACTGAGCATCTACCGTAATTCCGTATTCATTCTCATCGTTGAATTTTTTTACCAGTGTATCGATCGCCTCGCCATTGACACCACCCATGGAATGCCAGAAGGTAATGGTAGTTCCATCTACATCGGAAGCATCTGCCATTTCCACTTTTTCATCTGTGCCGGCATCTGCGGCGAATACAGTTACTCCGGAAAGAGAACCGATAGTCATTGCTGTGGTAAGGAAAGCTGCGATGATTTTTTTCTTCATAACTTTTTTCTCCTCTTGAAAAATTTTCTCTTTTTTCATTTTTTTATATAAGATGAACTGCCCGTCTTACGACTTTGCAGTATCTTTTTGCATTATTTTTCCCCTTACAGCAGGATGCTGCAGGGTTGCTGCCTGCTCCGATATCAGCCCTTGACTGCACCCGAGAACATTCCTCTGATCAGCTGTTTCTGTCCAACGATAAAAATGGAAATGGACGGAATGATGATCATAACAACGCCTGCGATCATCAGGGTGATGGACTGTGAATCCACACTATCCAGCATACTGATACCGATCTGAACGGTTCGCATATTGTTGGAGCCTGTTACAAGCAGCGGCCACATGTACATATTCCATGCGTTGATAAAGGTATACACTGCCATAGCGCCAATAGCGGATTTTGTCAGCGGAAGCAGGATCCTTACGATAAATTTCAGATTGCTGCAGCCGTCAAGCTTTGCCGATTCATACAGTGAGATCGGGAAAGTCATGTAAAACTGACGGAACAGGAAAATTCCCATTGCGGATGTAAGGTAAGGCACGATCAGTACCTGATAAGTATCCAGCATTCCCCAGCTTGATACCGTCAGGTAGTTGGAAATGATCGTTGCCTCTCCCGGAACCATCATGGTTGCCATCACAACCATGAAGAGAATACCTTTTCCTTTGAATTCCAGGAAAGAAAACGCAAAAGCAGCAAGAGAACAGGTAATGATCTGTCCGATGGTAATGCATCCCGCCATGATAAAGGAATTCAATATGAATCGGAGAAGTGGAACGGTGCGGAATGCATTGATAAAGTTGGAAAAGGTCGGATTCTTGGGAAAGAGATTCAACTCTGTAGTAAACAGTTCACTGGAAGGCATCAGTGCAATACTGATGGCATAAAGCAATGGAAGCAGGATCAGAACTGCAAACACCACATTTGCCGTAACACGGAGTGCTGTTCTTGTCCTTCTCTTTGCAAGAGCTTTTGCATTCATAGCTTTTTTCAGCTCCAGAAGCTCCTCTTTTGACATATTTCCCACTGCCGGGACTGCCATATTTTCCATCTGGCTCATCAGTAATTCACTCCCTTCTTCTCAATACGGAACATGATCAGTGTGATGATCATGATGATCACAAACAGGATAACCGACTGGGCTGCCGCACTTCCGAAGCGGTAGTTAAAAAACGCATCCCTGTAAATGGAATAAACAATAACATTGGTAGACTCATTAGGACCACCCTCTGTCAGGATCTTGATCTGTCCAAAGGACTGAAAGGCCTGAATGATATTTACTACCAGTGTGTAAAACATGATCGGGGAAAGTCCCGGAAGCGTCAGGCTGAAAAACTGCTGCACACTGCTGGCTCCATCCACAGAAGCTCTCTCATAAATGGTCTCATCAATATTTCCGAGTCCTGCGGAAAAATACAGAAAATTGATCCCGCTGTTCAGCCACGCAGTAAGAATGGCTACGCAGATCAAAGCCGTGTTCGGATCGTTCAGCCAGTTGATATTCAGGCCGGTAAGCTTGTTCACAATACCCACTGCCGGGTGGAGCATGATCTGGAAGATCATCGCTGCAGAGCTGGATGCGATAGCCATTGGCAGCGCATAGGAAGTACTGAACACCCGGATTCCCGGAAACGCCTTGTTACAAAGCACCGCTGCGATCAGACCAAGAAGCATGCCGCCGACCACAACGATCAGCACAAAGATCAGCGTCACCTTCAGACTGTTGATAAAGGATGCTGACTGAAGCAGCTCTTTATAATTGCCCAGACCAACGTACAGCTTTGCCTGTCCCATCTTGTTGGTCTTGTAAAGACTTAAATAAATTGTTTTCACAAACGGATAAAACAGAAAAATTCCAAAAATAAGCATACAAGGCACCAGATATAAGTACGGTGTGATCTTGCTTTTGCTGTTATTTTCCATAACTATTTCTCCTCCTTGCATAATCAGATTCTATCTACAGGCTGATCTGCCTGTACTCAAGCTCTTCCGTGACATAAATTCATGACACAAAAATATTTTCTTCTGTCTCCGGATCAAACACATGGGCCTTCTCCATATCAAAATACAGAGAAACCTTCTCCCCTACCTGTGTCTGATTTTCCGGACTTAAGCGGACTGCCAGGGTTTTGCCCTGCTCATCAAAATAGAGGATCACTTCCGCTCCCAGCATCTCGCGGTTTACTACAGGCTCATCTACATCTACGCTTTCATTTTCAATACCAAGCTTTTTCGCCTCATCAAACTCGTAGATATCCTCCGGACGGATTCCAAGGATCACGTGTCTGCCGTTATATCTGTCTGCAATCTGTTTTCCTCTGGTTCCGTCCAGATAAACCTTTTTCACAGTTTTGGCATCATCCAGAAGAAGGGCCGTGCGATTATTTTCTTCTGCTTTTACTGTACACCGGAAAAAGTTCATGGATGGAGAACCAAGGAAGCCTGCTACGAAAAGATTTACCGGATTGTCATAAATACTCTGCGGCGCTCCCACCTGCTGGATCAGACCATCCTTCATGACCACGATCTTAGTCCCAAGAGTCATGGCCTCTGTCTGGTCGTGCGTTACATAAATAATGGTGGTGTCCAGCTGTTTATGTAATTTCACAAGCTCCACACGCATCTGAGCACGGAGCTTTGCATCCAGGTTGGAAAGGGGCTCATCCATG
>JAGZBF010000024.1:0-24946 GCA_018370025.1 Collinsella sp. | reverse complement strand
CAACCTCGTTGCGGCGCGGCTGCGCCTCTGGCACTTCAACAACATTGTCGCAGCCCCGACCCGCGGTCACGAGCGGGGGCTCCTGTCGTTTCCGTGCCCCTGGATTGGGTCATAGTGTCTGACTTATGCTCAACCTGCGGGGTTTCCAAGGTAGTCCTTGGGGACGTTCTTAAATGACTAGTCAAACAAGAACGTCCCCAACGACTAGTCGTTTAAGAACGTCCCCAACAACTACCTTCCTCTGGTGTAAAAGGTGCGCCATGTTCGGCGCTGGATTGTTATTCGTTTGTAAAGGCCGTGCTGCGCTTGCGGTAAGGGTCTATCAGATGCCCGTAAAAAACCGCAGTTGGCGCGGGCACTGCCCGATCGAGGCCGTATCTTTCCAAACAGCAAAGCGGGCAGGGTGCCCGCGAATCGCATGTATGAAAGGAAGATCATGCTCGATCAGGCTTATTCTCGTCGTCAGTTCCTCGGCCTCGCTGGTGGTCTTGCCAGCATCGTCGGTCTCGGTCTCGTTGGGTGCGGCGGCTCCGGCGCATCCGATGCCGCCGACAAGGGTAGCGCCGCTGCTGCCGAGTCCGTCTCCGGCGAGGTGACCTACGACGGCGCCTCTTCGTTCCAGGTTCTCGTCGAGGCCGCTGCCGAGAAGTTCATGGACGCCAACCCCGATGTCTCCGTCTCCGGCTCGGGTAACGGTTCGGGCAAGGGCCTGACCGCTGTCGCCGCCGGCACCGTCACCATCGGCAACTCCGACGTCTTCGCCGAGACCAAGCTTGAGGCCGATCAAGTCAAGAACCTCGTCGACCACGAGGTCGCCGTCGTGGGCATGGGCCCCGTCGTCTCCAAGAACGTCAAGGTCGACGACCTGTCCCTCGAGCAGCTCAAGGGTATCTTCTCCGGTCAGATTACCAACTGGAAGGAGGTCGGCGGCGACGACGCCACCATCGTCGTCCTCAACCGCAAGGCCGGCTCCGGTACCCGCGCCACCTTCGAGGCCGCCGTCTTTGGCGACGAGACCGTCGACTTTAAGGGCGACGCCGAGCTCGACAAGTCCGGCGACGTCCAGACTCAGATGGGCAGCACCGATAACGCCATCTCCTACCTCGACTTCTCGCACTTCGATGACTCCAAGTTCAACGCCATCAAGGTCGAGGGCGTGGAGCCCAAGAGCAAGAATGTCACCGACGGCTCCTTCAAGATCTGGGCGACCGAGCACATGTACTGTGCAAAGGACGCCGACGAGGCTACCAAGGCCTTCCTGGAGTTCATGCTTTCCGACGACGTCCAGGGCAAGCTCGTCGAGGAGCAGGGCTTCATCCCCGTCTCTGCCATGAAGGTCGTCAAGGACGCCAGCGGCAAGGTCTCCGCTAAATAAGTAGTCGCCCCCGGAAAGGTTTGCAATGGCAAAACAGCTGCCAAAGCGCGACCTTGAGAACGTGGGCCTGTGCGTCACGGGCGCGTGCGTAGCGCTCGTGACGCTTGTCGTTGCCGCGCTCATCTTTATGGTCGCCCAAAAGGGCCTCTCGGCTTTTGTCAAAGACGGCGTCTCGGTCGTCGAGTTTTTCACCGGCACCAAGTGGGACCTGGCCAACACGGCTAAAAACGGCCTGCCCTACACCGGCGCCCTGCCCCTGATCGTCACCTCGTTTGCGGTCATGGTGCTCTCCACGCTCATCGCGTTGCCCATCGCCATCGGCTCTGCCATCTTTGCGGTCGAGATCCAACCAAAATTTGGCTCCAAGATCTTTCAGCCGCTTATTGAGCTTTTGACCGGTATTCCCTCGGTCGTCTTTGGCTTGATCGGCTTTCACGTTGTCGTCGGCCTTATGAAGAGCGTTTTCCACGTGAGCACGGGCTTGGGTATCCTGCCCGGTGCCATCGTACTGGCCGTCATGATCCTGCCGACCATGACCACGCTTTCGGTCGACGGCCTGCGCGCCGTGCCCGACAGCTACCGCCAGGGCTCGCTCGCGCTGGGCTACACCCGCTGGCAGACCATCTGGCACGTGGTGCTCAAGTCCGCCATGCCGTCGCTCATGACTGCGGTCATCCTGGGTATGACCCGCGCCTTTGGCGAGACGCTCGCCGTGCGCATGGTTATCGGCGGCATCGAGGCCATGCCGATGTCGCTGCTGTCGCCGGCGTCCACTATTACCACCACGCTCACCACGTCCATGGCGGTCTATGCCGAGGGCTCGGCCCAGGATGATGTTCTGTGGGCACTCGGCCTGCTGCTGATGGGCATGAGCCTCATCTTCATCCTGATCATCCACCTTATCGGCCGCAAGGGGGCGAAGGCTCGTGGCTAGCACGCGTATCCACATCGACGAGGCGAGGCTCGGGCGCGTCCAAAAGCAGGACCGCTTCGTCACGGGCGTGTTGACGGCGATCGTCGCCATCGTCATGCTTATCGTCATCTCCATGGTGGCCTATATCCTGTTCGAGGGCATCTCGACGCTGTTCCAGCCGGGCTTTCTCACAGAGCCGTCGCGCGCCAACGGAACGCAGGGCGGCGTGCTCTACCAGCTGTTCGACTCGTTCTACCTGCTGCTGATCACTCTGATCATCTCGGTGCCCATCAGCCTAGGCGGAGCGGTCTTCCTGGTTGAGTACGCGCCGAACGGCCCTATCCGCGACATCGCCTCTACCGCCATCGAGACGCTGTCCTCGCTGCCTTCCATCGTCGTCGGCATGTTCGGCTTTCTGGTGTTCTCGGTGCAGCTGGGCTGGAAGTACTCCATCATCTCCGGCGCTGTCGCGCTCACCATGTTCAATATCCCCATCCTGGTGCGCGTGATCCAGCAGGCGCTCGAGGACGTGCCACAGGCCCAGCGCGATGCATGCCTGGCCATGGGCCTTACCCGCTGGGAGGCCACGCTGCACATCCTGATTCCCGAGGCCATGCCCGCCATCGTGACCGGCATCGTGCTTTCGGCCGGCCGTGTGTTTGGCGAGGCCGCAGCACTGCTCTTTACCTCGGGTATGAGCTCGCCGGTTCGCCTGAACTTCTTGAGCTTTAACCTGTCGAGCCCCACCTGTGCCTGGAACGTGTTCCGCCCTGGCGAGTCGCTCGCCGTGCATATCTACAAGATCTATGGCGAGGGCAGCCCCGAGGCCCAGCAGATCGTCTGGGGCACCGCGGCGCTGCTGATGATTTGCGTGCTGCTGTTTAACGTAGTCGCCCGTATCGTGGGCAAGCAACTGGCAAGGAGGATGACGGCCGAATGAGCGAGATGGGTGTAACGCCCGCAACCGAAGCGGCATCGTCCGACACCCGGGACTTCCTGTCGAGCGTGGGGGAGAGCGAGAAGCGCGTGCGCGTGAGCGGCAAGGCCGTGAGCGACGAGGTTGTGCTCTCCACCAAGGACGTCAACGTGTACTATGGCGACCACCATGCACTGCACAATACGTCGCTCGACTTCCACAAGGGCGAGATCACGGCGCTCATCGGGCCTTCGGGCTGCGGTAAGTCGACCTTCTTGCGTAGCCTCAACCTCATGAATCGCGAGATTCGCGGCTGCCGCGTGGAGGGCGAGATCAACTATCGCGGGCGCAACGTGAACACCAAGACCGAAAACACCTACGAGCTGCGCCGTTCCATTGGCATGGTGTTCCAGCAGCCCAACCCGTTCCGCAAGTCCATTCGCGACAACATCACGTTTGCGCCCAAGCGCCACGGCATCACCGACCGTGACGAGCTCGACCGCATGGTCGAGGAAAGCTTACGCGGCGCGGCGCTGTGGGACGAGGTCAAAGACAAGCTCGATAAGAGCGCCTATGCGCTTTCGGGCGGTCAGCAGCAGCGTCTGTGCATCGCGCGCACGCTGGCGCTCAACCCCGACGTGATCCTGTTTGACGAGCCCTGCTCGGCGCTCGACCCCATCTCGACGTTGGCGATCGAGGACCTTATGTCGTCGATCGTTGCCGACCGCGCCATCGTCATCGTGACGCACAACATGGAGCAGGCGTCGCGCGTGTCCAACCGCACGGCGTTCTTCTACATGGGCGATATGGTCGAGTACGACGAGACTGACGAGATTTTCCAACGGCCCAAGGATAAGCGGCTGAATGATTACCTCACCGGCATGTTCTCCTAGTCCGGGACATGCTTGAGGCCCGCGGCGGCCACGGTTGCCGCGGGACTGATTGGAGAGGCGGGTCATCTCTTGTGGGAGATGGCTCGCCTTTTTGTGTCGTGTGCGGCCCGCCTTTTCGCTGCTATCATGGACAACGTTGAATTTCTACGAAGGAGCAGGGCATATGGCGATTCTTTTGGGATGCGATTCCGTCAGCCTAGAGTTTCCCACCAAGCATATTTTCGATAGCGTGACGCTCGGCGTGGGCGAGGGCGACCGCATTGGCATTGTCGGTAAAAACGGCGACGGCAAGTCGACGCTGCTGAGCGTGCTCGCCGGCACGCTGGAGCCCGATGACGGACGCGTGACGCACCGCCGCGGCACGACGATCGGTCTGCTCGGCCAAAAGGACCAGCTTGTCGACACCGACACCGTGCACCATGCCGTCGTGGGCGACACGCCCGAGTATGAGTGGGCGTCGAGCCCCCGCACGCGCCAGATCCTCGCCGGTCTCATTAGCGATGTGCCCTGGGAGGGCACGGTGGGCGAGCTTTCGGGTGGCCAGCGCCGCCGCGTGGACCTCGCGCGCCTGTTGATCGGCGACTACGACGTGCTCATGCTCGACGAGCCCACTAACCATCTGGACATGCGCACCATCAACTGGCTTGCACGCCATCTTAAGGCTCGCTGGCAGCGCGGTCAGGGCGCCATGCTCGTGGTCACGCACGATCGCTGGTTCTTGGACGAGGTCTGCACCAGCATGTGGGAGGTCCACGACGGCCAGGTCGATCCCTTCGAGGGCGGCTACTCCGCATATATCCTGCAGCGCGTGGAGCGCGACCGCATGGCCGCGGTTACCGAGGAACGCCGTCGCAACATGGCGCGCAAGGAGCTCGCGTGGCTGAGCCGCGGCGCCCAGGCGCGTTCCACCAAGCCCAAGTTTCGCGTTGATGCCGCTCGCGAGCTGATCGCCGACGTGCCGCCCGTGCGTGACGAGCTGGAGCTCAAGCGCCTCGCCGTGAGCCGCCTGGGCAAGCAGGTTATCGATGTGGTCGACGTGGACGCCGGCTATGCGGATACCGATGGCGCGCCCAAGCAGGTGCTCTCTGACGTGACCTGGCTCATTGGTGCGGGCGACCGCTATGGCCTTTTGGGCGAGAACGGTGCCGGCAAGTCGACGCTGCTCGACGTGATCCAGGGCAAGATTGAACCCACGCGCGGCCGCGTGAAGATTGGCCAGACAGTGCGCTTTGGCGTGCTGTCGCAGCAGCTCGAGGAACTCGAACCCTACATGGGCGACACGATCCGCGAGGTGCTCGGCAACTATAAGAAGTACTACGTCATCGACGGCAAGGAGACTTCGCCCGAGAAGCTCTGCGAGCGTCTGGGCTTTACGACGCAGCAGCTCTGGAGCCGCATCGGCGATCTTTCGGGCGGCCAGCGCCGTCGCCTGTCGCTGTTGCTGACGATTCTGGACGAGCCCAACGTGCTCATCCTGGACGAGCCGGGCAACGACCTGGATACCGACATGCTCGCGATTGTCGAGGACCTGCTGGACGGCTGGCCCGGCACGCTGATCCTGGTGACACACGATCGCTTTTTGATGGAGCGCGTGACCGACCAACAGTGGGCACTGCTCGATGGCCATCTGACGCATATGCCCGGCGGCGTGGACCAGTACCTGCGCCTGTGCAACGCTACCGCCGAGGGCGAGCCCGTGGGCGCGCCGAGCGCTAAGACCGGCACGTTCGACACCGGTGCGGCGGCTGCTGCCGACAAGCCCAAGTCGAGCGGTCAGCCCAACGGCCTTTCCAACGCCGAGCGTCAGAAGCTCCGCCGCGAGGTGAGCTCGCTCGAGCGCAAGATGGAGACGCAGCGCGCCCGCGTGGAGGAGGCCGAGGCCGCCATGGCCCAGGTCGATCCCACCAACTACACGGCGCTCGGCGAGCAGCAGGCAAAGATCGACGAGGCTCACGCCGCCATGGACGAGCTGGAGATGGCGTGGCTCGAGGCGAGCGAAAAGCTCGAGGGCGAGGAGTAGGCGAGAATGATCAAAGCCGCATTTTTCGATATCGACGGCACGCTGCTGAGCTTTAAGACCCACCGGATTCCGGCGTCGGCGCAGCGGGTGCTCGACAGCTTTCACGAGCAGGGGATTGCGTGCGTGATCGCCACGGGCCGTCCGACCTACCAGATGCCGGACTGGCTGTTCGACCTGGGCTGGGATGCGTACATTACGCTTTCGGGCCAGCACTGCTTTGATGCCGAGGGGGTTTACCGCAGCTGCCCGATCGATTCGGACGACGTCGCGGTGATTGTGGACCAGGTGGCGCAGGGGCGCTACGACTCGCTGTGCATGCAGGGCGAGAACTCGTTTGTGAACCGCCTGTCCGAGCGCGTGGTGACGGCTGGCAGCAACGCGGGAATCGTCTACCACGAGGAGCCGTTTGAGCACGCCTTTGACGCACCGGTCTACCAGTTTTGCGCCTTTGTGGACCCGGTCGACGAGCATATCGTGACCGACGCCGTGTCGCATTCGCTCACCACGCGCTGGTGCGACCTATTCTGCGACATTATTCCCGCTAACGGCGGCAAGGACCTGGGCGTGGCGGCGACGCTCGAGCGGCTTGGTATCGACGCGAGCGAGGCGATTGCCTTTGGCGACGGCGAGAACGACCTGTCGATGTTTGCCGCCGTGGGCACGAGCGTGGCCATGGGCAACGCGCAGGACACGGTGAAGGCTGCGGCGACCTATGTGACGACCGCCGTGGACGACGACGGCATCTACAACGCCGCGAAGTACTTTGGACTGCTATAGCTGCGGCTCGGCACTTGGGGACACTCCTTGCGGGGCGTGTTCCCATTTTGTTTTCGTCCCGCTCGTTTTGTGAAACACGGCTAACTTTTAGGCAAAGTAGTAAGACATGGGCAACTTTTGCGGTAAAGTAAGCCGTGGAAAGTATCCAAAGGCTAACTAGCAATCATCGCGAAAGGCGGCCCATGGCCCTACGTGAATCCGGAGAAGACTATCTCGAATCGATCTACGTTCTGTCGGAACGCCAGGGCATCGTGCGCTCGATCGACGTTGCGGAGTACCTCGGCGTAACCAAGGCGAGCGTTTCCAAGGCCATGGCGACGCTGGAAAGCAACGGCTATGTCGAAATGGGCAAGCGCGACGTTCATCTGACGGAGCGTGGTCTGGAGGTCGCTCGCCAAATGTGGGAGCGTCACTGCTTTTTCGTGGGGCTGCTGGAGGATGCGGGTGTTTCGGCTGAGGTCGCGTCGCAAGAGGGCTGCCACATGGAGCACTGCCTGAGCGAGGAAAGCTTCGAGAAACTGAGGGCGATGCTGAACCGGGGCGAGGCGACGGGCCAAGCGGCGGAATCCTAACGAACCCCCAGTAGCGCGGAGTTCGCGCAAAGCGCGAACCAGCGACCGGGACCAGCGGTCCTTTTGGCCAAGTCCATTTCAGCAAAGGAACCCCGCCAGCAAGCGATGCCCAAGAACTGCCACCTACGTCACCGCAGGCCGGGGCCGGGTTTGGTTTTGAAAACACTCCACAGCGCGAGGCCCGCCTTTCCGTTGCTCCGCAGGAGCAGGAAAGACGGGCCTCATGCGCGAGGACGTTTTCAAAACCAAGCCCGGTCCCGGCCGGACAGCCCACGAACGCTACAGGTTCTTGACACCCATCGCGCGCATGGCATTCAGGATGGCGATAATCGCCACGCCCACGTCGCCGAACACAGCAAGCCACATGTTGGCGATGCCCAGTGCCGCAAGCACCAGAATCAGCAACTTAATGCCCAGCGCAAAGATGATGTTCTGCCAAACAATCGACATGGTCTTGCGCGCCACGCGGATCGCGCGGGAGATGTTGGACGGCTTGTCATCCATGAGCACGACGTCCGCCGCCTCAATTGCGGCGTCCGAGCCCATAGCGCCCATGGCGATGCCAACGTCTGCGCGGGTAAGCACGGGTGCGTCGTTGATACCGTCGCCTACAAAGGCGAGCTTGCCCTTGCCCGATTCTGCTGCAAGCAGCGCCTCGACACGCTCGACCTTATCACCCGGTAACAGCTGCGCGTGGAACTCGTCGAGCCCCAGCCGCTTGGCCACCGCAGCAGCCACTTCCTCGCGGTCGCCCGTGAGCATGACGGTGCGCTTGACGCCGGCGGCGTGCAGGTCGCGGATCGTCTGCTCGGCATCGGCCTTTATGGTGTCGGCAATTACAATGTGGCCGGCATAGATGCCATCGACTAGCACGTGGAGGATGGTGCCGACGACCTCGCAATCGGGCGCTTCGACTCCGGCCGCGGCGAGCATCTTTGCGTTGCCAACGACGACGTGCTTGCCGTCGATGGTTGCCGTCACGCCATGGCCCGCGTCGTTGGTGGAGTCGCTTACGCGCTTGGGGTCGACCTCGCCCTGGTAGGCGACACGTACGGACTGCGCGATGGGGTGATCGGAGAACGACTCAGCAAGGGCTGCGACTTCGAGCAACGACTGCTCGGTATAGCCGGCCTCGGGGTGTACCGCGACCACCGAGAACGTGCCGTTGGTGAGGGTGCCCGTCTTGTCAAAGACGACGGTGTCCACGTCGGCGAGCGTCTCGAGGTAGTTAGAACCCTTGATGAGAACGCCCAGCTTGGACGCGCCGCCGATGCCGCCAAAGAAGCTCAGCGGCACGCTGATCACGAGCGCGCACGGGCAGCTGACGACCAGGAAGGTCAGGCCGCGCAGGATCCAGTCGGACCAGGCGCCGGTGACCAAGCCGCCGCCGAGCGCGAGTACCGCGGCAGCGCCGGTGACGGCGGGCGTGTAGATGCGGGCAAAGCGCGTGATGAAGTTCTCGGTGCGCGCCTTCTTTTCGCTGGCGTTTTCTACGAGCTCCAGGACGCGCGCGACGGTGGACTCGCCAAAGGGCTTGGTGGTGCGCACGTGGATGAGCCCCGTCATGTTGATGCAGCCGCTGATGATATCGTCGCCGGACTTGGCGGGGCGGGGGACTGACTCGCCCGTGAGCGCGGCGGTATCGAGCTGTGTCTCGCCCTCGACGATGACGCCGTCGATAGGCACGCGCTCGCCGGGCTTGACGACGATGACGGTGCCCACGGCGATGTCATCGGGGAAGACCTGCTCGAGTGTGCCGTCGGGTTGCTCGACGTTGGCGTAGTCGGGTGCGATGTCCATCATGGCGCTGATCGATTTACGGCTCTTGCCCACGGCGTATGCCTGGAACAGCTCGCCGACCTGGTAGAACAGCATGACGGCGGCGCCTTCGGCCATGTGCGGATCGGTGTCGGGGAAGAGCACCATGGCAAACGCGCCGATGGTCGCGACGGCCATGAGGAAGCTCTCGTCGAACGCCTTGCCGCGGCGGATGTTGTTGTATGCCTTTTGGAGCACGTCGTAGCCGGCAATCAAAAAAGGCACGAGGAACAGTGCGAAGCTGGCGTAGATGTCGCCCGGGGTGCCGAATGCGGCAGTGAGGGTGCCGAGCTCATCGAGGGCGTACACCACGGCAAAAATGCCCAGCGCTACCAGGATGCGGTTGCGCTTATGCTCGAGTGACTCTTTTTTCTTGCGCTTCTTCTTTTTCTTCTTGGGGTCGGCGGTGGCCATGACTCGTATCCTCCCATTTGAATGTATGAACACTCGCTCATATAATTTCGCGAGCAAAGGCCGCGGCAAGCGCGGCCTTGCGGGTTGGCGTAAACCTTGGCTAGAGAATGATCTCGCAGTCCGGCTCGGCGTCGGCGGTGAACTCCACAACGCGGTCGAGGACCTCGTCGAACTCGGCTTCATCGGCCTCGAGCGTCAGCTTCTGGGTCATAAAGTTGACCGAAACGGACTTGACGCCATCGAGCTTGGCCAGCTCGTCCTGAAGCTTACGCGCGCAGTTGGCGCAGTCGATCTCGTCGAGCTTGAACTGCTTTTTCATGGTGGATTCCTTTCCCCGTATTTGCGGCTTGGGTGCAGGCCGCGCTGGTACCGTGGTTGGTCGCTATTCGCAGATGTGGCTCATGCCCTGGTTGAGCATGGTGTAGACGTGGTCGTCGGCGAGCGAGTATAGGATATTGCGCCCGTCGCGCCGGAATTTAACCAGGTGCGACTGCTTGAGTGTGCGCAGCTGGTGCGACACCGCGGACTGCGAGGTTTCGGTCGCTTCGGCGATGTCTGCTACGCAGAGCTCGCGGCCCATGAGGGCATAGAGGATCTTGATGCGCGTGGTGTCGCTGAAGACCTTGAACAGGTCGGCGAGGTCGTAGAGAAGCTCCTCGTCGGGAAGGTCCTCGGGCGAGCAGGTGGTGGGGATCGCGGGCACGATGGTGGTGTCGATGCTGGACTTTATTTCATCAACGGGATCGCTCATCGCAATATCCTTTCATATGAACATGCGCTCATATAACTTACTTCCGAGTATATGAGCGCATGTTCATATGTCAATATATATTTGTGAAATATTTTGCTATCGAATGGCCCTAGTGGCGGCTAAGGGCATCGATGGGCTCGGATAAGGCCGCCGATGCCAACGTGGATACCTTAGCGACGTGCAAAAATGGGCCGATATCCACTTGGATATCGGCCCGCATTGCGTCGCTTGAGAGGAGCGTCTCGGCGTATCGCTTTTACACAGGCGCTATGGCCCGACAGGTATTGCTCGCGAATGGCGCTTTTACTTGGCAAACAGGTTCTTGAGGTTGAACTCGGCCTGGACGGTGCGGAGCATGAGGTCGGTGTCGTCGAGGCCCAGGTGCTGCTCGTTGGCGTCGGCGGCGAGGATGCCACGGCGGCGTGCCCAGTTCTCGAGCGCGGCGGGCGCGGACTCGCGGGGGAGCGAGCGCACGTCGGCGTCCAGGCTGCGGCAGATCTGGCGCGAGTCGATGACGATGATCTTGCCTGCGCGGCGTGCCTCGGCGTAACCGTCCAGGTGGATCTTGAACCAGCTGTCCTCAAAGGCGGCGTTGTGCGCCATGTACGGGTACTTCTTCATAAGCTTGAGCAGCTGCTTTTGCAGCTCCTTGTTCTCGCGGAAGGGCGTTTTGCCGTCGATGTCGTCCCAGGTGATGTGGTGGATATTCGACAACGGCACATCCTCGCCGCGGTAGATATCGGGCAGGCCGCAGTAGTGTGCCTCGGCGTCATGCGGGACGGCGTCGCTGGTGAGCTCCATGATCTCCCAGCCCACGTTGATGATGTAGCCGCGCTCGGGTGCACGGCCGGTGGTCTCGATGTCGATGCCGAGCACCGTGCCCTGAATGGGCTTGCGGGCGACCGCGACGCCGAGCGCGTCGCGGTCGCCGCGGATCTCGCGCATGACGGACGCGGCGGTGCGCTTTTGCATCTTGCCGATGGCGGCGCAGGTGTCGGCGTCGGACAGGCCGCGCGAAAGCGTCGCGGGCGTCACGTTGCGCAGGCGCGCCTCGCCAATCTGGTCGCACAGGTCGCGGTTGCGGTCGGCTAGGTCGCGCACGGTGGCAAAGTCGAAGCCGGGGTCGTCCTCGGCGGTAAAGTACTCAGTCTCGAGCACCTTGAGGGCCTCCTCGCCCTTCTGGCGCTCGGACTCCATGGCGCCGTGGTCGCCGTAGATAAACATGGGGATAAACGGCTGGCGCTCGTATTCGAGTGCTTGCGATACGTTCATATGCTGCTCCTTGGACGGGCCGCGTTGTGCGGCTCGGGTTTGTCGAGTTATGGCGAGATGATAGTTTACCATGGGCAACTATTGGCATCGCGCCTAGGACAATTACAATACCCTAGTTGACCGCTAGGACTTTTACAATGCTGCCGAAAGACACGAAAGGTTCCATCCGTCATGGATTTGCTGATTGATATTCTGCTCGACGCCGGCAAGGACACGCTCTCGCTGGTGCCGTTCTTGTTGGTGACATATCTGGTCCTCGAGACGCTCGAGCATGTGGCAGGCGATCGCGTCAACGGTACCATCAAGCGTGCCGGCGCCGCTGGCCCCGTGGCCGGCTCGTTGCTGGGCATGGTGCCGCAGTGCGGCTTTTCGGCCATGGCGGCAACGCTATACGCCGGTCGCGTCGTGACGCTGGGCACCCTGGTGGCGGTGTTTCTCTCGACCTCCGACGAGATGCTGCCGCTGCTACTTGCCGAGCAGGTTCCCGTGCAGACTATGGCGATGCTTTTGGCTTCGAAAGCGCTGATCGCGCTGGTCACGGGCTTTATCGTGGATGCTGCCATTCGTGGCCTGCGTCGCAACGCCCGCGCGCATGCGGCGATTCGTCGTACCGTGTTGGGAACCGCTGTCAATCCGGCGCACGTTAACTGCGCGCATGACGACCACAGCGGCGGTGACATCATCGACGAGGTGGCCGAGGCGGGCGTGAGCGCCGACCACATCCATGAGCTGTGCGAGCACGACCATTGCGGTTGCGATGAAGATGAGGATGAGGACGAGCACGGGCATGGGCACGAACATGGACATGACCATGATCACGGTCATGAGGGGGAGCATGAACACCATCATGGCCACGGTCACTCCCACTCTCATGAAGGCGCGCCCGTCCTGTCGATTATCCGCAGCGCCATCTCACATACCGTACAGGTATCGGTATTCATTTTCCTGGTGACGCTGATTCTGGTCGCCGTGCTCGAGACCTTTGGCGAGTCCGCGATCGAGCAGTTCCTGCGTGGCAACGAGACGCTCGCCGTCCTGGGTTCGGCGCTTGTCGGCCTGATCCCCAACTGCTCGGCGAGCGTGGTCATTACGCAGCTGTATCTGGAAGGCGCACTGCAACTGGCACCGATGCTCGCCGGTACGCTCATTTCCGCCGGCGTGGGTTATCTGGTACTGTTCCGCACCAATCGCAGCGCTCGCGAAAACGCCGTGTTCCTGGTCATGATGTACGTCATCGGCGCTGGCTGGGGCCTCGTCCTATCTGCCTTTGGCCTCTAAGTGGGCCTAACAAAACGGGCTTCAAAATAGCCATGCACGGCGCTTGCACAATGCGGCGACGCATGGCATTTTGAAGCCCGTTTTTTGTTGAGCCATGGATCCTGAGAGCTCACACCGCTCAAAACAAATAGGCAGATTTTTTAGGTATGTCCCAAAAATCTGCCTTGGTTAGCGCAGCAGCTCGGTGAGGTTGCGCTTGAAGCGGGCGCGGTCTTCACTGGTGAAGGCTGCCGGCCCGCGGGTGCGTCCTCCGGCGCGGCGCACCTTCTTTTCCTCGTGGCGAATAAACAGCTGCATATCGATAGTCGCCTTATCGTAGACGCGCCCGCGCACGCCGATGGAGGCGGCATCGCGGCCGAGCACCATGCTCGCCAGCCCAATGTCCTGCGTCACGACCACATCGCCCGCCTGCAGACGTTCGACAATGGCAAAGTCGGCGCTATCGGCGCCTACGCTCACGTCGAGCGTCGTGACCCAAAAGCCGCGTCGCGCGTGCTCGGCATCGCGCGGATCGTCGCGGCGAATGTGCCGCTCCAGGTTCTGCGTACTGTTGCCGGCGATAACCACGGCGACGCCCGCCCGCCGCGCGCAGTCGATCGACTCACGCGTGACCGGGCAGGCGTCGGCATCAATAAACAGCGTTCGCGGCATCTAGTGCACCAGCTTACCAAAGCGGATAGCGCGAATAACCAGCGTCACGCCAAACACCAGGAGCGCGGCGCCGCTAAAGATGACGAGCATCTTTGCCGACCACAGCGGGTAGATGAACACGAACACGCCGGCGATGATGGAGAGCGCACCGCTCAGGATGGCGAGGGCGCGGTTGGACGAAAGCTCGGACTCCAGAATCGACATGACACCTTCGACGATCCAGCCAAAGCCGGCCACGACCACCACAAGCGTGCTGAGCGTTGCGGTCGAGAAGGCCTGGTTGCGCAGGATTATGACGCCGCCCAGAATGATGATCAGGTTGGAGATGATGCTCGTGACGCGCCAGCCGGCGGGCAGCAGCGGCTCAAAAATGGCGGTGAACAGCCTGACGCCAGCCGTGATCACAAAGTAGAAGCCCAGGACGGTCGTCAGGAAGACGAGGGACTTGGCGGGTGCAAACAGCAGCGCGATGCCGGCAAGCAGCGCGATGACGCCCGTGACGGCGTAGATCCAGCGCACGGCCTTGATTGCCTTGCCTGCCATGCTTTTCTCGTCAAATCCAAACGCGCTCGATTGCTTGTCATCGTTCTTAAAGATGCCCATGATGTCTCCTTTCCGCGTGGCGTAAGCCTTAATCGTTACAACCAGTATCGCCTAAAGGCACCGGCGTATGGGTCGGGGAGGGCGAAATGTAACCCAAAGGTCCCGATTTGTTCTCGTTGTTCCCTGTGTCGCGACATTTTATTCAACAGATGTAGAACATTGCAGCTCTGTTCGTTATTGCCTGCGTTTTAGGTTAGATTTTCCTAAGAACAATTGGCTTGTATTGGGGGGTTCCTATGAACGAAGCAGTTCCCGAGGCACCGTCGAGTGTCGAATCGATGGCAAAGCAGGGCTGCGAAAAGCTCGGTCTGGAATCGTTTGACGCGCTGGTCCGTCGTGCCCGCACATGCCGTCGATTTGACGAGTCCATGCGCGTACCGCGCGAGTTTTTGCTTGAGCTGGCAGAGCTGGCGCACCTGGCTCCCTGCGGCGCTAATGCTCAGCGTCTGCGTTTTCATGTGGTGAGCGACGCCGAGGAGTGTTCGAGCTTATTTGAAAAGCTCACATGGGCTGGTGCGCTCAAGGATTGGTCGGGTCCTGTCGAGGGCGAGCGCCCGACCGGCTATATCGCGATCCTTGCCGAGCGTCCCGCTCCGGGCAAGCCTGCCGCGCCAATCACCGAGGCAGACGCTGGTATCGCCGCGCAGACGATGATGCTCGCCGCCCGCAGCGCTACGCCCGAGGTGGCGGCGTGCATGTTCAAGGCTTTTCCGCCTCGTGCGATTGATGTCATGGGACTTGACGGCGACAAGTACGAGGTCAAGCTGATCATGGTCTTTGGCGTTCCCGCCGAGACACAGGTGATCGATGCAATTGATTCCAACCCCGACGGCTCAATTAATTACTGGCGTGACGAGGCACAGGTACACCACGTACCCAAGCGTCCACTCGCCGACGTACTGGTGTAGTTGAGCGTCGCCGCGGCGTGACCCGGCGGTAAACCACCACAAAGGTGCCCGTCCCCTTTGTGGTAGTACGAGGGGAGGGCGTATGGCAGATCTGTATTTGGTGCGGCATGGGCAGACTGAGCTCAATGTGCAGAACATTTTGCAGGGTTGGCACGATTCGCCGCTTACGGCGCGCGGGCGCGAGCAGGCGCTGGCGACGCGCGCGGCGTTTGAGGCGCGCGGCATCTCCTTTGACCATGTGTATTCGTCTCCGTTGGGTCGGGCACGCCACACGGCCGAGCTGATTATTGGCGAGGACCTTCCCATAGAGCCGCTCGACGATCTGCGCGAGTGGCATTTGGGATCGTTGGAGGGCACATCAAATCGCGACATGCCGTCGCAGCCCTGGGGTGATTATCCGGTGGCCTTTGGTGGCGAGTCGGAAAGTGAGCTTCGCGCACGTATGGTCGCGGCGCTGTCTCGTATTATGGCCCGACCGCAGCACAACTGCGTGCTGGCCGTTTCCCACGGCTCAGCCTGCCAGGAGTTTCTTGAGTATGTGGCCGGCGGGGGAGAACAGCTCGACAACGGCGCCGTGCTTCATTTTGGTTATTTCGATGGGGCGTTTTCGCTCTTGGGTTGGTAGCAAACGAAAGGACCCCCCTATGAATAAAGATCTGTATCTGGTCCGTCATGGACAGACGATATTCAACCTTAAGCGCATTATTCAGGGCTGGAGCGACTCGCCGCTCACGCAGCTAGGTTGCGACCAGGCGGCGTGTGCCGGCATGTTCTTGCGCGCGCGTGGCGTTGAACCCGATCACGCCTACACCTCGACGCTGCATCGTACCGAGCAGACTATCGCCAATCTGTGGCCGGGCCTCGCCTACGAGCGCCTAGACGGCCTGCGCGAGTGGTTCTTTGGCGACTTTGAGGCCGAGCGCGTGATGCTCATGCCCGAGCGTCCGTGGCGTGACTTCTACCGCCAATTTGGCGGCGAGGGGCAGATGCAGGTGCGCGAGCGCATGGTGGCGACGTTGACCGATCTTATGCGACGTCCGGACCACGAGTGCGTGCTCGCGGTGAGCCACGCCTCGTCCATCAAGGAATTTTTGGACCACGTGAGGGGAGCGGCGGCCGACGAGCGCGAGCGCGTTCCGGGCAACTGCTCGGTGCTGCATTTTGCGTTTGACGATGCGACGGATACGTTTGAACTGGTCGAAGTCTTTACGCAAGAAGATTATGCGCGCGAGCTGGGTCTTGAGCCGCTCGTGGCGGCAGCGGGTCCGCAGCGCGGGTAGCGCGGGCGTGGCGATGCGGATTGCCGACATCATTGCTCGATGCGAAAGGGGCGGGGATGCATGCGCATGTATCCCCGCCCCTTGTTTGTCGAGCTGCCGAGTCTTTGTGCCGGGCGTTTAGGCCCTGTTAGAACCGTGCGATCTGGTGGGTCAGCAAACCCGTCGGAACCTGCGGTGCGCCGCCGGCAACCTGCGCGGCGGGGAATAACGCGGCAACGGTAAAGTTGAACGGCTCTTTGCCCGTGTAGGCGCCGGCTGCGCGGGCTTCGTCTGCCAGGAGCTGCGCCGCCCCTGCTAGCGCGGCAGCATAGGTGGGGTCGTCTGCCGGCGTCGGCTCCGGTGCCTGGTCGAGCATGGCTCGGATGGCGGCAACGGCGTCCTCGCGCTTGACCTCCCACGCGCGGTGCGTAATGCCGGCGGGGTCGGTGACGGCATAGAGCGACGCGCCTTCTTTGGCGGCACCGAGGATGATATCCATAACGGGCGAGGCCTCGTAGGCGAGCGACACGGGGCGCGGCTGCACCTTAAGCTCGGCGATTGCACGGGCGGCTGCGGCCGCATCTGCGGGGGTCGCGCCGTCGCCCGTCAGTATGCCGACCGGGCAAATTGCCACAACGCCCGTCACGCGCCCTGGCTCTCCGGAGCATTCGTACACGTAATACGCCGCGCCCGGATCTTTGAGCATGAGCCCGTCGGCAATGGCGCCGCGCAGGGCGTCGTTGCCGCTTAGGATGTCGCCCATCTGCGGCAGCGCCTCGAGCACGCGGTCCTGAGCTAGGCGGATGCAGGGAAACGGAAGTGCTTTCATGGGCGGTCCTAACGCGTGAGTTGGTTTGTTCGCGGCTTATTATGCCCCAACTTGGACGCTTGCGTCCCAGAGCGTGTTGTCGACAAGCGCGATGAGCACGTTCTGGCAGCGAACGATATCGGCATGGGCCCCGGCTCGTTGGGCTTATGCGTGAGCACCAACGAGCCGGGGCCGTAGCTCATGCAATTGTGGTTACCTGTCTTGCCGGCAATGACGGCGGTGTCGGTGTAGCCGGTAAAGAAGCCGACGGTCGTGTCTGCGTCCGTCACGTCATCGGCGACACGCTTGAGCGCAGCTAGGAGGGAGAGCCTGGGTCGCGCTCGATGGCGGGGCGATCGCCCGTCACGGCGAAACTGCCATGGCAACCGGGAACCGCGGCCTCGGCGGTGGCAGTGGCCTGCTCGACCATGTTGATCGCGGCGGCCGTATCGGTCGGCGGCGTCAGGCGCATGTAGACCCAGACCTTGGCGTGGTCGGGCACGACAAAGGGGCGATAGCCGCCCTCGTCATCATCAACCATATGAAACCTCAGAATCAGTTTGCTTTGCAAACCGATTGTAAGTCACCTGCAGATTCGCGACGTGCACGTAGCAGCATTTACCGTTCGCAGGCCGAGCCATCGCGTTTGCCGTCCGGGCGGGTTTACAAACGACGCAGTGGGTACGTACTCTCCATGGACGACATGCTGTGCGACATATCTGCCTTTCGGTATCACCGGATACCCCCACAGGTCTTGGCGATAATGCCGGACCTGCCCGATTCTGCGGACGATCCGCGCAGGGAGCGCCTTTGTGAACATCCACTCGTCAAGCATTTCCTGCGCACTCCGTTACATGTGTTGGCGCAGGGCGGCTGCGGACGTAAGGGCGGTCGCATTGTCAGACATGTTTGGAACGGGGAGAGGCCGTTTGGCTCCGTGCAGCAGACGGAGTTTGGCCTTGATGTCGCGTCCCCGCTCTTTACCCTGCTGACCCTGGCTTCCTCGGTTTCAAACGAGCGTCTGATCATGTGCATGTTTGAGATGTGCGGCACCTTTGCCGTGTGCAAGATTGCACCTCAAGTAAAGTTGGCGCTTGAGCAGGCATATGGGAGCCGGTGGGGTGACGCACGGTCGGGCTGGGAAAACGTAAAGGATGCCTCGGGGAATCCAACGGACTTGTGGAAACGACCTCCCTTGATCGAGCTCTCTGACCTTACGGAGTTCGCCAATAAGATCCAGGGACTCCGCGGTGCTAAATCATTCACACGTGCCGCGAAATGCATTACGGGGGTTGTGGCATCGCCGCTTGAGGTCCAAGCTTCGATGCTGTTTGGCCTTTCGAGGCTGCGCGGCGGCGAAGGGCTGCGCCTTACCAATAATGTTGAGATTCGCATGACGCGCAGCGCCCGCCTGATTTCGGGGCTTGATAGGCGCTACGCCGATATTCTGCTGGCAAATAAGGACGGCAGCCGAGAGTGCCTGGTTGAATGCCAAGGTAAAGCCATTCACGGATCCATAGAATCCAAGATCTCGGACTCCGATCGAACGACGGCCCTGCAAGCCATGGGATATCCCGTCGTTCTGATGACCTATGGTCAGCTGGTCGACTCCGATGCCTTCCATGTAGTGATGGAACTCATCATGTCCTATCTCGATATGCCGTTGAAAGACAAGACACCGCGGCAGCAAGAGCTCGAACGGCGGCTTCGTGAGGAGATTTTTATCGATTGGGCGGGAATGTAGCCGCGCGGGTGGAAAACGGTGGCGGAAGCTAGGGTTTTAGTTGCGAATAGCCTTCAATTGCTCCTTGGAATTGGCTTGAAAAGTGCTACCTAGAGCAAGTTATTTCGGAAAATGGACAGTCAACATTAGTTTGGCATATAGAGATCGATTTTTACCTACTAAAACCCCTGATAAAGCTGTTTGTAAAAGCAGTTGTGCTTAGCGACTAGGGCCTCACTGTCGATTATCCGAAAAAACTTATTATGGGTAGCATTTTCAAAACCAGCCGGAGCAACGAAATCGGCCCCCGTTTCGTGAAAACGGGGGCCGAATGGACTTCGTGGTCTGTCTGGCAGGCTTGGCGCCGACGCTACTTGATCACGCGCACGCGATACATCGACGGAATCTGCTTGAGCGCCTCGATGGTGCTGCTGTTCAGGTGCTCGTCGGTGTCGAACATGGTGTAGGCGTTCTCGCCAGCGGACTCGTTGGTCATACGCTGCACGTTGGCGTTGTCCTTGGCGAGAATGGCCGTGATCTGGCCGATCATGTTGGGCACGTTGGCGTGCAGGCAGGCGATGCGGCTCGCGGCGCGCGCCTTGCCCATGCTGCAGGCGGGGTAGTTGACGCTGTGCGCGATATTGCCGTTTTCCAGGTAATCCTTGAGCTCGCTGATCGCCATGTCGGCGCAGTTGGCCTCGGCCTCGCCGGTGCCGGCGCCCGAGTGCGTGGTGATAAACGTATTGGGCATCTTGACGGTCTTGGGCGTGGCAAAGTCGCAGCTAAACCAGCTAAGCTTGCCCTCGCGCAGGGCGGCGTCGACGGCGTCCTCGTCAATGGTGGTCTCGCGCGCGTAGTTGATGAGCACGGCGTCGGGTGCCAGCAGGTTGATTTGCTCGGTACTGATCATGCCGATGGTGTCGGCCTTGCTGGGCACGTGCACGGTGAGGTAGTCGCAGCCGCGGCAGAGGTCCTCGAGCGTGCCCACGCGCTGCACCTCGCGGCTCAGCACCCACGCGTGCTCGACGGAAATGAACGGATCGTAGCCGTAGACATCCATGCCCAGATCGACGCAGGCGTTGGCGACCTTGGAGCCCACGTTGCCCAGACCGATAACGCCGATGCGCTTGCCCTTGAGCTCGCGGCCCACAAAGGCCTTCTTGGCCTTCTCGGCATCGACCTGAATCTCGGGATCGTCAGCGTTGTCGCGCACCCAGTTCATCGACTGCACCACGCCACGGCTCGAGAGCACCAGCATGCCCAGGACGAGCTCCTTGACGGCGTTGCTGTTGGCACCGGGGGAGTTAAAGACGACGACGCCCTTTTTGGCGTACTCCTCGACGGGGATGTTGTTGACGCCGGCGCCGCAGCGGGCGATGGCGCGGATGCCCTCGGGCAGCTCGTAGCCGTGCAGGTCGGTCGAGCGCATCAGGATGGCGTCGGCCTCCTCAGCGGTGTCCACAAACTCGTAGCCCTCGCCAAACTCGACTTTGCCGTCTTTAGTGATGTCGTCGATGGTCTTAATCATACGCATGAAAAACTCCTTAGCAGGTTTGGTTTAAACAGGTGGTTTGAAGTGGCTGGTCGGCCCGCGGGTTGCGGGCTAGTTAGATCGCGGGCTCAAACTATGCTGCGCTTCGAAGTCCTTCATGTACGAGGCCAGTGCCTGCACGTCTTCCATGGTTACGGCGTTGTAGACGCTGGCGCGCATACCGCCCACCAGGCGATGGCCCTTGACGTTTTGAATCTGGTGCCCGGCCGCGCCTGCGACAAAGGCCGCGTCGAGTTCGGCGTCGCCGGTGCGGAAGGTGACGTTGGCGATGGAGCGGCTGTCTGTCTGCGTGGTGCCATGGAACAGCTCGCTTTGCTCGAGCAGGTTGTAGAGCAGGTTGGCCTTGGCCCAGTTGCGCTCGGCCATGGCGGCAAGTCCGCCGGTCTCCTCGACCCACCGGAACACCTTGCCGCACACGTAGATGCCAAAGGTGTTGGGCGTGTTGAGCATGGAGCCCTTGGCGGCCTGGGTCTTAAGGTCCATGTACTGCGGAGTCTGCGCAAAGGCCGGACCGTCGGTGATCAGGTCGCCGCGCACGATAACGACGGTGACGCCCGCGGCGCCGGCGTTTTTCTGAGCGCCGGCGTAGATGAGTCCGTAGCGCTTGACGTCGAGCGGCTGCGACAAAAAGCAGCTCGAGACATCGGCGACCAGCGGCACGTCGCCGCAAGCGGGCAGCTCGTGGTACATGGTGCCAAAGATGGTGTTGTTCTGGCAGATGTAAACGTAGTCGAGCCCGTCGCTCGCGGCCTCGGCGGCAATGCGAGCGTTGATGTCGGCCATGTCGGGGATGCGGTCGAAGTTGGTGTCCTCGGAGCTCGCGAGCAGCACGGCCTCGCCGTACTTGTCGGCTTCTTTGTATGCCTTGTTGGCAAAGTTGCCGGTCACGATGTAGCCGGCGCGGCCGCGGCGCATGAGGTTCATGGGGATGCCCGCAAACTGCAGCGTGGCGCCGCCCTGCAAAAACAGGACGCGGTAGTTGTTGGGGATGCTCAGCAGGCGACGCAGGGTTACCTCGGCGTCGTCGATGATCTGTTGGTACATGCTAGATCGATGGCTCATCTCGAGCACGGACATGCCGCAACCGCGGTAGTCCATCATCTCGTCGGCGATCTCGGCGAGCACGCTTGTAGGCAGTGCGGCCGGGCCAGCTGAGAAGTTGTGCACACGTGCCATCTTCTAGTTCCCCCTCGTAGTCGTTTGAACGTTCGGGATACTTTAGCACAGTGCAGCGTCAGGCGCGACCGCATCACAGCAAAACCCGAGCGCGCCGCTATGATTTACAGGATGGTTACATGGGGGAGGGGTGCTTTACTCCTCAGGCAAATCCAAATCTGCGAGCGAAGACATGAGGTTCCTAGGCGCTTGATCTCTTCGTCCTAAAGTAGCTACCTCCTAGTCACTACGATGCTAGCGTGGCGATGACGGCTTCGTCGCCGGCGTATATTAGGGTGTTGCCGTCGGGGATGATCGTTTGGCCTTCGCGCTTGAGCATCACCACAATAAACGGATGTTTGCCTTGCGGCACATCGCACAGGCGCTGGCCGGCCAGGCGACCGTGGGGAGTCACGGTGACCTCGCGCAGCGTAACTTCGGTACGCTCTTCAAACGTCGGCGCGGCCATCACCAGCAGATCGCCTTCCTGGATCACGGTGTCGCCATTGGGCAGTACCGGGTGCGCCCCGTCGCGCAGCACCAGGACCACGAGCATATTTGTGGCGCTGCCAATGTCCGCGAGCGAGCGTCCGGCAAACGGATGTCCAGCGCACACCTTGAGCTTTACAAACGACATGCCGTCCTCGTCGCGGTAGTCGTTAAAGGTGCGGCGCACGTCGCCGGTCGCATCGATCATATCGAGCTTCTTCGCCACCGCCGGCAGCAGCGAGCCCTGCACCACAATGCTCGACACGGCAATCACAAACACCAGGTCAAACAGGTCGTGTCCGCCGGGAACGCCGGCCACCACGGCAAAGAGGCTAAACACGACCGAAGCTGCTCCGCGCAGGCCCGCCCAGCTTACGAGCGCGACCTGGCGGGGGTTCGTCTTAAAGGGCGCCAGGAGCACGCCGACGGCGATGGGGCGGCTCACGTAGAGCATAAACGCCATGAGCGCCAGGCCCGGCAGCAGCATCTGTGGTAGGCGTGCGGGCGTGACGAGCAGGCCGAGCAAGAAGAAGATCGTCATCTCGGCCATCTCGGTGAGGGTGTCAAAGAAGTGCGCCATCTCGACCTTGCCGGTGATGTCGCTCGCACCCAGCACAATGCCGGCCAGGTATACGGCCAAAAAGCCGTTGCCGCCCAGATAGCTTGGTAGCGCGTAGGCGACGATCGCCACGGCGAACAAGAAGATGGTCTGCGCGCCCTCGGCCGTTGCGTGCGCGCGTTCAATCAGACGGCCCGCCGCCCAGCCGATGGCAAGGCCCAGGCCCGCGCCCAGGATAATCTGCTTGGCCAGCAGTGCGGGAATGTTGATGTCGCCGCCGGCCGCGAGTGCGGCGAGCACGGCGGTGAGCATGTAGGCGACGGGGTCGTTGGAGCCCGATTCGACCTCGAGCAGCGAGTCGGTGCCGCCCTTCAGCGAAAGGTTGTGCTCGCGCAGCACGCTAAAGACGCTGGCCGCGTCGGTGGATGCCACGACCGATCCCAACAGCAGGCCGTCGATCCAGTCGAACCCCAGCGCGAAGTGGGCAAACACGCCGGTGATGCCGGCAGTGATGACGACGCCGAGCGTGCTCAGCAGCACCGCCGGCACAGCGACGGGTTTGGCACGGTCGATATTGGTGTTAAAGCCGCCGTAGAACATGATGAACAGCAGCGCCGTGCTGCAGACGGTTTCGGTGAGCGCATAGTCGCTAAAGTCGATATGCGCCGGACCGTTGACGCCCAGCAGCATGCCGAGTGCGATAAAGATAAGCAGGGTGGGGAAGGGGAGCTTTTTGCCGACGGGTTTGATGGTCAGGCACAGAATAATGACGAGGCCGATAAAGAGAAGGATCTGGTTCATGGATGGTGTCCGCTCCTGGGTGGTTGGCGTGGCACGGTCAGTTGTCTGCGGTTATTTGTACCCAAAGATGGTGGGTTTATGGGGTTGGATTGCGGGCGTGCGCGATATCGTCATAGACGGCTGCCGTCTTTGCCTCTGCTCGGAAACCCTTTCCAGCTTTATTGCAACGGAGTACAATGGGTAACGTTTAAGTTCAACTTGAAGTTTTAGTTGCGGCGCCGGGCTTCCGCTGCAATGCAAAGAGAGGCGTACCATGGCGATCTATGTGACATCTGATGCTCACGGGCACGTGCGTGCGCTTGACGAGGCCCTGTCCAAGATTTCGCTGGCGTCCGACGACACGCTGTACGTGCTGGGCGACATGATCGATCGCGGGCCCGATCCGGTCGGCGTTATTAAGCTCGTGCGCTCGCTGCCCAACGCCCGCGTGCTCAAGGGCAATCACGAGCAGATCATGCTCGATGCCATCATTGGCCAGGATCCGCTCGATGCCGAGACCTGGGATATCAACGGTGGCTGGACGACGCGCGAGCAGCTCAACGACATGGAATTTGACGCATACGAGGAGCTCGTGCGATGGATGGCCGCGCTGCCGCTCTACGCGGTGGCCGAGACCGAGGAGCGCCCGTATCTGCTGGTACATGCTGGAATCGAGATGAAGGCGGCGCGCGCGTTTTTGCTTGAGCATGGCGTCGATTGTGCCGATGGCGTTGGAGCGGTGGGTGCCGATCGCGAGCTGCTGCAGCAGATGCTCGCGGTGCAGTCGGCCGATGACCTGCTGTGGATTCGTCACGGCTATTGGGATGCGCCGACCGGGCTGCTTTCTGCCGAGGGCAAGGGTCCGGTCGTGGTGAGCGGTCACACGCCAACGGTGTCGCTCGGGCGTTATTGCGAGGTCGGTGGTCTGGCGGGGCTCGATGAGGAATCGGGACGCGGGCAGATCGTGCGCTTGGGCGGCGAGGACACTGCTGGTGTGCCCGATCGCATCGACATCGACTGCGCCGCCGCCACCGGCTCCGAGTTCGGCCGCGTGGGCATCCTGCGCCTGGACGACGGGGCCGAGTTCTACGCGAACATCAACCCGGGCGAATAACCTTGTTCCGCCGATCTACCGTAGCTAATTTGGGACGGGGCTTTTTTGACTACTTTCGGAGAGTAGCGCCTTCTTGCTCGGTAAGCGCTAGAAATGAGGAGCGTCTGCGTCCTCGACAGCGCGAAAATGCTCGAAAAACCGTCGCAACGGAGTCAAACGACGTCGCGGCGGTTCTTTTTTGGCTGCCCGCTTGCTAAGTGAGTAGACTTTTTTGGAAATGCCGAGCACCCAACATATTTGCCTCAATAAAACCGACGCTCCTATAAGTTGTCAAGAGGCAGTTTGCGGGAGCGTTCTCTCCAATTCGCACAGGAGCTCGTAATACCTCCTCTCCAGTTTCGTCGAC
>JAGZBF010000046.1:0-3446 GCA_018370025.1 Collinsella sp. | reverse complement strand
CCTACAGGTGGAAGATCTTTCTGAACACCTGTAGGGGACATCCATATCACCGGCATTGTAAATACTGCCGGAATCATGGAGCAGCTTACCCTGCAGACTACCCGGCTCTCCACCGTGGTAGCACTTGCAGATGTGATCGCCTGCGGGATCCTTAAGATACTTCCTGCAGAAACAGACTTATCCCCTGTTGATCTTGATTATGCGAACTCCTTGATCTGCTTATAGATACCCTCTGCATCGAGACCGTATTTATGAAGAAGCTCTAATGCCGGACCGGACTCACCGAATACATCATGGATTCCGATACGTTTAACCGGTACCGGTGCCTTCTCAGCCAGGCACTCGCATACAGCTCCGCCAAGACCGCCGATGATGGAATGCTCCTCAACAGTTACAACCTTGCCGGTTTCTTTGGCAGCTGCAACAACAAGGTCCTCATCCAGAGGCTTGATGGTATGGATATTGATCACTTTTGCATCGATTCCGTCTGCTGCAAGCTTCTCAGCTGCTTCAAGAGCCGGTGCAACGCAAAGTCCGTTTGCGATGATGGTAAGATCTTTTCCCTCGCGGAGAACGATGCCCTTACCAAGCTCAAATTTATAATCCGGTCTGTCATTGATAACCGGAACAGCAAGACGTCCGAATCTCATGTATACCGGTCCCTGATGCTCGTAAGCAGCAGCAACCATAGCTTTTGCTTCGATATCATCAGAAGGACTTGCAACGACCATGCCCGGAATCACTCTCATCAGGGCAAAATCCTCCAGGCACTGATGTGTGGCGCCATCTTCACCTACAGAAATACCGCCGTGAGTTGCTCCGATCTTTACATTCAGCTTCGGATATCCGATAGAGTTACGAACCTGCTCATAAGCACGTCCTGCTGCAAACATTGCAAAAGTACTTGCAAAGGGAACCTTACCTGTGGAAGCGATTCCTGCTGCAATACCCATCATGTTGCACTCTGCGATACCGCAGTCAATGTGACGCTCCGGGAATTCTTTTTTAAACATACCTGTCTGTGTAGCTGCAGCAAGGTCAGCGTCAAGAACGATAAGATCCTCGTGTTTTTTTCCTAATTCTATGAGGGCACTGCCGTAGCTTGCTCTCGTTGCGATTTTCTTTACTTCTGACATAATGCTTCACCTACCTTCTCCAGATCTTCCATTGCCTGTGCATACTGCTCATCATTCGGAGCTTTTCCGTGCCAGCCTACTGCGTTCTCCATGTAGGAAACGCCTTTACCTTTTACTGTTTTCATGATGATAGCTGTCGGCATACCCTTTGTAGCTCTTGCCTCATCAAAAGCAGCCTTCAGCTGATCCATATCGTTGCCGTCCGCAACATTGATCACATGGAAATTGAAAGCTTCAAATTTCTTGTCGATCGGATACGGGGAGCATACATCTGCAATGTCACCATCGATCTGAAGTCCATTGTTATCTACGATCACAACCAGGTTGTCCAGTTTACGGAAGCCTGCGAACATAGCTGCCTCCCACACCTGGCCTTCCTCGATCTCACCATCACCCAGCAATGTATATACTCGATAGTCATCATTACTGAGTTTGGCAGAAAGAGCCATACCTGCTGCTGCAGAGATTCCCTGACCAAGAGAACCACTGGACATATCAACGCCCGGAATATGCTTCATATCCGGATGTCCCTGAAGATAGGAGCCCAGATGACGAAGTGTTTTCAGATCCTCTTTTGGAAAATATCCTCTCTCTGCAAGTACAGAATAGAGTCCCGGTGCTGTATGTCCTTTGGAAAGGACAAAGCGGTCACGGTCTGCCTTCTTAGGATCCTTCGGATCGATGTTCATCTCTTCAAAATATAAATAGGTGAACACGTCTGCTGCAGAAAGGGATCCGCCCGGATGGCCGGCCTTTGCTGCATGGACTGCTGTTACGATATCCTTGCGGACTTCGTTGGCAACTTTCTGAAGTTCTAACTTATCCATGTTATAAATGTCTCCTTTTTAGTGCCCTGCTGTTCACAGGGAATTTGTATATAAAAGAGGTTTCGATCACTCACCGAATACTGCCTTGTAATCAGCCTGGAATTTAGCGATACCTGCATCTGTCAGCGGATGATGTGTCATCTGCTCAATTACCTTGAACGGTACCGTAGCGATATCTGCGCCTGCAAGTGCACATGCAGTTACATGCATTGGATGACGAACGCTTGCTGCGATGATCTCTGTCGGGATATCTGCAACTGCAAACATCTCAGCGATCTGCTGGATCAGCTCAACGCCATCTGTGGAGATGTCATCCAGTCTTCCAAGGAACGGAGATACATATGTAGCACCTGCTCTTGCTGCAAGAAGTGCCTGGTTAGCAGAAAAGATCAGAGTAACGTTTGTCTTGATCCCCTCAGAGGAAAGAACCTTAACTGCCTTCAGTCCCTCTGTTGTCATAGGAATCTTAACAACCATGTTCGGATGGATCGCTGCGATCTCACGTCCCTCACGGATCATTCCCTCAGCATCTGTTGTGGTAGCTTTAACCTCACCGCTGATCGGTCCGTCAACGATCGTTGTGATCTCTTTGATCACCTCGTTGAAGTCTCTTCCTTCTTTGGCGATCAGAGACGGGTTTGTTGTAACTCCACAGATAACTCCCATGTCATTTGCTTCTCTGATATCCTCTACTTTAGCTGTGTCGATAAAAAATTTCATTGTTTTTTCCTCCTGTTTACGTTCGTTCTTTTTCTTGATGATTCCATTATAACAAACTCATTGCGGGGGTCAAGGCACCTGTTTTTTATTAATAAATATTTTATTAATAAAATAACGTTTTATTAATAGTGCCTGTCAATTTTTTCACCCAAAACAGCTTCTTTCCATTTTCCTCAATTCGAATATCGCCGTAATTATCGTAGCTAACAAGGTTTCTATTCAAATGTGTCATGGAAACTCTCTCTATATATTATTATTAATAATTTTTGCGCTATTATTTATTTTTCTGTTCATCAGACTGGTTTCTGTCCAGTCTTGCATACCCCGTCGTGCGGCGCGTGATCAGCTTCGGGGTATATTCGATATTATACAGGCTGGCAGGTCTTTCATCCAGGTAAAATTTATCATTCATGTCGATCTTACGGATGATGATGTCACAGGCATCTCTTCCCTTCAGCGCAACAAAATGATCAATGGTTGTCAGGGAGATCCTGCGGATGCCGGAATAAAAAATATTGTCACACCCTATGACAGAAACATCCTTCGGAACGTGTATCCTCATTTCATGCAGCGCATCAATGGCGCCTATGGCCATCATGTCATTCTGTCCTGCAATAGCCGTAAATTTATGTCCTTCCTGGAGAAGCTCCATGGTCAGCTCGTAGCCCATGGCATACTCGGAATCCATCCGCGGGATCTTTCTGTCATTGGATTCATCTGCCGCCTTGATGAGCACATGATCCTTTTTTCCTTCTTTTTCAAA
>JAGZBF010000045.1:0-3479 GCA_018370025.1 Collinsella sp. | reverse complement strand
CAAAAATATCATATAAGCCAAGTCCATTAAATAAAATCAACAAAAGAATATTTTGTCTATAAGAAATGGCTTGAGATATACGTGATAATTTTTCGATACCTTTAACTGCTTGTTGATCTTGAGAAATCTTTGCTTGAAGTTCTATTAATAAAGATGAATGAAACGGCTCATTTTGAATAGTTAAAAAAAGTTGTTGATAATTATTTAAACTTTGTTGAAACTTTTTAACTGGTTCAAACATTTGCGCATTTTTTCTAAAAAAGAGAATAGTAACTATAATTTGTAATACAATTCCAAGTTCACACAATAGATAACTATATGGTAAACCTATAGATAAAAAAGAACATATAATAGTTAATAAAACAAAAAAAGGACAGAGTTATCTTTATGATCATAGAAAATGGAATGATCTGAACCCAGATCATGCAACGGTGCGTTTAAAGACATATACAGTAATGCAGCCAGTAAACAAGATTCATTTGAGATATTGTAAGGCGGATTCTAAAAATAAGAATCCAAAAGGAATCGTATTATATTACAAAGGAAAGCATTTAAAAAAGAATAAAGATTACAAGATCGTCAAAAAAGAAGGTCACAAATATGTGATCGTAAAAGGAAGAGGAAGATATCGGGGAACGAAAAAAATTTATCTAAAAACCAAATAAGAATAACTATTGACCAAAAGAAAAGTATTTAGTATAATCAAATATGCATCTTGTAAAAGATGCCAAAGATAATCAAGTCATAAAGCTTCCGTGCTAGCCGGGGAGGTAGCGGCACCCTATTTCTGCAATCCGCTATAGCAGAGGTGATGGTTTGCTTCGGGCTGTTTTCTGTAGAGCTGCCCTCTACAAGTGGCGTTGATATCTGGGTCTCACGCAATAGGAATCCATGAACCGTGTCAGGTTGGGAACAAAGCAGCACTAAGTGGAACCTTCTATGTGCCGTGAGGGTGCCTGGGTTGAGTTAACTATAGAGGTAACGTCTGTGGAAGATAGCACAACGCATTCCGCACGGATTTTTTTTACCCATTTTTAGGTATTTAAGAACTTACTACTCGGATTGTATGCTATTGAATACAAAGTGAAACAGTGATAGAATAGGAATAGCAAACATGGTAAGGAGTGAGACATATGAGAGAATTAGAATTACCTGATGTACAAGATGTAATGCTTGAATACCGAAAGATCAAATTATTATATCGTTCTGCATTAAAAGAGATCGGAACGAAATTAGAGATATTAAATGATGAGTTTAAACTAGTGCACCAGTACAAAACGATAGAACATAACGAATCAAGATTAAAAACAGATGAGAGCATCACAAGAAAGCTGATACGTAAAGGAAAAGAGATCACAGTAGAGAATATCCAGAAATATATTGACGATATCGCTGGGGTCAGGGTTATTTGTTATTTTACACCAGACATTTATCGAATCGTAGATATGATCTCATCACAAGATGATATAGAAGTACTAAAGACAAAGGATTATATGTTGAATCCCAAGGTCAATGGATACAGAAGCTATCATCTGATCGTAAGAGTACCAATCTTTTTATCTGACAGAGTGGTACCTACCAAAGTAGAGATTCAGATCAGAACGGTTGCAATGGACTTTTGGGCATCTCTGGAGCATAAGATTTATTATAAATACGAGGGCAATACACCAGAATACATTAAGAAAGAATTGAAGGAGTGTGCAGATCTTGTGACGTTTTTAGACAGCAAGATGTTGGCGATCAATGAAGAAGTGAGAAGTATTCGGGAAGAAAATAGAGAATAGGACATGCAATATTTTCTCTAAATGATCATAAGATATGATTGATAGAGAAAAAGGAGCAGGAAGATGGCAGACAGAGATGGTTTAGGAGATCTTCCATTATTTGATACTGAAGTAAGACCAGTCAGAGAATTTGTAGCACAGGAACAGAGGCAGGAAGACGATTATCAGTATATTACGAGAATGTATTCTGCACTGGCCAGACAGATTCTGGATCTGATCGAAGATATTTGTGATCAGATGGAATACGAGGGCAGCAGGATGTTTGATGAATATATGGATCGAACGATGCTGCTTGCTATGGTGGATAAGATTTATGATAAGATCGATCATCAAGAGAAGCAAGATTGTCAGAAGAAAGAACAGTTATTATATCAGATGATCCTTTCGCTGCTTGGAGGAGAGATTTATCATAGAAGATGCCGTTATCGAAGAAAACGAAATATGTTTAAAGCATAAAAAGAAAGAGCCGGGAGAAATCCTGGTTTTTTTCTTGTTTCATAGGGAATCACTATGAAATCCGCTGTAAAATGAAAAACATACATCTTAAACATTTCTTAAAAAGGTTGTATTCATATACAAAAACGGATAAAATGTACATTATAAGGCTTCACGGAATTAGGAAAAGGAGAAAGTAATGAAGCAAAGTAAAGTGATACAAATTTCAGTATTTGGAATTCTATTTTTAATTTCATTATTTATCTGGAATTATATGTTAGTTGGAAGAAATAACAAAGGGGTTACAGAAACTAGTCAAGCAACAATCCCTTTATTAACAGTGTCTGCAGATGGACCGAATATTAACCAGTTGCATGGGTATCAGGGAAGTGTTGATGCATCCTTGATCCGAGACAGTCTCACACCAAAATATGAGAATGAAGTAAAAGTAATGCTGACATATGCAAAATCTGATGTCAGTGTCGTGTCATATAAGATTTATGATACAGATAATAAAACAATCCTTGGAAATGGTGATACAGCATTTCATAAAGTCAAAGGAAAAAAGACGGCAAACATTAAGATTAAAGAACGTCTGGAAAATGGAAAAACATATCTAATGGAATTGTCAGTGAAACAAAATGACAAAACGATCCGTTATTTTACACGTGTGATTTATGGAACTAGTTTTCATTTAAAAGAATGTCTGGATTTTGCACAGAAATTCCATGATGCAGCATTGACAGAAGGTAATACAGAGTTTATCAGTCAGTATTTAGAAACGGCAGAGGGAACAACATCGAATAATCTGGCGAATGTTGACTTGAAATCGACACAGGAAGCGGTATCTTATGCAACATTAAAACCACAGGTTGAAAGTGTATATCCTGCAACCGTAAAAGAAATTTCTGAAAATGTAACGTCACTGGAGCTGAGATATATTCTTTCAGCAGAGAATACGGATGGAACAAAACAGTATTATCAGGCAACAGAATATTTCAGGGTTCGATATGCAAAGGACAGAATGTATCTGTTAAATTATGAACGTAATATGGAAGCATATATGCGATACGATACGATCGATCGTAGTAATAATCGTATTTTATTGGGAATCGGAAGCAGTCAGAAACAGTTGATCAGTAAAAATGGCGGAAAGAAAGCAGCATTCGTTGTCCAAGATGAATTGTGGTATTATGACTATCAGAAGTCCAACATGCACAAAGTATTTTCTTTTGAAGGAGAAGATTATCGAGACAGCCG
>JAGZBF010000044.1:0-3848 GCA_018370025.1 Collinsella sp. | reverse complement strand
GTTAGGTATGGGAGCACGAGTGGGGCAATGGGCTAAATTGACGAATATTCTCGAATCGCACATTACCGGTGACCCTACTCTACGTTTTCAATCTATCAATGAGGTAGATGCCAATGCTTTGTTCAAAGAACCATATAGCGAGTCCCGCATGTTGGAGTTATTACAGTCGCCCTATGCCGACATACAGAATTTTGCTTTGCACAACCTTTATCGCAATGACTATCCGGGTATTTCTGATTTATTAAGAAAAACTTTTGAAACTTCCTCGTTCATGATGGTACGTTTCACCTGCTTGGCATTGCTTGAGAAGATTAGTGACAAAAACTTCCGGGAAGTCTTACACTTGGCCATTACGGATTCCTATGAATTTATTCGTCGCACCTCTGTTCGTATGATGCAACATGTGGGACTGAACGAGTATGTTTATCCGCAAATCAAAGCCTATGTAGAAGACAACCTATCCGAGCGTGTGGCATTTAATGTGAGTTTGGGGCTTCAAGTCTTTGATCAGGCAGCCGTACAGGCGGCAATTGATAAAGTAATGGCTGAGACCTATGTGTTGCAAGACAAGGAGGAGATGCGTAAGGTTTTGGAGAATGCCAATAATAGTCGTAGCATGCAAAAAGAGTTATTAAGCAAAGAAACTTCCGAACGTTGGCGCATCCTTTATTGCAATTCTCTGAAAAATCATATGGCACATGCCTGTGTAGACGGCCTCTTGGCTTTACTTACCGACTCCAGTGAAAGTGAAAAGCTAAAAACCTGTTTATTGGAGGCTTTTGCTTGGTTCACTCATTCTTATCGGAAGCCTGACATCCTTCGGGTATGCGATCAACTGAGAAAAGATAAGAGCTTATCCGAGAACCTTCGTGAAGAAGCCGACCGTACATATTACAGACTTAAAAATTAATTGGCCATGATTAAAAAAATAATATATCTGGCATTTCTTTTGCCATTGGCAGGAAATGCACAAACAACAGTCATAAAGCCATTGGTCAAACAACCTACCGCTTTTGCTATCATAACAGATAACCAAACTTATGCAAATACCAAAGATGCCATGCATCAGTACAAAACTGCGGTTGAAGATGATGGTTTGGCAACTTATCTGATCAGCGGTGACTGGCAAAATCCAGATCAAGTCAAACAGATAATCATCAAAACATATCAAGAATGCCCTTCATTGGAAGGTCTGGTTTTAATCGGCGATGTGCCTGTCGCATTGGTACGTAATGCGCAACACATGACTACTGCATTCAAAATGAATGAGAAAGCCTTTCCTTGGGATCAGTCTTCCGTACCTACCGACCGCTTTTATGATGATCTGAACTTAAAGTTTGAGTTCATCAGGCAAGACTCAGTAAATCATCAGCATTTCTACTACAAATTGACAGAAGACAGTCCCCAGCGGCTAAATCCTACTTTCTATTCAGCTCGTATCAAGTATCCGGAAAAAAAGGAAGGGGATAAATATGCGGCCATTGCCTCATATCTGAAGAAAGCTGCTGCTGCCAAGGCAGATAAGCATAATCAATTAGATCGGGTATTCTCATTCAATGGTGCTTCTTACAATTCCGATTGCCTGATTGTATGGATGGATGACGAAAAAGCTTATATGGAGAACTTTCCATTAGCTTTTGGTCGTCAAATGGGATTCAAACATTGGAACTTCCGAATGAAACACCCTATGAAATATAAGTTATTCAGCGAATTGCAACGAAAGGACCTTGACTTATTTATGTTTCATGAACATGGAATGCCAACAGGGCAGCTTATTAATGATGAATTGGCATGCACTGATTTCAATAATCGTTATAAAATGTTGAAGAGTACACTTTATAATGCAGTCATGTCCCATGTTGGAAAACGTGACAAAGACACCTTACGTATTCAGATGCAGGAAAAACGACAAGTGAATGAGGTGTTTTTTAAAGACCTGGACAATCCTAAGTTCTGGGAAGCAGACTCTCTTCACTACGCTGATGAACGTATCGTAACGGAAGATTTAATGAAGAGAAATCTTTCCACTAATCCGAAGATGATAATGTTTGATGCGTGCTACAACGGTTCTTTTCACGAAAACGACTATATAGCAGGACAATATATCTTTAATGACGGTCAGACATTAGTAGCACAAGGAAATACCCGTAACGTATTGCAAGACCGCTGGACTATTGAAATGATTGGTTTGTTGTCCCATGGTGTACGAGCCGGGCAATACAATAAGCTAATCGCATCACTTGAAGGTCATTTGTTTGGTGATCCCACTTTCCGTTTTGCTCCTATCGAAGCCAATACTTTAAGTACCGATATAACAATACACAAAGATGACAAAGCCTATTGGAAGAATTTGTTAAACAGCCCATACGCTGATGTACAAAGTTTGGCCATGCGTATGCTGGCTGACGCCGATACCCAAAAGGAATTATCTCCGTTGCTCCTGAAGAAGTACCGGGAAAGTGGCTTCAATACGGTTCGTATGGAAGCTATCAAGTTGTTGAGCCGTTATCAGGACGACAACTTCATCGAAGCATTACGCGAAGGTTTGAACGATACTTATGAAATGGTAGCTCGCCAAAGTGCCATTTATGCTGGATTTGTAGGTGACGATTCCTTATTGCCCGCTATTGTGGAAGCATTGGTCGAACATAATGAACGCTTACGCGTACAAATGAGTGCCAACAAGGCTTTAAGCCTTTATCCGAAAGAGAAAGTAGAAAAGACAATAGAAGACTTTTATGCAAAAGTTGACCGTTTGAATGAAAACGAAGAGAAAAAACGATTACTAAGAAGCCTGGAAAGAATGTTTGTACAAGAGGCAAAAGTCCATCAGACCTTGATGGATGTAGCTGCACCGGAAGCAAAACGTATCAGTGCAATCCGCAATGTGCGTAACTATACATTCCATTTCCACGTGGATGATTATTTGAATGTAATTCGTGATGCCGGTAATCCACAGGAAGTACGTGTAGTAATGGCCGAAGCATTAGGTTGGTTTACTAATTCTGTACAACGGCCACACATTCTTGAAGAAATAAAGAAGATGCAACAAACAGCCAATCTTCCGGAAGATTTAAAAGCAGAGCTTGAACAGACAATCAAAAGATTAAGTTTATAAATATGAATAAATACATCCTTTTGGCAATTACCGCTTTGTGCTTACAGGATATGCAGGCGCAAACAGTTGTACATCCTAGTATAAAAACAAAGACTACTTTTGCAATTGTAGTCGATCAGAAAAGTTATGATGAAGCGAAAAGTGAAATTGATGCTTATCGTACCAGTATAGAAAAAGAAGGTTTAGGTACTTACTTGCTAATTGATGATTGGAAAAGGCCCGAACCTATTCGTGAGCAACTTGTCAAATTGCATGAGAATGAGAAAACGCCTTTGGAGGGTTGCGTATTTATAGGTGACATCCCTATTCCAATGATTCGTGATGCACATCATCTATCTTCGGCTTTCAAAAGGTCTCCCAAAGCCAATTGGCAGAAATCAAGCGTTCCTTCCGACCGTTATTATGATGACTTCGGATTAAAATTTGATTATATTAAACAAGACAGTTTGATACCTGACTATCATTATATGACATTGCGTGCTGATTCTAAACAGTATATTTCACCGGATATTTATTCGGCCCGTATCCGTCCATTACATTTAGAAGGTGAGAACCGTTATCAGATGCTACGCGATTACTTAAAAAAGGCAGTTGCCGAAAAAGCAAAGCAAAATGCATTTGACCAACTGACTATGGCCCGTGGCCATGGTTACAATTCTGAAGATCCTTTGGCATGGAGCGGTGAGCAAATAGCCTTACGTGAGCAATTGCCGCAAATATTCAAATCGGG
>JAGZBF010000043.1:0-3885 GCA_018370025.1 Collinsella sp. | reverse complement strand
TGTGTTAGTGTATATGAGAGATTAATTCAAGTTGCATTTTCGAATGAGAAGAGTACAGGAATCAGTGGAATGTGGGAAGGTGGTTTAGATATGGAAGCAAAAGAGGTAAGCGTATAGGTTTTTCCGGCAAACTTTTATTGCCTGGCAATTTCAGGGGTTGGGGATAATACGGTTCTCGCCGTTTCCCGCCGATTTCTTGCAAACAGGCGCTTAACAAACGAAACTTCCAGCGGCAACAACTTCTTTTCGGATTTTGAAAAGGCCGCCGCTGGGGATATTGGGGCGGGGTGCCGATTGTGCACTTACCGCGAATGGGAGTATGTATAGGCGAACAAGCAGATACGGAGAAGCCCGTCAACCGTTGAAAGGTTGACGGGCTTCATAATACTGGCAACTACCTACTCTCGCACGACAGCGAGGCCGTACTACCATCGGCGACTGAGAGCTTAACGAGCGTGTTCGAGATGGGAACGTGTGTTTCCTCTCGCCTATGATCACCAGAGTCAATTCGTTGCCTGCTCTGCGCTCCCGGTCTTTTTATCGGAAAGTCAAAAGTATGAGACGAGAATGAAAGCAAACTTCATCCGTTAGATAATCCATATTTAAAAAAGGCGCACAATTGTTGTTTTCAAGCTTTCGGGTAATTAGTAACGGTTAGCTCAACGCATTGCTGCGCTTACACTTCCGTCCTATCAACCGGGTGGTCTTCCCGGTCCCTCATGGAAATCTAATCTTGGGACAGGCTTGGCGCTTAGATGCTTTCAGCGCTTATCCTTTCCGTATTTAGCTACCCGGCGCTGCCGCTGACGCGACAACCGGAACACCAGGGATACGTCATTCCCGGTCCTCTCGTACTAAGGAATGAACCCCTCAAATTTCCAACGCCCACAGAGGATAGAGGACCGAACTGTCTCACGACGTTCTGAACCCAGCTCGCGTACCACTTTAATTGGCGAACAGCCAAACCCTTGGGACCTTCTACAGCCCCAGGATGTGATGAGCCGACATCGAGGTGCCAAACTTCGCCGTCGCTATGAACGCTTGGGCGAAATCAGCCTGTTATCCCTAGAGTACCTTTTGTCCCATAAGCGACGACGCTCCCACGAGCTATCGCCGGATCACTTGGGCCTGGTTTCCCATCTGCTCGACTTGTAAGTCTCACAGTTAAGCTCCCTTTTAGCCATATCCTCGACGACCGATTACCATCCGGTCTGAGGGAACCTTCGCAGTCCTCCGTTACTTTTTAGGAGGAGACCGCCCCAGTCAAACTGACCCACTAACACTGTCCCGCAACCGGCTTACGGTTTGCGGTTAGACGCCTAATAGTTAAAAACCGGTATTTCACATTGCGGCTCATCGGCACCCTGGAGTGCCGAATCAAAGCCTCCCGGCTATTCTACGTATTAAAAATCAAACGACAATATCAGTTTACAGTAAAGGTTCATAGGGTCTTTCCGTCCTTCTGCGGGTACGCGGCATCTTAACCGCGACTACAATTTCACTGAGCATCTCCCTGAGACAGCACCCAACTCGTTACATGATTCGTGCAGGTCGGAACTTACCCGACAAGGAATTTCGCTACCTTAGGACCGTTATAGTTACGGCCGACATTCACGGGGGCTTAGACCACAAGCTTTCACAAGCAGTTTTCACCTTTCCGCATTGGTCACATGTCACTCCCTATACGTTGTCTTGCGACTTGGCAGAGAGCTGTGTTTTTGATAAACAGTCGGTTGGGCCTCTTTACTGAGACCAACTCGCGTTGGCACCCCTTCTACCGAAGATACGGGGCCATTTTGCCGAGTTCCTTGGAGAGATTTAACTCACGCGCCTTAGAATACTCATCCCGGATACCTGTGTCGGTTTGCGGTACGGGCAACCGGACAACTAACTTTATAAATTTTCCCGGGATTAGCCATTGCTGATCCCCCTCGGCCGTAGCCTCAGAGTCCCGTCGACACCTTACGATGCCTTGGACGAGGACGTTCATCACCTCGCCAGCATTCACTCATCCGTCAATATAAAGATCAAACGTTGCCCAGCCGGTACGGGATTATTAACCCGTTGTGCATCGACTACTCCTTACGGCCTCGCCTTAGCTCCCGACTAACCCTGGGCGGACGAACCTTCCCCAGGAAACCTTATCCTTACGGCGGCATGGATTTTAACCATGCTTTTCGTTACTCATGCCTAGATTCTCACTTCCAAAAGCTCCAGCCTCGCTCGCCGCTCGACCTTCAACGCCGTTGGAACGCTCTCCTACCAATTATTGCTAATTCCACGGATTCGGTGTAGTGCTTGAGTCCCGATCATTTTCGGCGCAAATTCTCTCGATGGGTAAGCTATTACGCACTTTTTAAATGATGGCTGCCTCTAAGCCAACATCCCCATTGTCTATGAAAACTTACCTCCTTCTTGCCACTTAGCACTATCTTAGGGACCTTATCCGATGGTCTGGGGTGTTTCCCTCTCGCCAATGAAGCTTATCCCCCACTGACTGACTGCCAAATTTCTCTCACCGGTATTCAGAGTTTGATAAGGTTCGGTATTCTGGTGTGAACCCTAGCCTTTTCAGTGCTTTACCCCCGGTAATCAGCATTTGACGCTATACCTAAATATATTTCGGAGAGAACCAGCTATTACGGGGCTTGATTAGCCTTTCACTCCTAACCACAGCTCATCCCTTAACTTCTCAAGGTTAATGGGTTCGGCCCTCCACATCGCGTTACCGATGCTTCAGCCTGGCCATGGCTAGATCGCCTCCGCTTCGGGTGCTATACCAGTTACTCCCGCCCTATTCAGACTCGCTTTCGCTTCGCCTCCGCGTCGTAAACGCTTAAGCTTGCAACTGATATAGACTCCTAGGCCCATTATGCAAAAGGTACGCCATCACCCCACATGGGGGCTCTGACCGCTTGTAGGCAACAGGTTTCAGGTACTTTTAACTCCCCTAACAGGGGTCCTTTTCACCTTTCCCTCACGGTACTTGTTCACTATCGGTCGACACCTTGTATTTAGCCTTATGCAGTGGTCTGCACGTATTCACACCGGGTTTCACGTGTCCGGTGCTACTCTGGATACTCATAGGTATTCATCAGATTTCAATTACGGGCCTATCACCCTCTATGGCCGGCTTTTCCATACCGTTCATCTATCTGATAAAAGTCCATGCCTGAGTCCGAACCCCGCAGGGATAAATCCCCGCGGTTTGGGCTGTTCCCCTTTCGCTCGCCACTACTGAGGGAATCGCTTCGCTTTCTTTTCCTCCGCTTACTGAGATGTTTCACTTCAGCGGGTTTCGCTCTTTCAACACTATTTATTCATGTCGCAGTACCGGCGCTTTACCGCCGGTGGGTTTCCCCATTCGGATATCTCCGGGTTAAAGCCTGCTTGCGGCTAACCGAAGCTTTTCGCAGCTTGCCACGTCCTTCATCGCCATGTGTCGCCAAGGCATCCTCCTGTTGCCCTTCGTTGCTTGATAACAACTATTGTTCCTTTTTTAAATATGGGCTGTCACTGGATTCTATTCACTTTCTTCCGTATTCTAAGCTATCGTATTTTTTACCTCGCTTATTTACGTGTTTTCTCGTCTACATACTGTCAAAGAACTTAAAGCATTCTTCCACAAACCCCTTCATGGGCCCAGGTGGACTTGAACCACCGACCCCACGCTTATCAAGCGTGTGCTCTAACCAACTGAGCTATGAGCCCTCTAAATGGTGGAGCCGAACGGGTTCGAACCGATGACCTGCTGAATGCAAATCAGCCGCTCTTCCAACTGAGCTACGGCCCCTTCGCTATCCAGCGCGTCCCGGGTCTCCCCATTTAACGCCTTACGGTTTGTCGATTCTCAATGAACTTGCGCCCATTTGAAATTTACTAAGC
>JAGZBF010000023.1:0-29341 GCA_018370025.1 Collinsella sp. | reverse complement strand
CTGCTCCTTCGGAGCCGCGGACAAGGCGCCACACTGGTCTGCGGAGTGTTCTGAAAACTGAGCCCGGCCCCCGCCTGCGGTGACGCTGCTGCAAGCGGCCTGCGATGGGGTCGTTGTTGGTTGAGGCCGCTGGGCTGATGTGGGGGCGCGTGGCTGTTGCGGGCCCTGGTCCCGGCGGCGGCCTCGGCGCTGCGCGCCTGCTGCCTTGGGTGACTTTGGGGTCGATTGGGGTTGTCTGCACAATTCGCGGTATTATGTTGCGGAGTTTTGAAAGGAGCCGCTGGTGGTCACGACGACGTTTGCTTCGCCTTTGGGCGAAATCTTGCTTGCCGCTGATGGCCGCGGTCTGACGGGGCTTTGGTTTGAGGGACAGGAGCATTTTGGCTCCACGCTTCTCAAAGAAGATCCTGAACATGTTGAAGGCGCCGATGCAGTTTCTGGTGCTGGCGGCATGTCGTCGGTGAGTCCTGCAAATGGTGCGGCTTCTTCGGTGCTTGAGCGTTCGTGGGCTTGGCTGAATGCTTATTTTGCAGGGCAGGAACCTCGGTTTACGCCGCCGTTGCATTTGATTGGCACGGCGTTTCAGCGTGAAGTTTGGTACGAGCTGCTTTCTATTCCGCGTGGCGAGGTCGCTACGTATGGCGAGATCGCCCAGCGTGTTGCGGCTCGACATCGTGTGCCGGGAAATGAGACACCCGTTGTGTCTCCCCGTGCCGTGGGGGCCGCGGTCGCTCGCAACCCTGTTTCGATTATTGTGCCATGCCATCGCGTGGTGGCGGCCGACGGCTCGCTTAACGGATATGCCGGCGGGCTTGATCGCAAGGAGTGGCTGCTTCGGCTTGAGGGCGCGTACGAGGAGTAACACTCGAGCGCTTTGCATAGCCAAGATGCCGTGAAAGAACGGGACATGCTTTCCGAATGGAGGCTCAGACGGAAACTACGTCCCGGAATTCCGTTTTAAAGCGGGATGCGCTTTCCGAATGGCGTTCCAAGCGGAAACCGTGTCCCGGAATACAGCCTCAGAGTGGGACACCGTTTCCGGCTGAGACCACCTGCCTGGACATCGATCTACGCCCGCTCCTGCAGGGCGTAGATGGACTTATCCATGTTGAACAGGTAAGCCACAACGCAGACAATAATGAACATCGGCAAGTTACCAAAGCCGAAGACTTCGCAGCCAATAAGGATGGGTGCGAGCAGCGTATTGGTGGCGCTGCCAAAGACGGCTGCGTAGCCCAGTGCGGCGCAGAGCTCGACGGGCATGCCGAGTTGAGCCTCGTTATGGCGACATCTGGGTAACAGAAAGGCCCGCGTTCCTCAGAGGCAAGATAGGCAATTCTGCTTCTGAGGTAGATCTCAATTCTGCCGACCGCACTGCCGACCGCATCAAACATTAACTGCCGGAGGGCTCGGTCAAATTCATACGTGTAGATGATGGTTTCGAATGTTGTGCCTTCGCGAAAGATGGTAATCCCGGACTTGCATTTGGTTTTGTAGGGAAACCAGTAGGCCGACAGTCTGTAGTGGTTGGCTTCGACCAAAGCTCGCTCGAGTTCGCTTTGATCAGAGCACTTAAGACCCTTGTTTTCTGTCAATAGTGCTATTTGTTCGTTGATGGATATCCGCGACTTCTGGTATTTCATTAAGCCTCTTGATAGAAAAAGAGCTGGAGTTGCGCATCGTTGAGAGGCTTTCCAGCTTTAGCAAAACAAACTTATAAGATGCGACGGGCCGCGTCAAGATAATTACCGGACGGCCTAGGAGGCGGCTGGTTGGCTGGCTTAAAACCCAGCGCGTGAAATGACGCTCCACGCTATTCAGCGCGCTTGATAGGATGACGAACCACAGTCTTAAGTTTCTCCGGCGCACACTTGCGTGGATCGGAAAGATAGATTTCGTGATGTAAACGGGTGTCTGAGAAGTCGGGGACATAGCCCTGCTCGGTCGCATATTCATGCATGGCGTCTACGGTTGCCGGCTCGCTGTCGTAGGGTCCGGTATGCATGCATTGAACGCAGAGACCCTCGTCAACTTTAAGCAGCTCGACGGCAGAAAAGTCCAGTTTCTTTTTGGCCGTGGCTTCCGCGACCGCCCAGTCAAAGTCATCCTGAGTGACGAAATCGGACAGGCGGATGCACGAGATAAAGTTGAAATCGTCCTTGCGTACATAATCGATGTCGCCGCTCGGGGAGTCTTGCCACCAGAAGCCCTCGAGCGGCGGTACCACAAAGTCGAAATAGCCCTCGATACTCCTTGAGCCTTTCTTTGACATCTTGACGGTATAGGCGATGCCGTAAAGCAGCGGCAGGGCATTTTGATACTCGCCACCTTCGGTATTTGGGTCGCCCTTTCCGCGAACGGCAACGTAGCTCATAGGCGGGACAGTTACGATACTCGGCTTGCTCGCAGGTCTGTAGAGCTCCTTGCATTCCTTCTTAAAGTCGAACGCCATGTTGGCCGCCTTTCTGCGTATTGGCCTACTTAGATAGCTGAATCATATCATAGAAACGAACAGCTGTTCGAATGATTTGGCTGACAGATTGAGATGCGTGCGTTGTGTTTGGCGGTCGGCCTGACCCCATCGATGATTTCTCTGCCTCCCCGGCGCCTCATCTATAGCTGCCGTTTTCCCATATAGAACCTGCCAAAATAAACCCGTCCCTTTTTAGTCGGTGCGAAATGGGTAATACTAAAGAGTTATCCGACCAGATGGGAACCGATCGATGGCTTATATCGAATTCAAAGACGTCATCAAGGCATACGGCGAGGGCGACGCCCGCATTCACGCACTCGACGGCGCGAGCTTTACGGTCGAGCGCGGCGAGCTCGCCATCATTTTGGGTGCTTCGGGTGCCGGCAAGACCACGGCGCTCAACATTCTGGGCGGCATGGATACGGCGACTTCCGGCACCGTGACGGTGGACGGGCGCGATGTGAGCTCCGCTAACGAGGCGCAGCTCGTGGAATACCGCCGCGCCGACGTCGGCTTTGTCTTCCAGTTCTACAATCTGGTCCCCAACCTGACGGCGCTCGAAAATGTTGAGCTTGCGGCGCAAATCTGCCCTGATTCGCTCGATGCCGAGCAAACGCTTTGCCAGGTTGGCTTGGGTGAGCGCCTCGCCAACTTCCCCGCGCAGCTTTCGGGCGGCGAGCAGCAGCGCGTGTCCATTGCCCGCGCACTGGCAAAGAACCCCAAGCTGCTTTTGTGCGACGAGCCCACGGGCGCACTTGACTATAAAACCGGCAAGCAGATCTTGCAGCTGCTGCAGGACACTTGCCGCAAGCAGGGCATTACGGTCATCATCATCACCCACAACTCCGCGCTGGCGCCCATGGCCGATCGCCTGATCCGCTTTAAGAACGGTCGCGTGGAGAGCGAGACGGTCCAGCAAAATCCCGTGCCTATCGAGACGATCGAGTGGTAGCGCTCATGGACCAAGACCGCCAAAACAGCCTACGCCGCGACGCGCAGAACACGGAGCGCGAGCAGGATTTTACGACCTACCGCACTGCCCAAAGCTCAAACGATATGGTGCCGACGGTTTTTCGCCGTGGCATCTACCGCACAATCCGAGGCAGTCTTAAGCGCTTTTTGTCAATCGTGGTCATCACCGCGCTTGGCGTGAGCGTGATGTGCGGCCTTAAGGCGGGTTGCGAGGACCTGTGTGATTCGGTTGATGCCTACTTCGACCAGCAAAATGTCTATGACATTAACGTGCAGTCGACCTATGGCCTGACTGACGATGATCTCGACGCCATACAAGAGGTCGATGGCGTCGAAACGGCCGAGGGCATCTACACCGAGACCGCCTACACCGCCGTGGGCACAACGCGCGAGCGCGTGGTCGTGCAGAGTCTCTCCAAGGAGAACATCGATCAGCCGGTGCTCGTGAACGGCGATTTGCCCGAGAGCGCCGATGAAGTCGCGGTGACTTCGAAGTTCCTGAAGGCATCGGGCAAGAAAATCGGCGATACGGTGAGTTTTGCCGCCAATGACGCGAGCTCGTCCAATCAAAGCGCCAAGGACCAGTTTGCCGCGGGCGATTACACCATTACGGCTGAGGTCCTCGACCCCACTGATGTAAGTTCTGACTCGACAGTCAACGCCTTTCGCGCTGCTTCGGCGGCGGACTATAAGTTCTATGTGAGCGAGGACGCCGCGACATCTTCTTCCTACTCCGCGGTCCACGTGATCGTCGAGGGAGCCAAGAGCCTCAACTCCTATTCGGATTCCTACGCGGCAAAGATCAATGAGGTCAAGGGCAATATCGAGAAGATCCGCGAGGAGCGTGAGAAGGCGCGCGCCCAGGAGCTGACGGTCGACACGCCGGCGAGCTTGGACGCGGCTGAGCGTCAGGCGAATATGCTCTTTGGGATTGAGCAGGACAACATCAATCGCATGGCAGAGGGCAGCGAGGAGCGCGTGCAAGCGCAGACCGACCTGGATCAGCGCCGCGCCGCCGCCGACCAGCAGTTTGCCGATGCCCGCGCCGAGCTTTCCGATCTGGGCGAATGCACCTGGTACATCCAGGACCGCGGCAATATCGCAAGCTACTCGAGCGTGGAGAGCGATAGCTCGTCAATTGAGGCTATCGCCACGGTGTTCCCGTTCATCTTCTTTATCGTCGCCGTGCTCATCAGCCTTACCACCGCCACGCGTATGGTCGAGGAGGAGCGCACGCTCATCGGCCTGTATAAGGCGCTCGGCTATTCGCGCGGGCGCATCCTGTCCAAATACGTGGACTATGCGCTGTGGGCTTGTCTGATCGGCGGCGTGCTCGGCAACATCATCGGATTTGTGGGCCTGCCGCTGTTCCTGTTTACGGTGTTCGACGACATGTACTCACTGCCCCAGATGCTACTTTCGTACGACATCGTGTCCTCGATCGTTTCGGTGGCGCTGTTTGCCGTGGGCGTGGTGGGCGCCACGATTATCGCCTGCCGCCACGAGATGGCCGAGACCCCTGCCTCGCTCATGCGCCCCAAGGCGCCGCGTGCCGGCTCACGCATTCTGCTCGAGCGTATCGGATTTATCTGGCGCCGCATGGGCTTTTTGAACAAGGTGGCGGCGCGTAACCTGTTCCGCTACAAAAAGCGCGCCTTTATGACCATCTTCGGCATCGCCGGCTGCACGGCGCTCGTGATCTGCGGCATGGGCATTCGTGATACGTCGGTCGCGCTTTCGCCCAAGCAGTACGGCCACATCACACGCTACGACCTGCTGGCGGTTGCCAATCCCGACGATTTTTCGCAGACGTGCGCGGCGCTCGACGAGCGAAGCGCGGTCAAGGATTCCGGTGTGACCGTAACTTCGACGCTGCCGATCATGACCGACAACGTCACCTTTACATTCGGCGGAAAGAGCGAGACCGTGCAGCTGATCGTGGTGCCCGATGACCGCACGAACGATCTGGACGACTATGTTCGCCTTGAGGATGAGTCCAAAGAGCCACTGTCTTTGCGTGACGGAGACGTGTATCTGAGTAAGAGTTCACAGCTGGTGCTGGGGATTCAACCGGGCGATACGGCGCACGTCCAGGATTCGTCACTCAACGTCGCCAAGGTCAAGGTCAGCGACATTTCGCTTAACTATCTGGGCAACACGCTTTACATGACGCAGAGCACCTATGAGCGCGCGTTTGGGCGCAGCGTTCGCCTCAATGGCATCTTTGCGCTGCTCAAGGGTTCGTCGGCCGACCAGATTGCGTTTAGCAAGAAGCTTAAGAGTGACGGCTGGCTTTCGATTTCGAGCACGGCCGAGCATTGGGAGAACTTTGAGGCGAACTTCACTATTATCAATTCCGTCGTGGTGCTCGTGACCTTTATGGCGGCGTGCCTGTCGTTTGTGGTGGTGTTTACGCTGTCCAACACGAATATCTCCGAGCGCGAGCGCGAGCTGGCGACCATCAAGGTGCTTGGTTTCCGCCGTGGCGAGGTGCACCATTACGTCAACAAGGAGACGTTGATCCTCACGGCAATTGGCGCCGCGCTGGGCGTGCCACTGGGCGGCTTGCTGGCCGAGAGTTTTACGTACATTTTGCAGATGCCGTCGCTGTACTTTGATGTTGAGGTCGAGCCGCTAAGCTACGTGCTCGCCGTGGTGCTTTCCTTTGGCTTTACGTTTATCGTCAACCTCGCCACCAATCGTACCCTCAACAAGATCGACATGGTCGGCGCCCTCAAAAGCGCCGAGTAACCTGCCCTGGGATTCAAGTTCTAGCGAGCTGCCGACGCGCCCGCAGCAGCATTTTTGCATAAACCGCCCCGCCAAATGCATTCTTTGACGGGGCGGTTGCTTTTTGCCCACAGGTACCCCAGGGGGCGCCGTGCAAATTCCGGAGTATTCAGCGTCCCGGGGTCCGCGGGCGCGGGGGCGGGGGTGCAAAACTGCGCTGAAAGCCCCGATTCTGAGTCCCAACGCCTCTAGAGCCGCTCGTTTTTTTACAGGATGCGGCCCATGGTGCCTGCCTTTCGCCCAAAATCCAGTATGCAGGCACCCTCGGCTGCTGAATACTCCCAAAAATGCACGCCGCATCCTACCCCAGGCACCCGCAGCAAGAAGACGAATAGTCTCGGCCTCCCCAGTCACCGCAGGAGGCCCTAGGGCTTACCTCCCAAATCTTTCCGCAGGACGGAAGGATCCCGCCGCGCGAAGCGCACGGCGGGATCCTGACATGTCCGAGGACGATTTGGGAGGTAAGCCCTGGGGTCTCCGATGAGAGCAGTTTCGGCCGAGGCTATTCGTCGCCGAAGCTGATGCCCAACGCCTTGGCCTCGCGCACCAGATCGCTCTGGGGATCGACATACTTGAGCTTGCCGGCGACATCCTCGAGCGGCATGTGACACATCTTGCCGTCACGCAGGGCGATCATGTAGCCAAACTCGCCGCGTAGACAGCCCAGCGCCGCCTCGACGCCGCACTGGGTCGCAAAGATGCGGTCCTGGGCGTTGGGCTGGCCGCCGCGCTGCGTGTGGCCGGGGATGGCGACGCGGGTCTCGCGACCGGTCTTGGCCTCGATCTCCTTGGCGATGTCGTAGACGATCGACGGGCTCGTGCGCTCGGCGAGTTTCTTCTTGTACTCCTTCTTGGACAGCGCCGCGTCCTCCTTGGAGATAGCGCCCTCGGCGACGGCCACGATGGTAAAGCGGCTGCCGGTCTCCATGCGATGCTCGATGGTCTTGATGACGTTATCCATGTCGTAGGGGATCTCGGGAATCAAGATGACATCCGCGCCGCCCGCGACGCCGGCGTATAGCGGTATCCAGCCAACCTTGTGGCCCATGATCTCGATAACGAACACGCGGCCGTGGCTCGAAGCGGTGGTGTGAATGTCGTCGATGCACTTGGTGGCGACGTCGATGGCGCTCGTAAAGCCAAACGTCAGCTCGGTGCCCCAGGTGTCGTTATCGATGGTCTTAGGCAGGGCGATAACGTTGAGGCCCTCTTCGCGCAGACGGTTGGCGGTCTTGGTGGAGCCGTTGCCGCCCAGCATAAACAGGCAGTCGAGCTGCAGCTTATGATAGGTGTGGACCATTGCCGGCACCTTCTCGACGCCGTCGGCCTCGGGAATATCCAGGCGCTTGAACGGCGTACGGCTCGTGCCCAGGATGGTGCCGCCGCGGGTGAGGATACCGCTAAAATCGGCGGGCGTCATGACGCGGAACCTGCTGTAGATAAGGCCCTGGTAGCCGTCCTCAAAACCATAGATCTCGATAGGTTCTTTGCTATTGGTCATAAGCGTTTTGACGATGCCGCGCATGGTGGCGTTGAGCGCTTGGCAGTCGCCGCCACTGGTAAGAAGACCGATCCTAAGCATGATGAATCCTTCCGGGCAAGTTATAACATGCGCATAAGTTTACCCCCGCACACTGTTGATACGGGGGTAAAACGTGTTAGCTCAAGCGTATAGAAATGTAAACAACGTCAGGCGAGCGTAAGGTCGACGAGCCTGGGTCCTTACAGTGCGAAGGCGTCGACGTCGCCCCAGTGGCGGCGCAGCGTAATGGCGGCGGCGGGTTCGGTATTGTCAAAGACGACCGACCATTGCGTATTGCTGGTGATGTCTTTCGGATTGGGTTCTTGCGCTGCAGCGCGTAGGGCCTTCCAAGCGACTGCCTCGTCCTGGGCACCGACATGGGCGTCAAGGACATCGGCGATTGCGATGGCGCGCTCTTTACCATGGCCCAGCTCGCCATTCTTTTGGTTGGGCAGCACTTCGTCGCCATAGCAGGCGTAGAAGTTCGTAACCTGGCGTACAGGAGTCGCTTTGAAAGCACGGTCCGGATCGCGCGGATCCCACTCTACTACGCGCGCGTCACCGGCGGCGTCGTTGATAAAGAAGTGGTAATCGCGTCCTGCCATGGCGTGCATGTCGTAGGCGGAAAGCAGGTCGATAGCTTCTTGCGTGGTGGCGGCACGGTCGAGCACCAGACGGATGGCGAGCGAGGTATTGATGACGGGGCGTTGCGCGTCCTGGTCACAGGGCTTGGAATCCAGAGTGAGTACGGCAATGGACACGCCGCATTCGTTAACACCGTCGAGCTGGGCAAACGGGCCCATGAGTGCGGCGGCACGTCCGGCGACGGAGTCAAGCGGAGTGTTATCGCCCAGGTTGTTAAGGGCGGCAAACCCGATGGAGGCATAGCCGCCACGTGGGTGATTGCGCACCAGCAGCGCCGAGGTGTCGTCCTTAAAGTCGTAATTGCGACCGGTGCGCACGCGGCCTTCGGCATCTACGGCGACAAAAGCGCTGCAGGCAAACTGGGGCGCCTGGACATGTACCGGCACACCGGGCAGCACCTGCGCCACCACGGCATCGATGTAGCCCTGGTCGTCGCGCACGCCAGCGGCGATGATGCGATCAAGATCGTAGTCGTAGGCGATGTCGATTGCGTACAGGTCATAGCTATCCGCGTAGCCGGTCAAGCGTTTGAGCGACGCGGCGGACTTGATTTGCTTGCGGTAAACGATACCGGTGGCAGCGGCAAGGCCGACGGCGACTCCCGCGACACCGCAGGCGATGGCAATGTTACGCGGCTTCATGACGGCTCCTCTCGTCCTGTTAGCGTAATTGTCGCAAAAGGAGCGCGGGCATGATGGCTCAACTTGGTGAGCGGCGCGGGATTAAACATGGAATGAAGAGTGCGGCGCTGGCGTGGCGGGGTATGCTGGAGGGGACCATCAACCCAGCGAAAGGGGAGAGCATGACGGATCAGGAAACGCCCGAGCGCGCGCATGTGACGGCCGACGATATCGAGGCCGCCAACGACCTCATCGACTTTATCGAGGCATGTCCCAGCATGTTCCATACGGCGGCGACCATTATGGCCGAGCTCGACGAGGCGGGCTTTACCTACCTGCCCGAGAACGCGGCGTGGGACATCGAGCCGGGCGGGCGTTATTACACGCAGCGCAATACCTCGAGCGTTATTGCCTTTAAGGTGGGCGAGGACCTGACCGCGACGTGGGGCGAGGACGGCGTTGCCGGTGACTATCATTTTCAGCTCACGGCGTCGCACAGCGATTCGCCGACGTTTAAGGTCAAGGCCGTGCCCGAGCTCGACGGCGCAGGCGAGACGCTGCGCCTGAACACCGAGGCCTACGGCGGCATGATCGACTACACCTGGTTCGACCGCCCGCTGGCGCTCGCGGGCCGCGTGTTGGTATGCGAAGGCGACCGTATTGAGAGCCGTCTGCTTGCCACCGAGCGCGAGGTCGCTATCATTCCGAGCCTTGCCATCCACATGAACCGCGGCGTTAACGAGGGCTTTGCTCCCAACCGAGCCGTCGACCTGTGCCCGCTCATCAGCGCTGGCGAGCTTAAGCAGGGCGACTTTGATGCTCTGATCGCCGACGAGCTGGACGTTGAGCCCGATCAGATTCTGGGCCGCGATCTGTTCCTGGTCAATCGTCAGGATGCGTGCATTTGGGGCTGGGCCGACGAGTTTATCTCGACGCCCAAGCTCGACGACCTGGCCTGCGCCTATACCTCGCTGCAGGCATTTTTGGGTGCCGAGAACGCGCACGACGTTTCGGTCTTTTGCTGCTTTGATAATGAGGAGGTTGGCTCCGAGACCAAGCAGGGCGCCATGTCGACGTTCTTGGCCGACGCGCTGCGCCGCATTAACGGATCGCTGGGCTTTGACGACGAGTCGTACCATCGCGCACTTGCTGCCTCGATGCTTGTAAGCTGCGACAACGCACATGCCGTGCACCCCAACCACGCCGAGAAGTGCGATGCCCGCAATCAGGTGGTGCTCAACGGCGGTATCGTCATCAAGGAAGCCGCCAACCAGCACTACTGCACCGATGCCTTTAGCCGCGCGGTGTTCCAGGCCATCTGCGATGACGCCGACGTGCCCACGCAGGCCTTCGCCAACAAGAGCGATATGGCCGGCGGCTCCACGCTCGGCAATCTGTCCAATATGCAGGCGAGCATGCATGCTGTGGACGTGGGCCTGCCGCAGCTTGCCATGCACTCGAGCTACGAGACCGGCGGCGTACGCGACGTGATGTACGCCATCCGCGCTCTCACCGCGTTCTACGAGCGCAACCTAACCATCAACGGCGCCGAAAGCGTGGAGCTCTAAAACCTACCAAAAAGGGATAGGTTTACTTTGGCAGGTTTTATTTGGGCAAATGCCGCAATGCCAACAGCTGGACAGAATTGTTATGACACCGCAGGTTGAGCAAACGTCAGCGAGCGACGTCCAGAGCGAACAAGTTGGCATGAAAAGGGCGAGGCATTGACCTTCTGGTCATGCCTCGCCTTTTGAATGACAAATTGTTGTTCTGGACGTCGCGCAGCGTCGACCGGTCCGCCGTTCGTTAGAACGGCGGAACCCATGGGGCTCGCAGCGTCGAGGGGTTCCGGCGTTTGGCAAAACGCCGGAACAATCAGTGTTCGATCCAGCAGCGAAGCGTCTCGCCAGCTTGCAGGTGACGCAGATTCTCCGCGGCGATGTCGACCACGTTGTTGAGCGTGGCTGCCAGGTGGAACCAGCCCGAGACGTGCGGCGTGATGAGCATGTTGGGCGCATCCCACAGGGGGTTTGTCGCAGGCAGTGGCTCGGGATCGGTGACGTCGACCGCGGCGCCGGCGAGATGTCCCGACTCCAGAGCGGCAACCAAGTCGTCGGCGACCACAAAATCGCCGCGGCCGCCGTTGGCAAAGAAGGCGCCCGGCTTCATCGCGGCGAAGAACTCGGCGTTCGCCAGGCCGCGGGTCTCGGGTGTGCTCGGCATAAAGGATGCGACGACATCGGCCTCGGCCAGGCGCTCAGACAGGGCATCCATGCCGTCCATGTCCTCAAATACAATGGGGTAGACGAGCGGATGGCGCTTGATGCCGCGGACGTGCGCGCCCATGTCGCGACAGAGCGTGGCGAAGTGGCCGCCGATATCGCCCGCGCCCAGCACCAGCACATTGGCGTTTTTGAGCGAGGTGACCGGTCCCAAATCCTCCCAGCGATGCTCGCGCTGCAAGTCGTGATAGCCGGGCAGGTGCTTCATCATGGAAAGGACCATGGCAAACATGTGCTCGCTTACGGCCTGACCGTAGGCGCCGATCGAGCAAGACAGCTTGACGTCAGCCGGCACGGTGCCGGCAGCAAGGTAGTCGTCATAGCCGGCGGTCTGCAATTGCAACAGCTGGAGATGCTCGCATGCCGTGAGCATGTCAGGGTCGATGTTGCCCAGGATCACGTCGGCATCGGCGACCTGCTCGCGCGTGGCGGCGTCGGCGCTCGTGTAGATAAAGTCCTCGCCCGGAGCGCTCGACTCAAGAATTACGCGATGACGGTCGTTGACGGGCAGCAAAACCAGGATGTTCACAAGCAGTCCTCTCCGCTCGACCTGCCAAAAAGGGACAGGTTTATTTTGGCAGGTTATATCAGGCAAAACGCTAAAAAACGCCGGATGCAAGACGAGCGTGCCCGTCAGCATCCGGCGCATCCACGGCTACCAGCTCAGCAGCTCGTAACCGTCCTCGGTCACCACGAGCTGTACCTCGCACTGGGCCGAATCGCTGCCGTCCTTGGTGCGCACACACCAACCGTCACCCTTGCTAATCTTGATGTCGGGCGCTCCGGCATTGACCATGGGCTCGATGGTAAAGACCATGCCCGGGGCCATGATGGTGTCCACATCGGGTGCCTCGGTGGTAAAGCCCACAAACGGGTCCTCGTGGAACTCCTTGCCAATGCCGTGTCCGCCGTACTCGCGCACCACGCTAAAGCCGGCGTCCTCGACGGTCTTTTGCACGGCCTCGGCCATAACGGACAGCGGTAGCCATGGCTTGACGGCCGCCAGACCCGCCTCCACGCTGGCGCGGGTGACGTCGACCAGGCGTTGGCGCTCGGCCGAGACCTCGCCGATGCAGAACATGCGGCTCGAGTCGCTAAAGTAGCCGTCCAAGATCGTGGAGCAATCCACGTTGATGATGTCGCCTTCGTGCAGCACATCCGTATCGCAGGGGATACCGTGACAGACCACGTCGTTGATTGAGGTGCACACGCTCTTGGGATAGCCCTCGTAGTTGAGATCGGCCGGCGTGCCACCGTGCTCGACGGTGTAGTCGTAGATCATCTGGTCGATCTGGTTGGTGGTCATGCCTGCGGCGATATGCTCGCCTACGTAGTCGAGCACGCCCACGTTGATGACAGCGGAGCGCTTGATGCCCTCGATGTCGGCGGGCGTCTTGTAGAGTGTGCGGGGCAGAACCTCCCAGCCCTCTTCCCACAAGCGCTCGAGGCGCTCATCAAAGGCACTGTGGCATTTCTTGTATTTTTTGCCGCTGCCGCACCAGCAAGCGTCGTTGCGGCCAGGCACGGGTCCTTTGTCATACATGGCTAACTTCCTTTCATCCGCAGCTAGTATAGCCCACCCACGCGTCCATAAAAGTTGCGGTGATATAGTTCCGATCTAAGCGGTTTAACAGCATAAACAGGAACTATATCACCGCAACTGATGGAGTGGGATGGCGGACACTGGCTGCTGCGTGGCTTTGCTAGTAGCTCACCTGGCAGGGAATGCCGAGGGCTTGGACGCGCGCGGCAATGGCGTCAAGCACCTCGGGTGCTGCTTTGGCAAGGCCTGCGACCGGTGTCTCGCGCGCCACCGTGTAGATGGTCGCTTCTTGTGGGCGAATGCGCTCAAGCGCCGCGAGCCAGGGGGCGACGTACTCCTCGCCGGTGTTGTCGATGAGCTTGCCCTGATACTTGCCGTTCAAAAAGATCGTCTGGATAATAACGTGACCGTCAAAGCTTGCGAACGTCTCGATCTGGTGCTCGACGTCGTAGGGGCCAACAGGCTGGTCGAGCAGCTGGATAAACGCCGGGTCGACCGTATCGAGCTTGAGGATGTTGTCGTCGACCATCATGAGCGCATTGTGTACCTCGGGGCGGTCGGCGCGCGTGCCGTTGGAGAGCACGGCAATCTTGGAGTTTGGGGCCAGCTGGTCGCGAAGCGCGACGGCACCGGCGATGGCCTGCGGAAACTCCGGTGCGGCGGTGGGCTCGCCGTTGCCTGCGAAGGTGATCACATCGGGGAGCTCGCCCTCGGCTGCCATATCGCGCAGCTTTGCCTCGAGCGCGTCGAGTACCACGGCGGTTGTGTTGTACGGCTCGTGGCAGGGGCGCTCGGCGTTGAGGCCGTTTTCGCAGTAAATGCAGTCGAACGTGCAGATTTTGCCGCTGGCCGGCATCATGTTGACGCCGAGCGAGAGACCAAGGCGACGGCTGCGAACGGGCCCAAAGATGGGGCTGGCATTCAAAAACGTAGACATAGGCATATGCTCCTCAAGACAATTGTGCCTAAGCATAGCATCGGCTCCAAAGCAGGGTGCGGGCTCTTGCTTTACAAGTTTCGTTTTTTCACGTCGCTCATTATGCCGTGTCATGAAAAGCCTCGGGTCGGGTAAAGTTAATCTGTTAACAAGGCGTAAAGCAATGCGGGTCTATCCAGCCGTACTGACGCGCAACTGGATGGGCGTTGATGATGGGGGCACAACATGGATTTTACGGTCGAGAATGCGGGCACCACGATTGCCTGTCGCGAATATGCCGGCCCGGATGTGTCGCCTGATACTCCTGCCTTGGTGTGCGTGCACGGCGCTTGTGTCGACGGCACATTTTTCGACGGCATCGCATGTGAGCTCGGTCGCAACTACCGCGTAGTTGCCTATGACCGCCGCGGCTGTGGCGGCAGCAGCGAAGCGGCAGACGGCAGCTATGATCTTGCCGCTCAGGCCGCCGACCTGCAGGCCGTGATCGAACACGTTGGCGCTCCGACAAATGTGCTTGCGCACAGCGCCGGTACGTTGGTGGCGCTGGAGCTTCTTCGCACCGAACCCCATCTCGTCGCCCGTGCGATTCTGCATGAGCCGGCTGTGTCGGCCGAAGGCGTCGGCATGGGCGCAGCTCCGATTTTGCTCGATATGATTGCGGCTGGAAAGGTTTCAAGGGCGCTTCGGCTTTTCTTGGGAGCTCTCGGCGACTTGGACCCCGAGGCTCCTGGGACGACCGAAGCGGAAGCCAAGCATGCCCTGCGCAATGGTCGTTGCTTTATGGCCAATGAATACGGAACAAATATGACATATGCTCCCGACTGGGAGCGCGCCCGCGAATCAAAGGCGGTGTCGGCTGTGTTTTTGGGCGAGCTTTCGGTCGGTACACCCCGCGAGGCTGGTACGCGAGCGGCTGCCGAATATCTCGATTGCCCCCTTGTGACGATCCCGGGCGCGCATAACGGTTTGCGCGATCGCCCCGTTACGGCGGCAAACGCCGTTCACGATGTCTTGGAGCGTTAGCACGCTCGATGACCTGCGGGGAGGGGGACTGTTGGCGTTTCGTCATTGTTAACGAATGCGCCAATAACCACGCGCCCGCGGTTCCATTACCACCGTTTGCCAGGTCATAAAAATGTAACAGCATTCACGTGCTTACCTGCATCGGCAAGGTGTTACCCTTGTAGCATTTGGAACCCACCGCTACCATGCGAAACTATCGAAGGGGCCCCATATGCTCAATAATCACGAGGTCAATCTAACCGACGAGGAGGCTGCCGCTGAGGTCGCCCGCGTCGCGAAGACCTACCCCGTGGTGCGTTTGCTGTCGGACGATCAGATTAAGAGCGAGCCTAACTGCCTGCTCGCCGGCGATCGCTGCCCTTGTCTGCGTCAGTCGAGTCTTGAGGCTTTGGCAGACTCCGATGAGTTGTCGGAGCAACTGCTCAACGATGGTGTTGAGTACCGCGCTCGCCTACGCCCTCTGAAGGTCGAGGGCGAGCCTCACGTCCTGCTGATGGTGCGTCCGATCGATGAACAAGAGACTGCAGAAGAGGACCTTGTCTACACCGACGTGCTGACGAGTGTGCGCAATCGCCGATATTACGAGGAAAAGCTCCGTAGCGCCCGCATGAATGCCGGCGTTGCGGTGATCGACCTTGATGATTTTAGGGTCTTCAACGATACGTGCGGCCGCCATGCCGGCGACCTTGCGCTCGGTGCCGTGGCGACAGCCATACGCAGCGGTATTCGTTCGACTGACGAACTTGTGCGCTATGGCTGCGACAAGTTTGTGGCCGTCATGCCCGATATTCCCTCCGATGACTTCGCCCGTCGCCTGCGTCAGGTATCCGATGCCGTTCGTTCCGCGATTATTCCGGGCCATGAGCACGTGAGCTTGACGGCATGTGTTGGTGGCGTTCGCATTCATGGCGAGACGGTTGATGAGGGCGTTGGCCGCGCTGTCCAGTTACTGAGCCGTGCTAAGGCAAAAGCCGGTACGGTCGTGACCGATGGCGATTTCATCGAGGTCTTCCAAAGCGAAAAGCCTTTGGTGCTTATCGTCGATGACTCCGAGATGAACCGAGCCATTCTCAACGAGATGCTCAAGGACGAGTATTGCATCCTCGAGGCCGAAAACGGTCGTACGGCGCTCGATATGGTCGACCGCTATGGCGATGAGTTGTCGCTCGTGCTGCTGGACATTGTCATGCCGGGCGTGAGCGGCTTTGAGGTGCTGGCCGATCTGTCGCGCCGATCGGTTGTTGACAATCTGCCTGTCATCATGATTTCGAGCGAAGAATCCGACGATGTGGTTCTGCGTGCGTACGAGCTGGGCGCCTCGGACTATATCAGCCGCCCGTTTGACGCCCGTGTCGTGCGCCGTCGTGTAAGCAACACTATCCGTCTGTACGCCAAACAGCGCCGCCTGACGAGCCTGCTGTCCCAGCAGTACAACGAGCGCGTCAAGAACAGTCGCATGCTCATCGACATCATGGCCGGTGTCATGGAACTTCGCAATGGCGAGAGCGGCAGGCACGTTACGAATATCGAAAAGCTGACCGAGCTGCTGCTTGGCTGTCTGGTCCAGCGTAGCGACACCATTTCCCTCGACAACGAGGAACGCTCCACGATTGCCCTGGCTTCGGCGCTGCACGATATCGGCAAGATGGCGATTGACGATGCGATTCTCAACAAACCCGGACGCCTTACGTCCGAGGAGTTCGAGATTATGAAGACGCATACTACGATTGGCGCCGACATGTTGCTTGAGCTGGGCCGACATCACGTCGGCAATGCGCTTATGGAATATGCGTACCAGATTGCGCGTTGGCACCACGAGCGCTGGGACGGCAAGGGTTATCCCGATGGCCTTAAGGGCGACGATATTCCCATTGCCGCACAGGTGGTTTCGGTGGCCGACGTGTACGATGCTCTGACGAGCGTGCGCGTGTACAAGGACGCTATCCCGCACAAGGAGGCGATCCAGATGATCTTGGACGGTAAGTGCGGTGAGTTTAACCCGCTGTTGCTCGACTGTCTGCTCGAGGTGCAAGACCGTATTGCCGAGACGTTGGCACGCCCCGCCGACGTCGTCGCATTTCCCACGATTTAGTTTGACCAAAGGAGTTTAACCCATGATTTCCATGCGTGAGGCGTATGAGAAGATCGGCGCTAATTATGAAGACGCGTGCGCTCGGCTGATGGGCGAGGAGATGCTTAGCCGCTTTGCCCTCAAGTTTTTGGATGACGAGAGCATGGACAAGCTGGAGGCCGCCATGGCGGCGGGAGACGCCGAAGGTGCGTTTATGGCAGCGCATACGCTCAAGGGCGTGAGCCAGAACCTGGGATTCGATAATCTGTACGAGCCGGCGGTCGTGGTGACCGAGGCGCTGCGCGGCGCCGATGCCGTTGACGGCGCTCGCGAGGGAATGCATGCGCTGCAGCAGCAATATGCGGCTACGATGTCGGCCCTGCGCGAGGCGGCCGAATAAGAGCTTGCGGGCCTTGGGCTGCGTGCAGGCAGCATATAGGTAAAAGGGCGCCCCGCCGGACCATGTGGCCGGCGGGGCGCCCTTATCTGTTTTGTGGTTCGCGTGCTAGCGGGCCTGCTTGACCTTGGCTGCCGCCTCGACAAACGACTTCCAGAGGTTAAAGTCGGTTTCGAGCGTCTGCCAGGTGTACTCGGGATGCCATTGCACGCCCAGGCAGAAGGGTTGGCCTTCGACCTCGATGCACTCGGGAACACCGTCGGTTGCCTTGGCGACCAAGCGCGTGCTTTTACCCAGACGATCGACGCAGCAGTGATGTGCCGAGTTGGTCTGGATCAGCCTGTGCCCGCCAAGCGCGCGCTCCAGAAGCGAACCCGGCACGACCTCGACGGGATGCACGGGGTCGTTGAGCACGTGGGTATGGCGCCACTGCGTGCGGCCCTCGCGAGCGCCCAGGCTCGGCACGTCCATGCACAGGGTGCCGCCAGTGGCGACATTGAGCAGCTGTGTGCCGCGGCAGGTGGTAAAGAGCGGCTTTTTGGCGCGGAGCACCTCGCCGACTAGCTTAAACTCAAAGCAATCGCGGATCTCGCAGCAGGGGGTGGGGTCGTAGGGTCGATCATCGCCCCAACGTTTGGGATTGACATCGGGGCCGCCGGGGATGGCGATGCCGTCGGCGATATCGACGTAATGACGGATGACCTCAATGTCCTCGGTGATGGACATCTGCAGCGGCAGGCCGCCGGCGGCAAGAATGGCATCGACAAAGACGCTGGCGATTTCCTCGTTGGGGGAGAGCGTCTCGCTCAAAAACGGCTTCGCTTCTTCCCAACGCGGCGCGACGAGGATGAGCGGACGGTCGGCGGGGGCGACGTCGACGTGCGGGGTGTATGACGATGAAGTGCGAGTTCCGATCATAGGTGTAGCTTTCGAGTTTGGATGGGCATGGCGGGCGGGTGAGCGGTCTGGTTAGTGGCCCTTGATGGAGTTGAGGAAGTCCTGGGCACGCTTGGTCTGGGGGTGGTCGAAGAACTCGTCGGGCGTGCCGGTTTCCACGATCTGGCCGTCAGCCATAAAGACGACGCGATCGGCCACGCGGCGGGCGAAGTTCATCTCGTGCGTGATGACGATCATCGTCATGCCCTGCTGGGCAAGACGGACCATGACCTCGAGCACCTCGTTGATCATTTCGGGGTCAAGGGCACTCGTGGGCTCGTCAAAAAGCATGGCCTTGGGCTGCATGGCGAGTGAACGGGCGATGGCCACGCGCTGTTGCTGGCCGCCCGAAAGCTGTGCGGGTACCTTGTCGGCCTGTTCGGCCACGCCCACGCGGCTCAGCAGGTCCATGGCGCGCTCACGAGCTTCCTCCTTGGACACGCCCAGCACATCGACCGGCCCCAGCATGACGTTCTGCAGTACGGTCATATGTGCGAACAAGTTGAACTGCTGAAATACCATGCCCAGCTCGGCACGCATGCGGGCAAGGTCCTTGCCTTCCTGCGGCAGGGGCTCGCCCTCGATGAGAATCTCGCCCGAGTCGATGGTTTCCAGGCGGTTGATGGTGCGGCACATGGTCGACTTACCCGAGCCCGAGGGTCCAATCACAACGACGACCTCGCCGCGGTCGACCGACAGATTGATGTCGTTGAGGACGTGCAGATCGCCATAGTGCTTATCGACGTGTCTGAGCTCGATCAGCGGCTGATTGCCGGTGGAAGAGGTGCTCTGTGCCATGGTGCTCGGCTCCTTATGACTCGAAATGGTAAAGCGTTAGCGGATGATGGTCACGCCGGTCTTGTGCGAAACGTAGACAGCGGCCTTGTTAATCGCGACGTTGATGAGGATATAGATGACCGCGATCACCAGGTAGACCGACACAAGGGCGTCGTAGTTGGTGATGAGCACGCGGGCATTTTGCATGAGGTCGGGGTAGCTCACCACGTAGGCGACGGTGGTGTCTTTGACTACGACCACAAGCTGCGAAATCAACGACGGGATAATAAACCGAATCGCCTGCGGCAACACGATTTTAAAGGTGATTTTAGCTTTGGAGAGACCGAGCGCCTGGGCCGCCTCGACCTGCCCGCGCGGTACGGCGTTGACGCCGGCGCGGAAAATCTCGGCCAGCACGCCGGCGGCAGCGAGCGCGACGGGAAGCGTGAGCATCCAAAACGACGGCAGCGCGATCTTGTACTGGGGCAGCACCAAAAAGAAGAAGTAGATGAACAGCAGGCTCGGCACGCCACGGAAGAAGTCGGTGAGCACACGGCAGACCAGCTGCAGCGGCTTAATGTCGCTGGTACGGCCGAGCATAAGGGCTAAGCCCAGCACCAGCGCGATGGCGCCGGCGGTGAGTGCGACTTTAACGGTGCCCTCAAAGCCGGCAAGCAGGAACTTCCAGGTGGTGAGGTGCGTAAAGAAATACCAATAGTGGACCGAAAGCTGACCGGTCACATAAAAGCGCTGCAACACGAGGACGACGAGCGCGGCGACGGCAACAAGCGAGATGGCGGTGCCGATGCGAATCTTGGCGCGCATCTTGGGGCCGGGAGCCTCGTAGAGCGCATCGCGCATGGTGAGCGCGGAGGTGGAGTGCTTGCTCATCGGAGGATCCTCACCTTCTTATCGATGTAGTTGCCAATGTGGCTCACCACAAAGGCCGTGCCCAGGTAGCCGAGCGCCGAGATAAAGAACGCGGCGACGCCGCCGAGCGAGCGCGTGTTGATGTAACTCACCACGCCGGTGAGCTCTTGCGGCTTAAGCGGCACCTGGCTGCCCAAGGCGGTAGTGAGCATGACGGCGATAAAGAGGTTCGTCATGGGCAGCACGCTCGAGCGCAGCGCCTGCGGAATCACGATTTTGGCGAGGATACGGTTAAAGCTCATGCCCAGCGAGCGGGCGGCTTCCACCTGACCGACGCCGACGGTGTTGATGCCGCTCATAAAGTTTTCGGAACCAAAGGCCGAGCCCAAAAGGACCGTGGCGACGATAACGCAGGTGCGGTAGGGCAGGACGACTTTGAGCGGCGGCAGCGCGTAGACGACGATGATAAGCAGCGCGATGCCGGGGATGTTACGGAAGACCTGGACATACAGGTCGCCAAAGACGCGCAGCGGCTTGAGCGGCGACACGCGCATCACGGTGACGGCGACGGCCAGCACCATGGCGATGGCAAACGACTCAAGCGTCATGCCCCAGGTTGCGAGCAGCGCGTCGATATAGTTCTGGCCATAGAGCGACCAGAGCTCGGAAAGACTCATGCGGACCTCCCGCCGATAAGGAAAGGGGCTCCCGTGTGTACGGAAGCCCCGACAACTCAGTGAGAAAACAGTTTACCGCAATAAAGCGCATCATGCGTTTCCGTATGGTTTCGTTGCGGCCGTTACCAGGCACGCTGCCTAGGCGCCGATTTCGGGCAGCTCGGGAACATTGGTGTCGCCCGTACGGTCGCCGATGCAGATCTGCCACAGCTCGGTCCAGGTGCCGTCGTCCTCGATTTTCTTAAGGAAGTCGTTAACGAAGGCGACGCCGTCGGAATCGAGCGGCAGACCAATGCCATAGGGCTCCTTGTTGCCGAAGGACTTGCCGGCGATCTTGTACTTACCGGGCTCGCGGACCAGGGCGCTCTGCTGCATGTTGTTGTCGATGACGTAGGCGTCAACGCGGCCCTGCTGGAGTGCCTGGCGGGCCTCCTCGTCGGTCTTAAACTCCTGCTGGCTGGCCTTGGGAGCGAACTCCTCCAGGATGGCGGGGCCGTTGGAGCCGGACTGGACGGCGACGTTCTTGTCGGCCAAGTCGTCGACGCTCTTGATGTCGTCGTTATCGGCGAGCACCAGGATGGCCTGCTGCGTGTAGTAGTAGGGACCGGCGAAGGAGACGAGCTTCTTGCGCTCGTCAGTGATGGTGTAGGTGGCAAAGACGGCGTCGACCTGGCCGTTCTGCAGGACAGACTCGCGCGTGTCCGAGGTCACCTGGGTGATCTCGACCTTGTTCTCGCCCAGAATGTAGTTGGACAGGAGCTGTGCGATACCGGCATCGAAGCCGCGGGTCTGACCGTCTTTCTCGTTGAGGAGGGAGAAAAGCGTAGAGGTCTGAACGCCGCCAATCTTAAAGACGCCGGCGTCCTTGACGGCTGTGGCCCAGGTGCTGGCGGCGATGGCATCGTCGTCGGCTTTGGGGCCGTTGTCGACGAGCTTGTCGAATGCCTTGGCGTCGAGCGTGGTGGAAGCCTCGGTATCCTCGGAGCTCTTGGAAGAGCCGGCGGCGGAACCCTTGTCGGCCTCGGCGCTGGTGTCGGAGCAGCCGGCAAGACCAAGGCCGGCGACGGTTGCGAAGGTGGCGGCAACGAAGCCGCGGCGGTCGAGAACGACCTGCTGGGAGAGGTTCTTGCTCATGGTAGAACACCTTTCTCAATAAAATCCCTAGCGGTTGAGTAGAGTTATACCCTATCGCGCTCAAATGGGTCAACACGAAATAACTCAGAAACATACTTATCTTATGGGTAATTCTACCTACCAAAAAGGGACAGGTTTATTTTGGCAGGTTTTATCTGGACAAACGTCGGTTGTTGCTGCTGAGATAGTGCTTTTCGGACGGCCCGCCTCGCTGTTTTGTCTCAATCAGTAACAGGTAGACGAGGAAATGGGTTCTAACTGTTGCAGATCGAGATTTTCTCTTCAGGGGAATTCGAATGTCTCGATCTGTAACATCTGGACGGACAAAAGGTCTCTATCTGTTACAGATTGAGACAAAGGTCAGGGACTAAGACGTCTTGTCTAGATCTGTAACAGTTAGACGGGAATTCGGGCCCTAGATGTTACAGATTGAGATAATCGCGTCGCGAAAACAAAAACCTCCGCAGGGGGGTGCTTTCCTTGCGGAGGTTTTCTTACTCGTTGAGTAGTCTTGCGGCTTCGGCGGCCATGTTCTCGACCGTCATGCCGTTCTGCGCGAGCAGTTCGTTGGGGTCGTAGCGGTCGGGGAAGCCCTTGGCGATGCCGAAGGTGCGCGTGCGCACGGGCGTGCAGGCCAGGTAGCACGCCACGCGCTCGCCCCAGCCGCCGTCCAAGATGCCGTCCTCGAGGGTGACGACAACGCGATGCTCGGCGACAAGGCTGTCGAGGAACTTGCGGTCGAGCTCGGCTGCAAAGCGAGGGTTGACGAGCGTGGCCTCGATACCGTACTCGGCGGCCAAGCGGTTTGCCACGCGCTCACCCAGCTCAAAGAAATCGCCAAGCGCGAGCACGGCAACGTCGCGGCCCTGACGCACCACGTTGTAGCGAACGGCGCTGTAGTCGGTGTCTTCGGCGGGCGCAAGGTCGGGGCGGCTTACCAGGCCGATGCCCGGTACGCGGATTGCCACGGGATGCTCGCGGTGGTCGAGCGACCAGCTCAGCATGGACAGATATTCCTCCATGCAGGCCGGCGCCAAGTAGTGCATGTTGGGAAGACCGCCCAGCATGGAAATATCAAAGAACGAAAGATGCGTCTCGGACGTGGTGCCAAAGATTGACGCACCAAACACCAAAATGGTTGCGGGGGCGTCGTTGAGGCACAGGTCGTGCCACAGCTCGTCGTAGGCGCGCTGCAAAAACGTACCGTACACACCAAAGACTGGCTTGGCGCCCGAGCGCGCAAGCGCGGTGGCAAAGGTCACGGCGTGCTCCTCGGCAATGCCCACATCGACGAACTGTTTGCCGGCGGCAGCGCGAAGCTCGGGTGTAAAGCCCATAATGTAGGGCGTGGCGGCCGTGATGCCAACGACCTGTGGATCGCGCTCGATGGCGGCGCTGAGCGCCTCGCCCGTAATGTCAGCATAGGTGCGCGGCGCGGGCTCGCTCGGATGGCCCGGGCAGAGCTTGCGCCCAGTCGCCATGTCAAACGGACCCACGTGGTGCCAGCGTTCGGGGTCGCTCTGGGCCGGCTCAAAGCCCTTGCCCTTGGCGGTGGAGACGTGCAGCACGATGGGATGATCGATATTGCGCAGTTCCTGCAGCGCGTCGACGAGGGCCAACACATCGTTACCGGCGTCCAGATAGCGGTAGTCGAGCCCCATCGCGCGGAAAACGTTGCGCTCACAGGTGCCGTTGCTGGTGCGCAGCTCGGCCAGATTGCGATACAGGCCGCCATGGTTCTCGGCGATGGACTGGTCGTTATCGTTGACGATGATGATCAGGTTGCTATCGAGTTCGGCGGCATTGTTAAAGCCCTCAAACGCCAGGCCGCCCGAAAGCGAGCCGTCGCCAATGATGGTGATGACGTTGTACGTATCGCCCGCCAGGTCACGAGCGTGCGCCAGGCCGCAGCCCAGGCTCACCGACGTGGAGGTATGGCCCATGGCGAACAGGTCGTGCTCGGACTCGTCGGGATTGGCAAAGCCAGAGGCCTCGCCAAAACGTTCCGGATCGATATAGGTATACGCGCGCCCGGTCAGCGCCTTGTGGGCGTAGGTCTGGTGCGAAACGTCAAAGACTATCTTGTCGATAGGGGAGTTAAACACGCGATGAAGCGCAACCGTAAGCTCAACGACGCCCAGGTTGGGGGCAACGTGCCCGCCGACGGCGGCGGAGCTTTCGAGGATGGCGTGGCGAATCTCGTCGCAGAGCTGCGGGAGCTCGGCACGATTAAGAGCCTTGACGTCCTCGGGCGTTGTCGTTTGCGTAAGCAGCATCGTTGTGGGTTACTCCATGCGAATCGAGCGCCGGCGCTCCCTCGGCCGACACAATTGCACAAGACAGTCTCGCACATTTTGGCGTTTGATATGTGACGGCGGCGCGGTAATTCGCCAACTGGTGGGGCAAAACGTTTTGTCCGATGCCATACTGATATGTTCCATGATGTTTTTATCGATTGTGCACAGGCCGTGGCTTGTCGCCGTGAGTCGCTGGAAGGAGGCAGCATGTCCGATGCCGTTCGTGCCGAAAAAATCGCGCACGAGGTCGACTATGCCGCCCGCCAGCTGGCCCAGGCGGGCCGCTTGGACCTGACGCACGAGTTTATCCAGCATGGCGACGTGACGGTCTATGCACATGTGACTTCGGTAGCGCGGGCGAGCCTGTCCTTTGCCGAGCGCTTGGGCCGTGCCGGCATTTCGGTCGACCGTGCTTCGTTGTTGCGCGGGGCCCTGCTGCACGATTACTTTCTCTATGACTGGCACGATCCCGACCCAAGCCATCGGCTGCATGGCTTTCGCCACCCGTTTTTTGCCCTGGCACGTGCGGAGGAAGATTTTGAGCTGACGCCGCGCGAACGGAATATTATCGTGCGGCATATGTTTCCGCTGGTGCCAGTGCCGCCGACGTGTCGTGAGGCTTGGATTGTATGCCTGGCAGATAAATGGTGCGCTCTGCGCGAGACGGTCGCCGGTCGTCTGCGGCGCAAGGACGAGGCGGACGATGACGTGAGTGGCGAATCGAGCGAAAAGAGGAGAGGGTAGACGGTGGGGACCGCGATTGATATGGCGTTTGGCGGCGCGACGCTTGCCGCCTGCCCACTCTCGGCACTGGTGCTCTCGTTTGCCTTTTACGGGTTTTGCGGTTGGGCATGGGAGTCGACAGTATGCGCCATGCTCAATCACGGACGATTTGCCAACAGTGGCTTTTTGCTTGGGCCGTGCTGCCCCATCTATGGCGCGGGCGGCATTGCCTGCTGGCTGCTGTTGCGTGGGATTCCGGATGCCTCGAGCCAGTTTGTCGCTGCAGCGCTCGTATGCAGCGTGATTGAGTACAGCGTAGGCGTGCTGCTGGAAAAAACAACGGGGGCTCGCTTTTGGGACCATTCGCACCTGCCGTTTAACCTGCACGGACGCATCTGTCTGTACTGGGCATGCGCGTTTGGCTTGGGTGCGTTGTGCATTTGCCGTTTAGTGGAGCCGGCATTGTTGGGGCTGCTTGGCCATCTGCCGGTGCTGATTGTGCGGCTGTCCGCTTTTATCGTCGCGGTCGCGATGATGGTCGACGCGGCATGCTCGTTGGCGAGCTGGCGGCGTCTGTCCGATCAGCTGGAGCGCGTCCGGGCCGACCTTGCCGACCGCATCAACGAGTCGCTCGCCGATGCGTCCGACTCCATGCTCGAACGTATTCCCGATTCGGCGATCGACTCGGTGGCACAGACGCATATCCGCAGCCGTGCCGTTAACGCGTGGCTGGCGGAGCTGGGCGACGCGACGCTCGATGCCCTGCGCGAGAAGGCTTCGATGCCGACGTTTATCTCGGATGGTGCTCGCGGCCTGGCGCTCGCTGCCCGCCGCGTGGCCGATGCCGCGCCGAGCATGCCGCGTCCGTCGCTCAGCCGTCGCCTTGCCGGTAAGCGCATGAGCCGTCCGGTACCGAGCGTGTCACTCAGTCGTCGTGACCTGCGCTTTTTCAATGCCTTCCCGCGTCTGCGCATCAATCGCTACGAAGGTGTCATTCGAGCAACTAATCTCCGCGACCGAGCCCGCGAGCTGTTCCGCCACTAGCCGAGACGGGCGCGCTCACGGCTTCCTTGCTCGCGTATTTCCCGTTCGTTTCGCGTCCGTTGCCGCGCCGTTTCCAAGATTGCGGCGCCGTTTCCATTCGACAACGCCGCGTTTAACAACGCCGTATCTGGTCTACACCAGTTGCCCCTCGGCCGCATTATGGGCGCCGACAACGTTCATGCGACCAAGGGAGAGCGAATGTACGATACGGGATCGACAACGTTTATGCTCATCTGCACCATGCTCGTGTTTTTAATGACACCGGGTCTGGCGTTTTTCTATGGCGGCCTGTCCAGGCGCAAAAATGTCATCAACACCATGCTCATGTGCTTTGGCGCCATTGGTCTGGTTGGTGTGCTGTGGATTGTTGCCGGCTGGTCTCTGGCCTATGGCGGCGACGGTTCGAGTCCGTTTATTGGAGGCCTTGACCAGCTGCTGTGCCTGCCGGTGCTCAACCAGGTGCTGCAGGCGGCTGAGGGCAATGCTGCGGACGGTGTCGTCTACCCTCAGATCATCAACATCGCCTTCCAGATGGCATTTGCCATGATCACGGCTGCTATCGTCACGGGCAGCCTGGCCGGCCGCGTTAAGTTCGGTGCCACGACGGCCTTCCTGGGTATTTGGCTGCTCGTGGTCTATGCGCCGCTCGCTCACATGGTTTGGGGCGGCGAGGGCTCCTTTATTGGCGATATCATCGGCGCGCTCGACTTTGCCGGCGGCGACGTGGTGCACATCTCGTCTGGTCTTACGGGCCTGATTCTCTGCTTAATGCTCGGCCGTCGTCGCGGCTTTGGCATGGTGAGCTACCGTCCGCATAACGTGCCGTTTGTGGCGCTGGGAGCCGGCCTGCTTTGGTTTGGCTGGTTTGGCTTTAACGGCGGCAGCGAGTTCAAGGCCGACGCCGTGGCGGCACTTGCCATCCTCAATACCGTGACGGCCAGCGCGGCGGGCATGGTCTCGTGGCTTGCCGTCGAGCGCGTGCACACCGGTCGCCCCACGCTGGTGGGCGCCAGCACCGGTCTGGTTGCGGGCCTTGTGGTGGTCACGTCGGGCGCGGGCTTTGTCGAGCCGTGGGCGGCGCTGGTCATGGGCCTGATCGTATCTCCCGTCTGCTACCTGGCCATCAGCCATCTTAAGACCAAATTTGGCTACGACGATGCGCTCGACGCGTTTGGCTGCCACGGCATCGGCGGCATCCTGGGCGGCGTGCTCACGGGGCTGTTCTGCGTGCCGGAGCTCTCGTGGACCGGTAAGGGCGGCCTGTTCTACACGGGCGATGTCTCGCTGCTCATCTCGCAGATTTTGGGCATTGTGGTGACGGTCGCTATTGTACTGGTGCTCGACTTGGTGATCGCCGCGGTGGTCAAGGCGCTGTTCCACGGCAGACTGCGCGTGGACGAGGCCGATGAGGCGCTGGGCATGGATGCGAGTCAACACGGCGAGAGCGCATATCCCTCCTTCTCGGGACTTGACTAGCGGCTTCCCCAGGCACCGCACCTTGGGTTTCAAACCGTCGCTTGCGTACAAAAGTACGCGGCGCTCCTCTTTCAACCCAATCTGCGGCACCTGGGAAACCCGCGTCTCATGTAAAGGGATACGTTGATTATTGAGAGGAATTCATTATGAAAAAGATCACGGCTATCGTGCGCCAGGAAAAGCTTGAGGTTCTTAAAGATGCGCTGTTTGCTGCCGATGTTCGCGGCATGACTATCAACCAGGTGCAGGGCTGCGGTGCACAGCATGGCTGGAAGGAATACGCGCGCGGCAACGAGTTACTTGTCAACACGATCCCTAAGGTACAGTTCACCCTTATTTGCGCCGATGAGCACGTCGATGGCATTGTCGACATCATCTGCAACGCCGCTCGCACCGGAGCCGTCGGCGATGGCAAGATCTGGGTCGAGCCGGTCGAGGAAGTCATCCGCATCCGTACCGGCGAACGCGGCCCCGCTGCGGTGTAGGACAATCTTTCGCCTGACGGGCGCGCCTCTCTTGGGGCGCGCCCGTTCTCGTCTACAATATCGTGCAGACGAAGGAGAGGCATGCCCATGATCAAGATGTTTGCGAGTGACTTAGACGGAACACTGCTGAACGCCCTGCACGAAGCAGATGGGACCATCCGCCGTGCCATTCGCGAGCTGACCGAGGCTGGCCTGCATGTGGTTCCTGCGACCGGGCGCTCGACGTTGCCGATCGGCGAACATGGCTTTACGGGGCTGGCGCTCGATGCCTGCTGCTCTAACGGCTCCATTGTGCGCGACAGTCATGGCGAGGTGCTCAAGACCTGGACCATCGATCCGCAGATCACCGAGGAGCTGCTCAAGGAGTTCCCGGACATTTGCTTTGATTGCTCCACGCCCGATGGCATGTTCTCGAGCGGCTCGTTCGAGATGCATCAGGCGGGCTTTAAAAAGGACAGTCCTATCAAGCGCATCGTGATGCGCGGCATGCGTGCACGTGGCGGGTATCACGAGGAACAGTATTTCGACCAGTCGATCGGTGACATTCTGCGCCACGATGTGTGCAAGATCAACTGCCGTGTGATCTCGCCCGAGCTGGAGCGCGACCTTAAGGCGTATTTGGCCGAGCGCTCGGACCGCGTGGTCAACGCGCCGTTTGACCCGGTGATGTTTGAGATCACGGATGTGGCATGCAACAAGGGCGAGAGCGTGGCCTGGCTGGCGGGCTACTACGGCATTGCCGAGGATGAGGTCGCGGTTTACGGAGACGGCGGCAACGACATCGCCATGCTCAAACGCTTCCGCCACAGCTACGCGACCAAAAACGCAAGCGATGCCGCCAAGGCCGCCGCGAGCGCAACTATCGGCAGTTGCATGGTCCACGCCGTCCCCAAACACATGCTCGCCACCATGCGCAAGCAAAACTCTCGCACCGTCATCGAATAATGTGACAAAGGGACAGTCCCTTTGTCACATGGGAGATGCCGGCTTTTGGCGTATAGGACTGTTACGCTTTCGCCACCAACAAATTTCGAGTTATTCGGCCTGTCGGAGGTCGTTAAATGGCTAAAGATGCCCTCGCAGGAACATTCATACCTCTAACGGTGTTTGATTCGGTGACGTAAGTGCGCAAATGGGCATGTATGCGCTCAAATAAGGACAAAAACTCTCAGATAATCCCGGTGGTGCATTTATGCAGAACCAGCAGCGTGGCCGAATAACTCGAAAAATGTAGGTAGCAGTTCGGCGACAAGCTCGGGTATGGCAAAGGAACTGCTCCTTCGCCATGCCCGAGTTCCGATCTTCTGATATGCGAACAAACATTCGCATATCTAACTGCGCTTTGATAGAATTGATACTGTTGGCGGCAGTTCCATGTGCCGGGCAGCGCCCTCCATCTGATGGGAGGTGATGCCCATGACCGATTTGATTGATTTCGTGAGACTTCTGACCGCTTTGGTCTCGTTCTCCACGGCGCTCGTCGGGCTTTCCGAGGCACTCAAGCAACGTTCGAAGCAACGTAAGACGATATGAGAAAGCCATTTGGGTCGCCTCCCCCGCGGCGCAGCTTCTTTCCGCGGGCTCGGGATGCCACAATGGGCTTTGAGTATCGGCCCGTGCGGTAGCCCTTACCGCACCTGCGGGGAG
>JAGZBF010000042.1:0-4058 GCA_018370025.1 Collinsella sp. | reverse complement strand
CAACAAGGACGAGATTGCAGATGCCAAGGACGTGCTGAGCAAGAAGGGCGTGACATATAAGAACATCTGGTTCAAGTCGGATAGCGAGGCCGGCAAGTTCACGTCAAATTTGTTCTCGTTCCCGACAACGTATGTCATCGATCAGAATGGCAACATCGTAGGGGAGCCCATCGTGGGAGCCATCAGCTCCGCCGAGCAGCGTGCAGCACTCAACAAGCTTATCGACCAAGCGATTGCGAATAGCGAGCAGTAAAAAACGCGTAAAGCATAGCGAGGATCGTGTGTCGCTGTGCGAAGTAGTCCGCTACCTTTCAAGATAAGCTCCACCATATAGAGGTCCCGCTCGGGACCTCTTCTTTTGAGCACCGTCCCGTTCGTTTTTTGGCGAGGTTCGTTACATTCCTTATTGGCGCTGATAAAAAATGGGGATAGAGTAGGACAAACGCGTCGAATACGAACGGCGGGGAAGAGCGGGCGGGGTGCCTGCGCGGGAGAGGTTGCCGTCCATGCTGGAGCTCAAAGATATTTGCAAAAGGTACGTCACGCAGTCGTTTACGCAGGTGGCGCTCGATAGCGTGAGCTTGGCCTTTCGCGATAACGAGTTCGTGGCCATTCTGGGCCCTTCGGGTTCGGGCAAAACTACGATGCTCAACGTCATTGGCGGGCTTGATCATTTTGACTCGGGCGACCTTCTGATCGATGGCATTTCGACCAAGGACTTCCGCGACCGCGACTGGGACGCCTACCGCAATAACCGCATCGGTTTTGTGTTCCAGAGCTATAACCTCATTCCGCATCAGACCATCTTGGAAAACGTGGAGCTGGCGCTTACTCTTACGGGTGTGGGTCATGCCGAGCGCCGGCAGCGTGCGCGCGAGGCGCTCGAGTCGGTCGGTCTGGGCGAGCATGTGAACAAACGCCCGAGCCAGCTTTCGGGCGGACAGATGCAGCGCGTAGCTATTGCCCGCGCCCTAATCAACGATCCCGAGATCGTGTTGGCAGACGAGCCGACCGGCGCCCTGGACTCAACGACGTCTGTGCAGGTCATGGACTTGCTCAAGGAGGTCGCGCGCGACCGTTTGGTCATCATGGTTACGCACAATCCCGAGCTGGCGTATCAGTACGCCACACGCATCGTCAACCTGGCGGACGGTAAGATCACCGATGATTCCGACCCCTTTGATGTTGCCGAGGCCGCGCGTCGCGAAGCCAAGCCCACGCGCAAAACTTCGATGAGCTTTGTAACTGCGCTGGGCCTTTCTGCCCGAAACCTTATGACCAAGAAAGGCCGTACGGCCATGACGGCCTTTGCGGGCTCGATCGGCATTATCGGCATCGCGGCGATTCTGGCGCTCTCCAACGGCGTGAACAACTACATCAAAAAGGTCGAGGAGGACACGCTCTCGAGCTACCCGCTTACGATCTCCAAGCAGGACTACGACCTGTCGTCCATGATGGGCGGACAGGGGACCGCGGAGGATGGTGGGGGAGCGAGCAGCGCCTCCGACAGCGAGGACGATTCGGTCGAGAAGTCCGATAAGATTCCCGTGGTCACGGCCGTAAAGGATATGTTTGCGAGCGTAAAGTCCAACGACATGACGAGCTTTAAGGCGTGGCTCGATGACGGGGGCGACGGCATCGATAAAGAAGTCAACGCCATTCAGTACGGCTACGGTGTATCGCCGGTTGTCTATCGTGCCGGCAAGGGCGATGAGAAGCCCGTCCGGCTTGTTCCCAACGCTATGACCGAGGCTATGAGCGGAGGCGCGAGCTCGGCGGCAACGGTGAGCATGGAATCCATGGGGACCTCGGTCTTCAACGAGATGATCGACGACCAGAGCCTGCTCGACAGCCAGTACGATGTCGTCGCCGGTCATTGGCCCACGTCTGCCAACGAAGCCGTGATGGTGCTTTCGAGCCGTGGCACGGTGGGCGACTACACGCTCTACAGCATCGGTGCGCTGGACATCGATGAACTCAACGACCTGGTCAACAGCGCCATGACGGCTGACGGCGGGGTCGAGACGTCCCAGACCGATACCGACTTTACCTACGACGATGCGCTGTCCACGACGTTTAAGGTGCTGTCGCCGGCCGATGCCTATCGCAAAAACGAAGAGACCGGCATGTGGACCGATATGTCCGGTGACGCCGACTTCATGGCGGCCAAGGTTGCCGACGGTATTGACGTGCGCATTGTGGGGGTGGTGCAACCCAACGAGACTGCCAACGCGAGCGCGCTGACTCCGGGTATTGCCTACACGCATGCACTGACTCGCCTGCTTATGGAGCGCGCTGCCGATTCGCAGATTGTGCAGGAGCAGCTCGCCCACCCCGAGACGGATGTCTTTACGGGCAAGTCTTTCGATGAGCTGCAAGGCGAGGCCAAGCAAGGTGTGGATTTGGGCAGCATGTTCAGTGTGGACGAGGCGGCGCTCAAGAGTGCGTTCTCGTTCGATACGTCTGCGCTCTCGGGTGCGGCGAGCGGTATCGACCTTTCTGGTATCGATTTGTCCGGGCTGGACATTGACCTTTCGGGCGTTGGTAAGGACATCGACTTCAGCGACATCATGGCCAAAGCGCCAGCCCCAGATTTCTCGGGCATCTTTGACGGTCTGGAACTCACACCCGAGCAAATGCAGCAGGTGGGCGCGCTTGCCAACCAGCTGTTTGAGGGCTTTATGCAGTCCGATCAGTTTAAGGCGCTGACGCCCGAAGATCTTAAGGACGCGACAAAGCTTGCCGCCGCATTCTCGGCATATCTTGAGAACGATGCCGCGGCGCAGCAATGCTTAGCGCAGCTCAAGGCGCTGGGCGGAGATGTGCTGGCTGAGCGGCTACAGCAGGCAATGACCGACTACGTACAAAAACAGCTCGCGCCCTATTTGCAGCAGGCTATGGATCAGGTGATGAAGGCAATCAGCGAGCAGATAGCGTCGACGGTATCGTCCCAGCTTAAAGCAGGCGCGGCGGGGCTCATGGGACAGATGGCTACGCAGATGTCGTCGAGTATTGCCAACTTGGCGGGCGCCATGCGTGTCGATGCGAGCGCCTTTGCCAATGCTATTCACTTCAACATGGACGCCGAGGACCTGAGCTCGCTCATGATGAGTTACGCCAAGGCGTCGAAGCTCACCTACGACAACAATCTGACCACGTTGGGCTATGCGGATGAGGCCGACCCCATCTCGGTCAAGATTTTCCCGCGTGACTTTGAGGCAAAGGAGCGCGTACTCGACCATATCGATGCGTACAACAAGCAGGTTAAAGCCGCTGGCCACGATGATCGGGCAATCTCGTACACCGACTACATGGGTATCATCATGGGCTCGGTGACCGACATCGTGAACACCATCAGCTTGGTGCTCATCGCATTCGTGAGCATCAGTCTGGTGGTGAGCTCCATCATGATCGGCATCATCACGTACATCAGCGTGCTGGAGCGCAAAAAAGAGATTGGCATCCTGCGTGCGATTGGCGCGTCGAAGCGTAACGTGGCAAACGTGTTCAACGCCGAGACCTTTATCGAGGGCCTCATTGCCGGCGTCTTTGCCATTGTCGTCGTGGTACTCGTGAGCTTCCCGGTCAATGCCTGGGCACTTGCGGCCAAACAGGTCCCCAACCTGATGAGCCTGCCCGTGCAGGATGCGCTGGTGCTCATCGCGATTTCAGTGCTGCTGACGGTCGTTGCCGGCCTGCTGCCGGCCCGCAGCGCATCCAAAAAGGACCCCGTGGAAGCTCTACGCTCCGAATAATGTGACAAAGGGACAGTCCCTTTGTCACATTGAGACCCTTGCGAAATCGGGGTTTAATTACCGTTCGGCAGGTTAAGAACTCCCTCTCCCCGCTTAATGCTTGACGAAGAGTCCTCTGGTTTATATACCTATCGGTAGGCATATAGGATGTATTGCCGATAGAAATGGAGCAACCATGACTCTCACCACACCAGCCAAAAAAGATGGCTCTGTTAGACCATGATTGACATCTTGCCCAATCATCTTTTTGTAATTGCAAAATATTCGCCCCTTTGCTGGATTTAAAACCGGCAAAGGGGCGAT
>JAGZBF010000041.1:0-4112 GCA_018370025.1 Collinsella sp. | reverse complement strand
CCAAGCTCTTTGGAGGCATAGGTATAATCCAGGCTCCCGGCCTCCAGGATTGCCCGAAGGAACCGCTCACGTGCTTTAAAGCGGCTGCCTTCCAGCTTGCCAAGAAGTGCCTGCCCCTCTTCCTTTTTCCCTGTAAAAAGGATCAGTCTTTTCTCTTTTGCACGGACCTTGTCTTTTACAGGCAGAACTGTTTTCAGTGCCTGGATCATGGTGGAGCCATAGGTCTCCTTCATCCAGGCCGCAAGTGCGATCAGCCGGGATTCTGTTGTCTCACTGTCTGTGGACACTCCCCGGATCTCCTTGAGCTTTGACGCATCATATTTTGCCGTTCCGGAGATCCCGGTCACATAGCCTTTCCGAAGGGTATTTCCCTTTCCGAAGGGCACTGTGACCACAACTCCGGGTTTTATTGCCTGCACCAGCTCCTCAGGTACACGATACTGAAAATCCCGGTCCAGCTTTTCATGAGAAATGTCAATGATCACATCTGCATAGATCATCCATTTACGCTTTCTGATCTTCTTCCAGGATCTCCCGGATCAGTACACGCTCATCCATGGGATATTTCTTACCCTTGATCTCCTGATAATCCTCATGGCCCTTTCCGGCAAGGACGATGATATCTCCCGGCTCACCGTGATGGATCGCGTAGGCGATCGCCTCTTTACGATCCGGGATCTCTACATATTTTCCATCTGTTTTTGCCATTCCGATCTTGATATCATCGATGATGGCCTGTGGATCCTCATCTCGCGGATTATCTGAAGTAATGATGGTCAGATCTGCCATCTTTCCTGAAACCTCACCCATCTCATAACGGCGCAGCTTGGAACGGTTTCCGCCACAGCCAAACAGGCATACCAGTCTGTGCGGATCATATTCCTTCAGTGTTCCGAGAAGGCTCTCCAGCGCCATGGCATTATGTGCGTAATCGATCATCAGTGTGAATTCGTCAGATACCTTGATCATCTCAATACGGCCTTTAACCCTGGCCACCTTCAGAGCTTTGATGATATTCTCCTCGGATACCTTAAAATGGCGGCAAATGGCAATGGCAGTCAGAGAATTGTAAATGCTGAACTTACCTGGAATATCGATCTCCACAGGAAAATCCATAAGTCCCTTAACATGATAGGAAATTCCCAGATAGCCCTTTCTTCCAACGAGTCTGGCGCCCTCTGCACGGAGATCTGCTTTTTCGGAAAATCCATAGGTTTCAAGTTTACAGGTGTGGCCTTCGATAATGCGGTCAAAGTGTTCATCGTCACGATTTACGATACCAACCTTACACTGTCTGAGAAGCATGGATTTGCAGTGCAGATAATCATCAAAGTCCTTGTGCTCATTCGGTCCGATATGATCTGGTTCAATATTTGTGAAAATTCCAAAATCAAACACAAATCCCTGGGTTCTGTGAAGCATCAGTCCCTGTGAGGAAACCTCCATAACGACCGCATCGCAGCCTGCTTCTACCATATCATGAAAATATTTCTGTACCATATAGGATTCCGGTGTCGTGTTGGCTGCCGGGATATGCTTCTCCCCGATAACAGCCTCGATGGTTCCGATCAGACCAACCTTATATCCGGCATTCTCAAGGATCGATTTCACCATATAGGTTGTAGTTGTTTTTCCTTTGGTTCCGGTGATACCGATGGTTTTGAGCTTTTCTGCCGGATGTCCGAACCATGCTGCTGAAATAAAGGCCATGGCGTAACGGGTATCCTCTACCTGGATCACTGTCACATCCTCCGGTGCCTCCACCGCTTCTTCCACGATGAGTGTCTTCGCACCCTTTGCCACAACATCAGGTATAAATTTATGTCCATCCACGACCGCACCTCTGATGCAGATAAAAAGGCTCCCTTCTTCTACTTTGCGGGAATCATATACAACAGAAGAAACCTCCTGCTCTGTACTTCCCTGAAGGCATTTGTATTCAAGATGTTCCAATAAGGATAAAAGATTCATTTTTCTCCTCCATCTTCCCTTTTTCCGGTCTGACGGGCAGCACACCGGAGGCGGGAAATATACTGTTCTTATTTTCTGTACATACCATATAGAATAGCACACCTCCCCCCTGTTTTCAACGTTTCTTTGAGGTACGGCCGCCTTGTAAAATATCAGCTTGTTACTGTTCACTCCGTTCTCAGTAACATCAGCTTTTTCCATAAATATCCGCATATTTTTTCCGGAGCCAGATGCCGCCCAGCACAGTCACCAAAGCTGTCACTGCCAGAAGCGTCCACAAATCCCTCCTGGTATCATCTCCGGTCTTCGGATGTGTGGACGCAGTTCTTGCCATCTGTATCTGACCGGAAGCCGGACCCTGGTCATCTCCCTGCAAAGGCAGCCCTTCTTCCGGCGTAATAGCCACCTCTCCTTTTACCATGACAGAAGCGGAGGCCTCCATCAATCGCTCTCCGGTTTCCTGGCTTGTGACCGTCACCTGGTTAAAAAGCTTCTGATCCGCTGTTTTTCCCGGGATCTTCACCACAGCCTGAAGAGAAACTGCCTCTCCCGGCGGGATCTGTTGGATCATTGCCTTTGTACGGCTGCTGTTGAGCGTTACACCTTCCTGCTCCAGAAACTGTGCATGGATCCCTGCTGCCTGAAAGCGCTCCGTTCCCACAACCGAATGAAGCGTTTTTTCACCGGTATTCACGATACAGATCTGATAGGTCACAGTCTCACCCGGTGCAGCGGTTTCTTTGTCTGCAGTTTTCTTTACAGAAAGATCCGCCTTCAGTGCCTCCAGACCATTTATAGTGGAAGCGTTCTTCCGGATCACCTCCTCCACTCTGTCCTTCACCCTGGCCTCTGCTTCCACCTGGTGCTCCAGATCTTTTTCCTGTTCATCCAGAAGCGGCGCCTGTACATAAAAGCTCCTGCTCTCTCCGGCTTTTAATTCTGCAAATTCCGCCACAGCCCCTTCTGTTAGAAGGCCTTCTGCATCTTCCCACAGCTGCCGGATCTTAGGGCATGAAAGGCTGCTGGTCAGACGGATATCTGCAAGATCCAGCTTTCCGGTATTGGCTATCTCTACCTGATAACGGATGGTCTGCCCTGCTTTCATTTTTTCATTCTGTGCAATTACCGACAATTCCATATCAGCCTCAGCAGCCTCCACGTCCAGCATAGGCGAGATTCCCTCTGCGATCACCAGCTCTTCCCCGTTTTCTTCTGTCATGAGAAAGGTTCCCGCACCGGTACAGTCCTTCTGAAGCGGTTCCTCCTGAGTCACAGGATAACTGCTTTTCTCTGCCGGAAAACGGTATTCCTGCCGCAGAATCAGCGGGATACGGAAAAAGATCTCATCCTGCCCGTTCTGCTCCACGTTCAGCACGCTTTCCAGCTTTGTGATCTCTGTAGCTTCACCGCTCTGGCTCCTTACAGAAATCTGCCGTGCAGCCATATTTTTCGGGACAGAATCCGTTTCCGGAACAAAATACTCCGAAATATACGTGACCAGCGTCAGCTTTTGCGTCTCCTCAAACTCACCTTCCTCTTCATTCCCTACATTTTCCCCTCCGGTCGACGTTCCTTCCGGTGTGAGCGGACCCGTTTTCTCCTGCTCTTCATCCTCCGGCTGTACTGTTTCCCCGGATGCCAGCTGCTCCACGTGCTCATATCCTTCCTCCATTTCTATTCCGATTCCTTCCACAACCTTATCCACCGGCAATTCCTGTTCTGCCTTCTCTTCCTGCTGCAAGTCATCCTCATCCTTTGGAAGTTCCTGTTCTGGCTCTTCTTCCTGCTGCAAGTCATTCTCTGGCAGCTCCTGCTCTGGCTCCTTTTCCTGCTGCCAATCATCCTCCGGCAGCTCCTGCTCCGGCTCTTCTTCCTGCTGCAAGTCATCCTCCGGCAGCTCCTGTTCTGACTCCTTTTCCTGTTCCACCGATGGATCTTCAATCTTATGAAATTCATCGTCCCACTTCTCATTTTTCTCCTTATCCTCCGAAAACCTTCTCCCGGGCAGCCATTCATTCAGGCCGCGAATCCGGATTCCAAGCTCCGCCTGTCCGGATTCTATGTCTTTCCAGAACACACTCTGATCGATAAACGGTGCCTGTCCCGGCAAAAAATCTGCTCCCAGAGTCAGCTTCGGTTCT
>JAGZBF010000040.1:0-4285 GCA_018370025.1 Collinsella sp. | reverse complement strand
CTGTCCGTGCTGACCACCGACCGCCTCTCGCGCAACTACGAGCTGGTCACCAAGCACAACCTCAAGTACCGCCGCTACTACCACCAGTTCGACTACTAATTTCATTTGGGGGAAACCGCAATGAGGCAATACATCTTCGCCAGCCACGCGCATTTTGCGACCGGCATCAAGGAGAGCACCGAGCTGCTCTCGGGCGCGCGCGATAACGTCCACGACCTGTCGATGTTTGTCGACGGCCGCACCGACGTCGCCGAGGAGGCCGCCAAGCTCCTGGCGACCTTCGACCCCGCCGACGACGTAATCGTGTGCACCGACCTGTTTGGCGGCAGCGTCAACAACGAGTTCACCAAGATCGTCCAGACGCGCCCCAACACCTACCTGGTTGCCAACATGAATCTGCCGCTGCTGATCCAGCTGCTCTTTTCGGACCAGGAGGCTCCCGCCGATCAGGTTATCCGCGAGATCCTCGCGGCTGACGACACGCGCGTCAAGTTTGTCAACGACCTGCTGACCGATGCGGATGACGAGGAAGAGTTCTAGTCACCGCCTGCTATTAATGGGGCCGGGTTTCCGGCATGAGACCTTTGGGGGTCAATCATGATTCAACTGCTTCGCGTCGACCATCGTCTGCTTCATGGCCAGGTGGCCGTCTCTTGGGTCCAGGGCTTGGGCTCTGACTGCATCTTCTGCGTTGGCGACAAGGTTGCCAACGATCCCGTCTGGAAGACTACGCTCAAGATGGGAAAGCCGGCCAACGTCAAGCTCGTCATCAAGGACATGGAGCACGCCATCGAGGCCATCAACTCCGGTGTTACCGATAAGTACAAGATGATCATCTGCGTCGCCAGCATCGCCGAGGCCAAGCAGCTTGTCGACGGCTGCCCGCAGATCACCTCCATCAACCTGGGCAACACCAAGTCCAAGGACGAGCAGCGTCCCGATGCCCGTAAGATCTCCCGCCAGATCTTTGTGACTGCTGCCGAGGAAGAGGACATTCGTGAGCTCGTCGGCCGCGGTGTCGAGGTCGAGATTCGCGCTCTGGCCGACGACCCCAAGGTCGATGCCCTAAGTGCCCTCTAATTGGGAACCACGGGCGGCGCGCACGGCGCCGCCCCTATTCGTGGGCGTACCGGATAAACGCTTTACCCGTTACCCCCATCTACCGTTCACCGGGAGTACACGCCCGTTGAGCGATTGGTATTAAATAGTTTTCTCATGACTATATAATTGGTATCAAATCATTTGCACCGGTTTAGGTGTTAACAGCACACCGGTACAAGCTGGATCTGTCTAGGCGATTGTCGGCATGGAAAAGGGCGCGCTGACAAGTCGGGAATCGCCGCGCGGATCCAAGAGGGATCAAAGGGAGGAACAATGCTTGTTCAAGCGATCCTCATCGGACTTATCGCTGCCTTCGGTAAGCTCGATTATCAGCTCGGTACGCTCTATGCGTTCCGCCCGATCGTTCTGTGCCCGCTCGTCGGCATAGTCCTCGGGGACCTGCAGTCCGGCCTCGCCATCGGTGCGAGCCTCGAGCTGCTCTTCATGGGTTCAATCTCCATCGGCGCTTACGTGCCGCCCGATGAGTGTATTGGCGGTGTGCTCGCCTGCGCCTTCGCTATTCAGCTGGGTCAGAGCACCGAGGCCGCTATCGCGCTCGCGATGCCCATCGCCACTCTGTGCCTGGCCATTAAGAACGTCGTCAACGCCGGTATGCCCCTTCTGGTCGACCGTGCCGACGTCTTTGCCAGCAAGGGTAACCTCAAGGGTATCTACGCTATGCACTGGATTATCGGTCTCGTGATTGTCGTCCTGGCCTTTATCCTGTGCTCGGTCTCCTTCTATCTGGGTGCCGACGCCGTTCAGGGCCTGCTCGACTTCATCCCGACGTTCGTCCTCGATGGCTTTGGCGTCGCAGCCAACATCCTGCCTGCCATGGGCTTCGCCATGCTCGGCCGTCTGGTGCTTACCAAGCAGCTCGTGCCGTTCTACTTCCTGGGCTTCCTGCTGTGCTCCTATGCCAACGTGCCCGTCCTCGGCGTCGCCCTGATCGCAATCATTATCGGCATCGACAAGTACGACCTGCTGGGCCTTGGTGGCGCCCAGTCCCAGCTTTCTGTGGAAGGGGATGAGGACGATGACTTCTAATTCCGAGAACCAGATTACTCGCTCCGACCTCATTAAGAGCGCCGTGAACACCGGCGCCCTGGGCATGGAATTCTCCTGGACCTACTACAAGCAGATGAACATTGCCTTCTGCCTGATGGTCGCCAACATGCTCAAGAAGATCTATGCCGGCCGTCCCGATGATTACGCCGAGGCCTTGCACCGTCACAGCGCATTCTTCAACATCACCCCGCAGCTCGCTCCCTTCGTGGGTGGCATCGCGATGGCCATGGAAGAAAAGGTCGCTCGTGGCGAGGTTGAGCCCGAGAGCGTCAACGACATCAAGGCCGCCCTCATGGGTCCGCTTTCCGGCCTGGGTGACTCCTTCTTCCTGTCCACCCTGCGCGTCGTCGCCGCTGCCGTGGGCATCAGCCTGTGCCAGGCCGGCAACGTCTTTGGCCCCATCGCCTTCCTGCTCGTCTACAACATCCCGGCGTTCCTGATTCGTATCTTTGGCGCTATCAAGGGTTATGAGCTAGGCATTGGCTTCCTCGACGAGGCTCAGAAGACCGGCCTGATGCAAAAGATCATGGCCTGCGTCGGCATTGTCGGCGTCATGGTCGTCGGCGCCATGAGCAAGGACATGTTCTGGGCTTCGTTGCCCATCGCCATTGGTCAGGGCGACTCCGCCCAGACTCTCCAGGACATCCTGGACGGTATCATGCCCGGTATGCTCGGCATGGCCGCCTTCTGGCTCTACTATTGGCTGCTCTCCAAGAAGATCAACCCGATGGTCCTGATCCTCTGCACCATGGTCGTGGGCATCATCGGCGCTTACTTTGGCGTGCTTGCCTAATATGTTCGAATCGCGCTTCCATCGCGTCTAACGGTTGCGTCGATCTTTGGGGGCTTGTCGCATCTGCGGCGGCCCCCTGTTTTTTAAAACTCCGTACGAAAGGGGAGGGCTATGGTCATACCCGAGCTTTCGCTCATGAACATCAACCATCGTTACTACAGCATCGAGACGTTTTTTAAGGCTGCAGGTGAGGCCGGCTATCGCAATATCGAGCTGTGGACCGGCTCGATGCACCTGTATGTGGATTGCCATGAGCACGATTCGGTGGATAAGATTCGCGATCTTGCCGCCCAATACGGTATCAAGATCGTGTGCGTGTGCCCCGAGCAGAACAACCCCAAGCCGTGGAACGTCGCGGTACGCGGTGAGGCGGGCCAAAAACGCATCCTCTCGTACTTTAAGAATGTGATCGACGTTGCCGTTGAGTTGGGCGTGCCGCAGATTCTGGTGACGAGTGGTTGGGCCTATCTGGACGAGCCGGCTGAGGACGCCTGGGCCCGCAGCGTTGCCATGCTGCGCTCGGTGTGCGACTACGCCGATACGCGCGGTATTCGCGTCGCGCTCGAGGCCCTGCAGCCGTCGGAGTCCGTGTTGGTCAACACCGCACAGGATGTCGCGCGCATCCTCGAGGCGGTCGATCGTCCCAACCTGAAGGCCTGTATCGACTTTGGCGCCATGGAAGTTGCCGGCGACACGATCGACGGCTACTTTGAGGTTTTGGGCGACAAGATCGTTCACACCCACTTTGTAGATGTGGGCGGCGGCACGACGCATCTTGCCTGGGGCGACGGCGAGCGTGATATGCGTGCCGACCTCGAGGCACTCATGCGCCACGGCTATACGGGCTATGTCTCGGCCGAGACGTGTGATGGCCGCTACTATCAGGATCCGTCCAAGGCGACGACTCAGGTTATCGAGATGTATCGCCGTGTGACAGCGGAGATGGAAGCCGAATAACTAAACTGCGCGGTTGCGCCGGAAACGCTTGGGCGGGTCTGGCGCAACGCTTTTATAGCTGGCGAGTTGTGGGGAACCCGTTGGCAGTAGCGCTCGAAATAGACAACTATTGGCGTTGTAATACCACTCGGGCGAGGAAACCGACCGTTCGCCGCAAATCTCCGTGAGTTTGGATTGGTATTAAATAACAAGCAATCGTATGGCTATAATTGGTATCAGCAAGAAGCGCGATGTATAGAATTGCGCACATGTGATGGGAGGACACACATGAAGGAGACCGAGAAGATCGAGATCATGCACTTCGACCAGGAGGGCTACCTCGAGGACGGCAGGAACGTCTACGAGGCCGGCAAGAAGATGACCGCC
>JAGZBF010000022.1:0-33265 GCA_018370025.1 Collinsella sp. | reverse complement strand
GGAGGGCCTGGACCTTCTCGTCGTGCCCTCCGCCGAGCTCTCCCGCGGCCGCGGCGGCCCGCGCTGCATGAGCATGCCCTTCTGGCGCGAGGACCTCTAAGTCTTTCCGTTTCCGGTGCGGTCCCCCTACAACCGCACCGGCTTCGCCCGTTAAACGGGCACCACTAATACTTACGTAATTCATTTCTTCGAAAGGAATCAAACCATGGGTGTTAACCTTTCCGGCCGTAGCTTCCTCAAGCTTCTCGACCTCACCACCGAGGAGATCGAGTACCTGCTCAAGCTCTCCAAGAACTTCAAGGATATGAAGCGCGCTGGCGTTCCGCACCGCTATCTCGAGGGCAAGAACATCGTTCTGCTCTTCCAGAAGACCTCTACTCGTACCCGCTGCGCCTTCGAGGTCGGCGGCATGGATCTGGGCATGGGCGTCACCTACCTCGATCCGGGTTCGTCGCAGATGGGCAAGAAGGAGTCCATCGAGGACACTGCCCGCGTTCTCGGCCGCATGTATGACGGCATCGAGTTCCGTGGCTTTGCCCAGGACGATGTCGAGGAGCTCGCTGCTAAGTCCGGCGTGCCCGTGTGGAACGGCCTGACCACTGAGTGGCATCCCACCCAGATGCTCGCCGACATCCTGACCGTCCAGGAGAACTTCAACTACGACATCAAGGGCAAGACCCTCGTCTTCATGGGCGACTGCAAGAACAACGTTGCTCGCTCCCTCATGGTTGTCTGCTCCAAGCTTGGCATGAACTTCGTGGCCTGCGGCCCCGAGGAGTGCATGCCCGCTGACGACGTCATCGAGGCCTGCAAGCCCATCGCCGAGGCCAACGGCTGCACCATCAAGCTGACCACCGACGTCAAGGACGGCGTCACCGGTGCCGACGTTATCTACACCGACGTGTGGGTCTCCATGGGCGAGCCTGACGAGGTCTGGGCCGAGCGCATCGCTCAGCTCACCCCGTATCGTGTCACCTCCGAGGTCATGGCTATGGCCAACCCGGGTGCCATCTTCCTGCACTGCCTGCCCAGCTTCCACGACACCAACACCACGATTGGCGCCGAGAAGTGCGAGCAGTTCGGCATCACCGAGCAGGAGGTCACCGACGAGGTCTTCGAGAGCCCCGCTTCCAAGGTCTTCGACGAGGCCGAGAACCGCATGCACACCATCAAGGCCGTCATGTACGCCACGCTCAAGTAAGTGCATCTAGCATCTCGCTCGGGGTGCATTGTTGAACACCCCGAGCGGCTTTATCTGGTAAAAATCTCGCATCGAGCGGCAGGCACGGCACGGAAGAGCCGCTTCGGGCGAGATCAGTAAATGATTTATGAAGGGGGGATGAGAACTATGACTGAGACCGCTAAGAAAAAGCGCGGTATGCCTTCATCGTTCACCATTCTTCTTGCTCTGCTGGCAATTGTTGCAGTGATTACCGTTATCGTCTCCGGCACGTCCGGCGGCGCGGTTACTGCCGCCCGTCTGAGCGATTTCTGCACCGCCCCGATTAAGGGCTTCGCTGACGCTCTGCCCGTCTGCCTCTTCGTTATGATCCTGGGCGGCTTCCTCGGCATGATGACCGAGACCGGCGCCCTGGACAACGGCATCGCCGTCCTGGTGCAGAAGCTTAAGGGCAACGAGATCATGCTCATTCCCGTGCTGATGCTCATCTTCTCCCTCGGTGGTACCACCTATGGTATGTGCGAGGAGACCGTTCCCTTCTACGCCCTGCTTGCCGCTACCATGATGGCCGCTGGCTTCGACCCGATGGTCGGTGCCGCCACCGTCCTGCTCGGCGCTGGCTGCGGCTGCCTGGGCTCCACGGTTAACCCGTTCGCCGTCGGCGCTGCCGTCGACGCTCTGACCGGCGTTGGCATTGAGGTCAACCAGTCCATCATCATCGGCCTCGGTGCCGTCCTGTGGATTGTTACCACTGCCATGTCCATCTTCTTCGTCATGAGCTATGCCAAGAAGGTCAAGGCTGACAAGGGTTCCACCATCCTGTCGATGCAGGAGCTCAAGGACGCTGAAGAGGCTCACGGCAAGGCTGCTTCCGAGGTTCACAATGAGGTCAAGCTCACCGGTCGTCAGAAGGGTGTTCTGATCGCCTTTGCCTTCACCTTCGTCGTCATGATCGTCGGCTTCATTCCGCTGGCCGACCTCAACGAGGGCGTCGCCAACTTCTTCGACGCTGGCGCTGTCTACGACGCCGACGGTAACGCCGTCGTCCAGGGCTGGTCTGCCCTGATCACCGGCCTGCCCATTGGTCAGTGGTACTTCGACGAGGCTTCCACCTGGTTCTTCCTCATGGCCGTCCTGATCGGTATCATCGGTGGCCTGTCCGAGAAGCAGATCGTTAACACCTTCATCACCGGCGCTGCCGACATGATGTCCGTTGTTCTCGTCATCGCCCTCGCCCGTGGTATCTCCGTCCTCATGGCTAACACCGGCCTCGACGTCTACGTCCTCGACGCTGCCGCCAATGCTCTGGCTGGCCTGTCCGGCGTGATCTTCGCTCCCATGAGCTTCCTGGTCTACTTCGGCCTGTCCTTCCTGATCCCCTCGACCTCTGGTATGGCTACCGTCTCCATGCCTATCATGGGACCGCTGGCTGTTAAGCTCGGCTTCTCGCCCGAGGTCATGGTCATGATCTTCTCCTCTGCCATCGGCGTTGTGAACCTGTTCACCCCGACCTCCGGCGCCATCATGGGCGGTCTCGCCCTGGCCAAGATCGAGTGGACGACCTGGCTCAAGTTTGCCCTTAAGCTCATCGTCGCTCTCTCCGTCGTCTGCGCCATCATCCTGACCGTCGCTTGCGTGATGCTCTAAGTACCCAACGGGTACCCCACGGAAACCTTGACGATCCTGTAAAGGATCACCTGGTCATCGTCTGTCCGGTGGGGTCAACCCACCGGTAGACTCCTACCTTTAGCCCCCTCCCGTTCCGTGCGCGGGAGGGGGCGCTCTCATGTTGCGCGGTTCTACGAACCGCGCAACCAGTCGACGCTGCGCACCGCCCAGAACGACAATTTGTCATTCAAAAGGCAAGGCATGACCAGAAGGTCTATGCCTTGCCTTTTTCATGCCAACTTGTACGTTCTGGACGTCGCTCGCTGACTTATGCTCAACCTGCGACGTTCCCCTTGTTGGTGCAGGGGGAAGCTTGCTCGCTCTGGTGCCCGTTCGCTGGCTTCAGCTCTGCCTGCGACGTTTTTGTTGTTGGTGCTGAGTGACTTGTTCCCCGTTCTAAACGAGCTGCCCCGGGTCCCCGGTGGTTGTGGTGAGCGTGTTTGGTTGGTGCCTGTTGATGGTCTGGGTATCGGGGAGGGCGGGCTCCGTTATAATCGCCTAGGACATTAAATGGAAACGGGACGGGAGCCACACATGCGCCAGGGTTTCGACAACGCGAAGTACATCGAGCTGCAGGCTGCTCACATTAAGGAGCGCATCTCGCAGTTTGGTGGCAAGCTCTATTTGGAGTTTGGCGGTAAGCTGTTCGATGACTATCATGCGAGCCGCGTGCTGCCGGGTTTTGAACCGGACAGCAAGTTCCGCATGCTCAAGAGCATCGCCGACGATGTCGAGGTTATCATCGCGATCAACGCGAACCACATCGAGAAAAACAAGGCTCGTGGTGACCTTGGCATTACCTATGACGAGGATGTGCTGCGCCTGGTTGACCTGTTCCGCGGCAACGGCTTTGCCGTCGCGGCTGTGGTCATCACCCAGTACGCCGGCCAGCCCGCTGCCGATGTATTCCGCAACCGCCTGAACGCGCTCGGTATCCCCGCCAAGCTGCACTATCCCATCGAGGGGTATCCGCACGACGTCGACCTGATCGTGTCCGACGACGGCTATGGCAAGAATGAGTTTGTCGAGACCACTCGTCCGCTCGTCGTGGTCACCGCTCCCGGCCCCGGCTCAGGCAAGCTCGCCACTTGCCTCTCGCAGCTCTATCACGAGCACAAGCACGGCACCGCCGCCGGCTACGCCAAGTTCGAGACTTTCCCGGTCTGGAATCTGCCCCTCACGCATCCGGTCAACATCGCCTATGAGGCAGCAACGGCCGATCTCGACGATGCCAATATCATCGACTCCTTCCACTTGGAGGCCTACAACAAGACCACGGTCAACTACAACCGCGACGTCGAGGCCTTCCCGGTGGTCCGTGCTCTGATGGAAAAGATCCTGGGCAAGAGCCCCTATCAGAGTCCTACGGACATGGGCGTCAATATGGTCGGCTTTGCCATCACCGATGACGATGCCTGCCGCGACGCTTCCAAGATGGAGATCGTCCGCCGCTACTTTACCGCGGTCGAAAATGTGCGCCGTACCGGCATGGGCGATGAGCAAGTCGACCGTCTCAAGATTATTATGAAGAAAGCCGGCATCGATAAGAACTACTCACCGGCGCGCTCGGCGGCCCTCACCAGGGAGCAGCTGACGGGTGGTCCCGTGGGTGCCATGGTCATGCCCGATGGCTCCGTGGTGACCGGTAAGACCTCCACGCGCCTGGGCGCCGCAAGTTCGCTCATTATGAACGCCCTCAAGCATGTCTCGGGCGTCGACCTTGAGCTCGAGGTCATTAGCGATGAGGCGATCGAGCCCATCAGCAAGCTCAAGACGCATTTCCTGGGCAGCAAAAACCCTCGCCTCCACACCGACGAGACGCTTATGGCGCTGTCGATCACCTCGGCCACGAGTGAGACGGCCGCTCGCGTCCTTTCGGGCCTGGAGCAGCTGCGCGGTTGCGATGCCTTCTTTAGCGTGATTATCTCGCCGACGGACGAGACGGTACTGCGCAAACTGGGTATCAACGTGTGCTGCGAGCCCAAGTTTGAGCGCCGCGGTTTCTTCCACCGCTAAGTTTGAAGCACCGCGGTAATTGCATTGCATTTTGGCCGTATCGGGTTGGCGCCCGGTACGGCTTTTTGATCAATAAAGCGCCTATTTCGGCGAAAAATAGCCGTTTACCTGCCTAGAAACAATTTGAGCGGTATACAATAACCGTAACTGTTTCATCCTTAGCGGGATGCCGCATGATGGATATTACCTGCCATCGTGAGGTGTGTCGGTCGCGCACGGCGCGTTAGATGCTCGTGCTCGGTTTGAGGAGGCTGCTATGGCGGGCAAGGGTCGTGCGAGTGTCAACGATATGAAGCGTGTCGAGGTGCTGGTGTTGATGGAGATCGACCAGCAAACCGAAGACAATGGCGGGCCGTATGGTTTCTCGCGCAAAACGCTTGCCGAGCGCGTGGGGGTTTCGCCGTATCGTGTCCGCGCCGCAATCGATCGCTTGGATTCCGAAGGCATGATTGATGTCGTCTCGCGTTATAGCGACGACGGCGGTCAGCTTGCAAATGGCATTTGCCTCACCGAACGTGGCGAGTGGTATCTTGAGGGCGTCCGTACCGGCATGCTCGTTCAAGAAATGCTTGAGGACGAGGTTGCTGATCGATAGCAGCATGTAACCCTTGCCACAGCGACGTCGCCTGGGAAACCGGGCGGCGTTTTGTTTCAAGATTGAGAAATGCAATCGCATGCGAGAAAAATTGCGAACGGTCCGCGGCGCGAGTATTACAATGAAGACCCGTAAGATGTGGATAAACAACTTCTACGGGAAGCGCAGGTAACTCAATATGACCAAGCATGTGTTCGTAACCGGTGGCGTGGTTTCGTCCTTGGGCAAGGGTATCACCGCGGCCTCGCTGGGCCGTCTGCTCAAGTCGCGTGGCTACAAAGTAACGATGCAGAAGGCCGATCCGTATCTGAACGTCGACCCCGGTACCATGAGCCCCTTCCAGCATGGTGAGGTCTTCGTTACCGAGGATGGTTACGAGTCCGACCTGGACCTGGGTCATTACGAGCGCTTTATTGATGAGAACCTGACCCGCGATTCCAACTTTACGACCGGCGCCATCTATAAGAGCTTGATCGCCCGCGAGCGTCGCGGCGACTTTTTGGGCGGTACCGTGCAGGTGATTCCTCACGTCACCAATGCCATTAAGGACAAGTTCCGCCGCATCGAGGAGCAGACCGGCTCCGATGTAGTCATCACCGAGCTGGGCGGCACGATCGGCGACATCGAGTCGCAGCCGTTTGTCGAGGCCATCCGCCAGTACCGCAAGGAGGCCGGCCCCGAGAACGTCTGCTACATCCACGTGTCGCTCGTTCCCTATATCGCCGCCGCCCACGAGGTCAAGACCAAGCCCACGCAGCATTCCGTCAAGGAGCTCCGCAGCTTTGGCATCCAGCCCGATATCATCGTGCTGCGCTCCGACCACCATATCGATGACGCTATCCGCGGAAAGATCGCAAGCTTCTGCGACGTCGACACCGATTGCGTCTTTACCAACGAGGACTGCGCGAGCATTTACGATGTTCCGCAGCTGCTTGCCGAGCAGGACTTTGACCTGCGCATTTGCGAACGCCTGGGTCTGGATCCGCGTGAGCGCGACATGAGCGAGTGGAACGAGTTCCTGCGCAAACAGAATCACGCCAACCATCACGCCGACAAGGTGAAGATCGCCGTCGTGGGTAAGTACACGCAGCTGCCCGATGCGTACCTGTCGGTTATCGAGGCCCTGCACCATGCGGGCGTCTTCTACGATCGCCATGTGGACGTCCAGCTGGTCGACGGCGAGAGCCTCGACGAGCAGAATGTCTCCGAGGTTCTGGGCGACGCCTCGGGCATCCTGGTCCCTGGCGGCTTTGGCAAGCGCGCCCTGGAGGGCAAGATCCTCGCGGCCGAGTTTGCCCGTGAGCACAAGATTCCGTATCTGGGCATTTGCCTGGGTATGCAGGTGGCCGTGTGCGAGTTCGCCCGCAACGTCGTCGGCCTTGCCGGCGCCAGCTCCTCCGAGTTCGATCCGGACGGCCCGTTTAGCGTCATCGATCTGATGAGCTCGCAGGAGGACGTGACCGAGAAGGGCGGCACCATGCGCCTGGGCGCCTATCCGTGCAAGCTCGCCGCCGATACCCTTGCTCGCGAGGCATATGGCGAGGAGCTCGTCTACGAGCGTCACCGTCACCGCTTTGAGTTCAACAACGCCTTCCGTGACCAGCTCGAGGACGCCGGTTTGGTTATCTCGGGTCTGTCGCCCGACGAGCGCCTGGTCGAGATGGTCGAGCTGCCGCGCGACGTGCATCCGTGGTATGTGGCAACCCAGGCTCATCCCGAGTTCAAGAGCCGCCCGACCAACCCGCAGCCGCTGTTCCGAGAGTTCGTGCGCGCTTCGATCGGCCAGCACGAGGGTGTCGACCGTCTGCAAGTGACGCCCATGAATCTCGCTACGGACTAAGGGTGCCGGCGAATAAGGAACATACCGAAGCTACTCCCTCGTCGCTCGCCGTGGCGGCGGGGGAGTATCTCGATTACCTCGCGGTCGAGCGGGGTTTGGCGCGCAACACGATTGCGGCCTATCGTCGTGACCTGACGACGTACTGCGCCTATCTGGAGCGGGCGGGTATTGTGTCTTTTGAAGAAGTGACTCGTCAGGTCGTGGAGGGCTTTGTCGCCGACCGTCGCGATGGGGGCTATTCGGATGCCTCGGTGGAGCGTGCGCTTGCGGCCGTGAAGGGCCTGCATGCCTTTTTGGTGCGCGATGGGGCTGTGGCCCAAAATCCAACGGCGGCGTTGCGCCTTCCTAAAAAGGCTGATCGTTTGCCGGAGTATCTATCGGTGGAGGATGTCTCGGCGCTGCTCGATCAAGACTTCCCCGAGGGCGAGATGGGCTTGCGCGACCATGCCATCTTGGAAGTGCTCTACGGATGCGGTTTGCGTGTGAGCGAGTTGGTGGGGCTCGATGTGGGCGATATCCATATCGACGATGGCTTTGTACTCGTTCGCGGTAAGGGCTCAAAGGAACGCCTGTCCCCGCTGGTGGGAAGCGCGGCGCGAGCTCTGACGCTCTATGTAACTGAGGGACGTTCTCGCTTGGCGGCCCATGCCCGCGGAACCGAGACCTCGGCGGTCTTTTTAAATAAGAACGGCCGCCGTCTGTCGCGCCAGGGCATCCATGCCATCTGTGAGCGCTACGGGCGCCAGGTGGGACTGGTGGGACTCCATCCCCATACGCTGCGTCACTCCTTTGCCACCCATATGCTTGCGGGCGGCGCAGACCTCCGTGTGCTACAGGAGATCTTGGGACATGCCGATATATCGACCACGCAGGTCTACACGCATGTCGATCGTACGCAACTGACCGAGGTCTATCTGGCAGCGCACCCGCTGGCGCATCGTTAACATATCGCTGGCCTGCATATTTATAGGTATTTGGGGACGGGCCCCAGATTGCCGAGACGCACTTTTGCGCGCATGGGCAATCTGGGGCCCGTCCCATTTTTCGCCAGACACCGACGCGGTGGTGGGCCGTGTGTACCGTGGGTGGGGGAGTTTGGGGGCGATGTGAACGGCATGTAAGGGGACGCAAAAATCGCCTCAAGGTCAACTTGAAGGTTGAGGTTGAAAGGCGGGGTGCCACAGGTGGCATCCCGTCGTTGCTGTAAACACAACATATTGTGTTTTCGAACATATGCTTGGGGGTGTTTTGCAATATATGGAGGGTGGAGTGGTGGGGCGGGGTGGGGGAAGGGGTGGGGAAAGGTGTTGAAAAATGGGGCGGTTCCCCATATTATTAATGACGTCGACAGGCGGGGTGGTTCCCCGCGTACGTGCCATCTGAGTAACCGAGGGGAGGGCGCACATGGGAATGACTGGTGCATACGAGCGCAATCTCGATGCAAAAGGTCGTCTGTCCCTGCCTGCACCCCTTCGCGAGGAACTTGGAGAGCACGTTCGCGTGTTCAAAGCCCTGGATGTCGATGCTCTGTACGTGTTCTCTGCCGAGGCCTTCGATAAGTGGGTCGAAGGACTCTTCGCGGGTCGTGAGGGCCACGAGGGTTTTAACCCGCGTGACATTAACGACCAGAAGCTCATGAGGGCGATCAACAAGCGCACCACGTCGATGGACGTGGACGGCGCCGGTCGTATCGGTCTTTCCGAGTCTCTCCGCAAGCAGGCGAACCTCGACCGCGAGGTCACGGTTGTGGGCAACTACGACCACCTTGAGGTTTGGGATCGCGCCGCGGCCGATGAGGACGATGACGATGAGGCCCTGCTGGACCTCTTCTTCTCGTAAGGGCAAGGCACGGGTAACGGATGGAGCGTGGGATCTTGACACAAGAATATCGGCATGAACCTGTCATGCTCGGCGAAGTGCTTGAGTCGCTGCGGCTAAAGAGCGGCTCCGTTGTCTGCGATTGCACCCTTGGCGGTGCCGGCCATTCGGTAAAGATGGCCGCGCAGGTGGGGGAGACGGGCCTTTTGCTCGGCGTCGATCAGGACGACATGGCCCTCGAGGCCGCTGGCGCCCGTCTGGACCGCGAGGTTCCCGGAGTTCCGCACCAGCTGCTGAAGGGCAACTTCGGCGACTTGGACGAGCTGCTTTGCTCGGCCGAGGTGCCCGGGGTCGATGGCTTCCTGTTCGATTTGGGCGTTTCGTCACCGCAACTCGATATCCCTGGCAGGGGCTTTTCGTATAACGAGGACGCCCCATTGGACATGCGGATGGATCCGGGTAATAACACCTTAAACGCAGCTGAGGTCATCAACACCTATAACGAACACGACCTCGCCCGGATTCTACGCGTCTACGGCGAAGAGAAGTTTGCCTCGCAGATCGCGCGCGAGATCGTGCGCCGCCGCGAGCAAGAACCGATCGAAACCACCGGCCAATTTGTCGAGATCATCAAGGCGGGTATCCCGGCTGCCGCTCGTCGGCATGGCGGACACCCGGCCAAGAAAAGTTTCCAGGCCATTCGCATCGAGGTCAATCACGAGCTCGATGTGCTCGAACGAGGGCTTGATGCCGCCACCAGGTGGCTCAACCCGGGCGGACGTATCTGCGTCATCTCGTATCACTCGCTCGAGGACCGTATCGTAAAGAACCACTTTAAGGAGATGAGCCAGGGGTGCACGTGTCCGCCGGAGATTCCGGTGTGCGTGTGCGGCAACGTGCCGATACTCAAGGTCATCACCCGCAAACCCTTGGTTGCCCAGCCTGATGAGGTTGAGCGCAACCCTCGGGCGAGATCAGCCAAAATCCGCGTGGCGCAGCGTCTGTAGGCGCGACCGCGCGATATTGGACCTCCCGCTCGCACCATAAACGAAGCTTAAACACACTACCAACGTACTCGGGATGGGAGGCGGCATATCATGGGCTACAACACTTCAAGCGCAGCACTCGCCTATGATATGAACGCCATGCCCGCCTATCGTGAGACGCCGCAGGCCCCTGTTGCTCCCCGTGAGCAGCGCACGCCGCGCTTTGATGTCTACACGGGCGCGGGCCGTCAGGCAAACCAGGCGGTAAGCCCGGTTTTCATGAGCGTTCTTAAAACGTTTTGCATCATTGCGGCTATCTTCATGACGATCGGCGTCGCCCGCGTGGCGCTCGCCGGCGTTACGGCCCAGGTGCTCAACAGCAACGCCGAGCTTACCAACACGCTCGAAAAGGCGACCGATGAGAGCTCCGACCTGGAGGTCATGCATTCGGTCTATGGCGCCGACACGCGCATTCGCGACCTTGCGGGCGCTTATGGCATGGTGGAGCCCAGCGAGTGCGTTACACTTGACTTTTCGCAGGATGCAGCCGCGGGCGCCAACGCGACCGCGACCGCTCAGTAGCAAGACGGTAGCTGAGTATGACAAATGACTATCGTCGCGGTTCCGATGGGGGCCGCGGTTCTGGACGTCCCTCGTCGCGGGGACGTTCTGGTTATCAAGGAACGGGTCGGCAATCTTACAACGCCGGGCAGTCCCGTGGCAACGACCCGGCGTCGCGACTTCGCGGCTCGGGCGGCCCTCAAGTGCATAACACTAGGTCGCGCAAGAGTTCGTCGACCGAATGGCTCACAGGCGCGCCTCTGCCTCGCCGCAAAGCCGTCATGGGATTCATTGGGCTTGGCTTGGGCTTGGGCGTCTTTCGCCTTGCCGACTATCAAATTGTCGAAGCCGATAAACTGCGCGAGCGTGCCGATGCGCGCCGCCTGCTTGCGCAGACCCTCTATGCCAAACGTGGCACCGTCTACGACCGCAACGGCAACGTGCTGGCGTCGTCGGTCGAATGTCGCAACATCGCCGTGAACCCGCAGCTTGTCGAGGATGTCGACAAGACGGTGTCGGCGCTGGTCAAGGCAACTGGAATCGATAAAAAGACCTGCCGCAAGCTCGTCGAGTCCGATGGCACCTGGGTGTATATCAAGCGCCAGGTGGACGAAGACGATGCTGCGGCGCTGGAGAAGAAGAATCTGCCCGGCGTGCTTTTTGAGCAGGCCATGAAGCGCGTATATCCATACGGCAATCTGGCATCGCAGGTGCTGGGTGTAGTGAATGTGGACAACGACGGCTTGACGGGTCTCGAAAAGCAATACAACAAGCTTCTGACCGGCACGAACGGTTCTCTCGTACGCGAGCGCGCGAGGGACGGCAGCTATATCGCGGGCGGTGCCTATAAAAAGGTGGCCGCGGTCGACGGCGTTGATATCGTGACGACGCTCGACGTCAATATCCAGCGTGCGGCTGAGGATGCTCTGACAGAGGCTGTCGAGAAGACAAAGGCCAAGAACGGCTCGGCTTTGGTCACCGACCCCACGACCGGTGAAATTCTCGCAGCCTGCTCGTACCCGACCTACGACCAGACCGATCTGGAGAACGCCAAGACCGAGGATATGAACCTGCGCCTGGTCACTGACGCCTACGAGCCCGGCTCGGTCTTTAAGACGCTCGTGGCGGGCGCCGGCTTCGACTTGGGCGTCGTGCGATCGAGTACGTCGTTTGAGGTGCCGGCGAGCATCAAGGTGGGCGACGATACCGTTACCGATGCCGATAAGCGCGACTATGGCATGACCATGGATGTGCGCGAGATGATGCGCCGTTCGTCCAATGTGGGCTTTGTCCTGGTGGGGCGCAAGATCGGTGCCGACGACTTTGCCGCCTATGTGGACAAGTGGGGCATCGGTCACAGCTCCGGTGTCGATTTTCCGGGCGAGAGCCTGGGCATCGTCAAGGAGCGTGACCAGTATGACGGCGCCACGCTGGGATCGATGAGCTTTGGACAGGCGCTGTCCGTCTCGCCGATTGAGATCGCACGTGCCGTGGGCGGCATCGCCAACGGCGGCGTGATGATGACCCCGCACTTCTATAAGTCCAGCAAAGGCGACGAGAAGGACTGGGGCGAAGGCGAACGCGCGATTTCTGAGGACGCCGCATCCCAGGTGACATCGTGCATGCAGACGGTCGTGTCCGAGGGAACGGGCGTTGGCGGCGCGGTTGACGGCTATGACGTGGCGGGTAAGACCGGTACGGCCGAACGTGCCGACGAGAACGGCGGCTACCTCAAGGAGAACTACATGTCGTCCTTTATGGGCTTTGCACCGGCACAATCGCCCAAGGTGCTGTGCTATATCACGCTCGACGGAACGCCGAGCGGCTCAGATGCCGCTGCGGTGCCGTTCCAGTCCGTTATGGCCAACGCGCTCGACGTGCTGGGTATCCCGCACACGAAGTAGGGGGTTACAATCTTTGGGGCGTGGTTTGTTGTCCCATATGAGGGGTGTTCACATGCCCTGCACCACGCATGCGCGGCGCTGGGATACAATACGCCGATAGCATTATTAGGTTTACAGGGGAGCTGCAATGATAGAGATCGCCGTCAACAACCTCGCGGCCGCAACAGGGGCCCGAACCGTGACGGGAGAAGCCGATCGGGTATGCCGCGGGTGCGTTATCGACTCGCGCCAGGTCGAGGAAGGGACGATTTTCGTCGCCTTTCCCGGTGAAAACGTCGACGGCAATGATTTTGCTTCCCGTGCCGTCCAGTCGGGTGCCGGCGCCGTCGTAATGACGCGTGAGCCCGAGGCTGAGCTGGTCTCGCTGGCGCAGGACAAGGGCTGTGCCATCCTGCTGACCGATGATCCCGAGGACTTTCTGCTGCGTTTGGCGCACACGTACCGTCTGGAGCTCGGCTGCCTGGTCGTTGGTATTACCGGTTCCATCGGCAAGACGACGACCAAGGACGTGCTCGCCGCCGTGCTCGCCAAGCGCTATCGTGTCTGGGCCACCAAGGGCAATTTCAATAACCTGATCGGCATGCCGCTCACGGTGCTTTCCGCTCCGGCCGATACCGAGGTCCTGGTGCTCGAGATGGGCATGAACCATTTCCACGAGATCGAGCGCCTGTCCCAGTCCGCCAATCCCAACCTTGCCGTCGTGAGCAAGATTGGTACCTCTCATATCGGCATTTTGGGTAGCCGCGAGAACATCGCCCGCGCTAAGGCCGAGATTGTCCAGGGTATGTGCGCCGCTGGCGACTTCTTGCCGCTGCTGGTTTTGGGCGGCGAGGACGACTTTACGCCGTTCATTCGCGATACGTTCGCCCAGCCTGCTGGTATCGACGTGATGCTGGCCGGCGTCTCGGACGATGATGAGGTCCGTGCCCGCGACATTCGTGTTGATGACGAGGGCCGTCCGGTCTTTACGCTCGATTTTGGCCAGGGTGAGACGATCGATACCATGCTTGCCATCCCCGGCGTGCAGTCCGTTCCTAATGCCGTTAAGGCCGCCGCGGTTGCCTATCGCCTGGGCGTGACGCCCGAGCAGATCGATGCTGCCTTTAGAGGCCTCACGATCACCGGTCACCGCCAGGAGATCAAGCGCGCCAAGAGCGGTGCCCGCGTCATCGACGATTCCTATAACGCCAGTGCCGAATCCATGGCTGCTGGCCTCGATCTGCTGTGCTCGCTTTCGTGCACGGGGTCTCGTATGGCGATCCTGGGCGAGATGGGCGAGATGGGCGATGAGGCTCCTCGCATGCATGAGCTCGTGGGCGCCTATGCCGCCGCCAAGAAGCTCGACATGCTGGCGTGCGTGGGTGGTGAGCTGGCCCAGCTTATGGCCGATGCCGCGCGCATGATGGGCATGGACGAGGACCGCATCCAGGTGTTCTCCGATTATCAGCAGGTGCTCGACCGCATGGGCGGCGCGCTTGAAAAACATGATGTTGTACTGGTCAAGGGTTCCCGCTTTGTTGAGCTCGACCGCTTTGTGGAAGGTGTGTGCTAGCCCATGTTCGGCAATCCCTCGTATCCAACGTATCAGGCTTTTTTGGGGCTTGGCATCGCCGCCGCCATTGCGCTGCTGCTCATGCCGTGGTGGATCAAGCTACTCAAGGTCGAGGGTATCGGCCAGCAGGTTCGTGCCGACGGCCCCAAGCGTCATTTGGTTAAGCAGGGAACGCCCACCATGGGTGGCGTTGTCATCCTCGTCGCGATCTCGCTGACCTGCCTGCTGATGGGCAAGCTCACTACCGAGCTCGTGCTCGTGCTGCTCGCCACGCTGGCGACCGGCGTGCTGGGCCTGATCGACGACCTGACCTCCGTTACGCATGGGCGCTCGCTCGGTCTGACGCCTCATGCCAAGATGATCGGCCTAACCATTATATGTGTCACCTTTACGGTACTTGCCGTCAACTGGTGCGGCGTCGCCCCCGAGATTCGTTTTCCCGGCGGCCTGACGATTGACCTCGGTGTTCTTTCGACCACCATCTGTGGCCTTTCGTTCCCGTGGCTCTACATTGTCTTTTGCTGGCTGATGATCGCCGGTCTTTCTAATGCCGTGAACCTGACCGATGGCCTTGACGGTCTTGCTGGCGGCACCTCCATGATTGCCATGCTCGCCATGGCCGCCATGGCGTTTTTGCACGGAGACGTGAACCTGTCCATCTTCTGCACCGCGTGTGCCGGTGCCTGCTTGGGCTTTCTGTGGTTCAACTGCTATCCGGCGAGCATCTTTATGGGCGATACCGGCTCGCTTGCCCTGGGCGCCGCGTTTGCCTGCGCGTCCATCATGACCAACACCGAGGTCGTCTCCCTCATCATCGGCGGCCTGTTTATCGTTGAGACCCTGTCGGTCATGATTCAGGTTGTCTACTTCCACTTTACGCACAAGCGCGTCTTCCTTATGGCGCCCATCCATCATCATTTCGAAAAGAAGGGCTGGGCCGAGACCAAGGTCGTCATCCGTTTTTGGATTATCGCTGCGGCCTTTGGTGCCGTTGGCCTTGCTCTGTTCTTCCAGTTGGGATAGTGGTCTTTCATGCCTCTTGCTGATGTCTTTAGCCTGCTCGTTTTGGGTCAGGGCAAATCCGGTCTCGATGTCGCCCGCTGGGCGCTGGCACATCCCGAGCGCGTAAGCGTCGTTACCGTGTATGGCGGCGGCACCTCTGAGCCCAATGACGCCACGCGTGCGCTCGAGGCTGCTGGTGCGTCGTTTGTCTATGGGACCGAACAGGTCGAGGGCGCCTATGACGTATGCGTGACGTGCCCGGGCATCTCGGAGTTCTCGGGCTTCTTTAAGGCCGGGCGCAATCATGCCGCCCAGATTATGGGCGAGCCCGAGTTTGCCTATCGTCTGTCGCCCGATAACTGGATTGCCATCACGGGCACCAACGGCAAGACGACCACCACGTCGCTGACGGATTATCTGCTCAAGGCTGCCGGCGAGGCCAGCGTTGCTGTCGGCAACATCGGCGAGCCGCCGGTCAACGAGATTGACGGCCGAGCCCACAACGAGTGGTTTGTGGCTGAGCTCTCGAGCTATCAGATTGCTACGACCACCGAGCTCCACCCCCGCGTGGCGGTTCTGCTCAACATCACTCCCGACCACTTGGGCTGGCATAAGAGCCATAAGAACTATGCGCTTGCCAAGGTCAAACTGTTTGACAATATGGTCGATGACGATCTGGTGGTTGTCGACGTCGAAGACGCCGGCATTCACGAGTTCGATGAGTACATCTACACGCCGGGTCGTCGCATCTGCAAGGTTGCCTTTGACGAGCCTGAGGGCGAGGATGCCGCCTTTGTGCGCGATGGCAAGATGATCGTGCGTCTGAAAGGCGTCGAGACCCCGCTCATCGCTACATCCGAGCTCAAGATCTCGGGCCATCACAATGTTATCAATGCCCTGTGCGCTGCCACGGCTGCCTTGGCGGTCGGTGCCGATGTTGATGGTGTCTGCCGCGGTCTTGCCTCGTTCCAGCCGCTCGAGCACCGCGTGGAGCCGTGTGGCGAGATTGACGGCGTGCGCTACGTCAACGATTCCAAGGCGACTAACACCGATGCGGTCGAGAAGGCGCTGACGGCATTTCCCGATGACGACGTGATCTTGCTGCTCGGCGGCCACGATAAGGGCACGCCGCTCACGGACTTCGCGCGCGTCGTTATGGACAACGTGCGCTCGGTCGTCTGCTTTGGCGATGCGCGCGAGCGCTTCACCGCCGCTATGGACGAGGCCGATGTCGATGGCGATGTGGATATCGCTCAGGCGGATGATCTGCGCGACGCCGTGGACGTTGCCCGTTCGCTTTCGAGTCGTGGTGACGTGATCTTACTTTCTCCTGCCTGCTCTTCGTTCGATGAGTTCTCGGGCTATGAGGAGCGCGGCCGCGTGTTTAAGGACTACGTGGCTCAGCTTGCCGCTACAGCGAAATCACAAATGGAATAGGGGTTGCGGTGAGAGAGGAGAGCCCCCGACAAGGTATGAGGAGGCCCGACTCGGACCGTGCTTCCTCACGTCGCATCACACCGCGTTCCAGCCGCGGCGGGCAGTCGTTTAGCGAACGCTATATTGCCGGCGTTCCCGCCCGTATCATGCGCCCCCGTTTGATATTCATGGCCTGCCTGTTTACCTTGGTATGCTTTGGCCTGCTGATGGTGTACTCGGCGTCTTCGGTCGAGGCGCTGCACGAGAATGGCTCGGCGACGTTTTTTCTGGGTCGACAGGCCGCGTTTGCCGTGGTCGGTGTTCTAGCGCTGATTGCCATCGTGCGCGTTTTGCCGGACAGCTGGTTTGGGGAGGATGTGCTCAGGATCTTCCTTATCGGCATGATAGGGCTACTGCTTCTGGTGTTCTTGGTGGGCAGCGGCAGCCGTGGCGCCACGCGCTGGCTCAACATCGCGGGTATTCAGTTCCAGCCTTCCGAGTTTTTAAAGCCATTTGCCATTGCGTATTCGGCCATCATGCTTGATCGCTTCTTTTCGCCCGGTGGCAACATCAACGAATTCCTTCGCAAGATGGGCATCTACCTGGGCATTTCGCTCTTTCTGATCTTTATCCAGCCCGATTTCGGTACTGTCCTGATCATCCTGTTGACCCTCATGTGCATGGCGTTGTTTGCGGGTCTCGACCCCAGATTTATCATCGGCGTGCTAATCTTCGGCATTCTCGTGATCGTGATTGCGCTTGTCGCAGAGCCGTACCGTATGGTGCGCATTCAGGTTGCCTTGAACCCTTGGGCCGACGAGTATGGTGACGGCTATCAGGCCACGCTTGCCATCATGGCCTTTGCCTCGGGCGGTCTGTTCGGCCGTGGCATCGGCAACTCAACCATGAAGTACTCGTATCTTCCCGAGGCGCACAATGACTACATCCTGGCCATCATTGGCGAGGAAGTCGGTTTTGTCGGAACCGTGCTGTTCTTCTTGGTGTTTGCGATGCTGATCTACTCGGCGTTTCGCATTGCCGAGCAGGCGACCGATCGTCGGGGCGCGCTTATGGCGTCTGGCTCCGCGGTCATTCTCGCGGTGCAGTTTTTGATTAACGCGCTGGGCATCCTCAACGTGTTTCCCATGACGGGCAAACCGTTGCCGTTTATTAGCTACGGCGGTTCGTCGATTATCGTGTCGCTTATGCTCGCCGGTCTGATCCTGCGCGTTTCGTATGAGAGCGCCCGTCGCGATGAGTACGACCGTCGCCGCGAGAGCTTTGCCGTTATGGACGAGAGCACCGCTGGCGTGGCCCATGTGCGCGGTGAACGACCTTCGCGTAGCGGCTTTACCGTTCTTGATGGTTCTCCATCCGAGCCGGCAGCTCGTCCACGCCCGCGAATGGCTCCGCAAGGTCGTCCTCAGCGCCCCAGCCCTCGCAACGCGGGCGGCGGATATAATCGAATCGATTTGAACTCGGACCCGTCGGCGCGTCTGCGCACCGACGACCAGGGACCGCGTGTACGAAGGGACTACCATGACCGATAAGATGACCGTTGCTATCGCAGCCGGCGGCACGGCGGGACATATCAACCCCGCACTCGCCTTGGCCGAGGAGCTGCGTGACCGTGGCCACCACGTTGTATTTGTGGGTCAGTCGCACAAGCTCGAGGGTCGTCTGGTTCCCGAGGCTGGGTTCGATTTTGTGCCGATTACGGTTACGGGCTTCGACCGTTCTCGCCCTTGGACGGCGTTGAGCTCGCTGTGGCGTGTCTATAAGGCGAAGCGCGCGCTCGGTAACCATTTTTCAAAAGCCTGCAAGCCCGATGTCGCCATAGGTTTTGGTGCCTATGTCGAGGTTCCGCTGCTGGGGTGGTGCAAGGGCGCAGGCGTTCCGTATCTGCTGCATGAGCAGAACTCTGTTCCGGGCCTGGCCAACAAGATGATGAACTCCCACGCCGCCCGCGTGTGCATCTCGGTGCCGGCAGCGCGTTCGGTCTTTGAGCGCGAAGGTGACCCTGACCACGTGCTCATGACCGGCAACCCCGTACGTCGCTCGGTAATCGAAGGCGATCGCGCTCGCGGCCGCAAGGCACTTGACGTTCCCGAGGACGCTACGCTGCTGCTCGTCTTTGGCGGTTCACTTGGCGCCCAGCACCTCAACGAGCGCGTGGTTTCGCTCAAAAACGAGCTGCTTTCGCGCAAGAACCTCTATGTGTTGCATTCGACGGGTGCCGACGGCTTTGAGGAGACCGAGCGCGCTTTGGCGCTGACGCCCGAGGAGGCGGAGCGTTACCGCGTCCAGCCTTACATCGACAACATGGGCGATATGCTGGCTGCTGCCGATTTGGTGCTCTCGCGTTCGGGCGCATCGAGCGTGGCCGAGATCGCTGCGCTCGCCGTGCCCTCGGTGCTCGTGCCGTATCCGCATGCGACGGCCGACCACCAAACCACCAATGCCCGTTATCTGGTCGACGCCGGGGCCGGTGTGCTCTGCGCCGATGCCGATATCGACGGTTCTGCCTTTGCCGATGAGCTGCTGCACTTGGTCGATGACGCGGCGGCGCGCGACGCCATGCGTCAGGCGGCACGTGGTCTGGCTCAGGATAGGGCCGCCGCTCTTCTGGCGGATGCGGTAGAGGGTTTGCGTTAGTTAGACGGGATATCGTCGGTCGCCCTCGCGCTGATGCGGTAGGTGCGGTACAGTTAACGGGTTACAGGCAGTGTTTACGCAAGGAGTACACGAGCACATGGCTGATTCCCAGACTGCAACCTCCGCGCCCGAGTTTAAGAGCGCCCACTTTATCGGTATCGGCGGCGCCGGCATGAGCGGCATCGCCCTCGTTCTGCACGAGCGCGGTTATGCCGTTACCGGCTCCGACCTTAAGACGTCACGTTATATCCGCCAGCTTACCCGCGCTGGTGTGAAGGTGCATGTGGGCCATGAGGCCGCCACGATCGACGAGGTCAAGCCCGACGTGGTTGTTGTCTCCACCGCTATTCCGGAGTCCAACCCTGAACTCGTGCGTGCTCGCGAGCTTGGTATTCCCGTGTGGCCCCGTGCCAAGATGCTCTCTGCTTTGGGCCACGGCTACACCACCGTCGCTGTTGCCGGCACGCATGGCAAGACCACCACGTCTTCGATGTGCGCCACCATGCTCGACCGCATGGGTCTGGATCCGAGCTTCTTGATCGGTGGCATCGTCGAGGGCTATGACACGAACGGCAAGAACGGCTCGGGCGACTACTTTGTCGCCGAGGCCGACGAGTCCGACAGCTCCTTCCTGTTCCTGAACCCCAACGTGGTCATTGTGACCAACGTCGAGGCCGACCACCTCGATCACTACTCGGGTATCGAGGAGATCGAGGCAACTTTCGCCAAATTCATGAGCCTGGTGGGCGAGGACGGCACCGTCATCGTCTGCGGTGAGGACTCGCATCTGGTCGAGCTCGCCAAGTCGACGGGCCGTCACGTGCTTTCCTACGGCTTTGCCGAGAGCAACGACATCGTCTGCATGCACCCGGATGTCAAGGGCATCCAGAGCGACTTTATCGTTCGCTTTGAGGACGGCACTGAGCATGCTGTGGAGATCAAGAGCAATCCCGGTCGCCACAACATGCTCAACGCCACGGCGGTACTCACCGTCGCCCATGTCCTGGGCCTTGACATCGACGCCGCCGCCAAGGCGCTCTCGAGCTTTGAGGGCGTCCGTCGTCGCTTTACCCACGTAGGCGATATCGATGGCATCACCGTGGTCGATGATTACGGCCATCACCCCACTGAGATCAAGGCGACGCTTGCTGCCGCTTCGTCGCTGGGCTACAAGCACGTCGACGTCGTGTTCCAGCCGCACCGCTATTCGCGTCTGCAGGCCCTTTGCGACGACTTTGCCGATGCATTTGCCAATGCCGATAAACTGCTGCTGATTGATGTGTTCTCGGCTGGCGAGATGCCCATTCCGGGTGTCACCTCTAAGATGCTCGCCGATACCGTGCGCGCCAAGCATCCTGGCAAGGAGGTCGTGTACTGCTCCAGCCGTCTTGAGCTTAATCAGGAGCTCGAGCAGATGGTGGGCGAGGGCGACCTGCTGCTCACTATGGGTGCCGGTGACGTTACGACCGTCGGTCCCGAGTTCATTGAGTATCTGACTGCCAAGAAAGACGCTTAAGTCTAATGGGTCTGTTTAACGCCGTCATGGCGCTCTCGGGCATGATCGACACGGATGTGATCGAGGACGAGCGCCTTGCGCGTCATACGAGCTATCGTATCGGCGGCAAGGCCGACCTCTTTGTGACGTGCCATAGCTATCATGCCCTCCGCCGCGCCGTGGCGGTGCTCGATCGCGAGCAGGTGCCGTGGGTCATCATCGGCAAGGGTTCCAATCTGCTGGTTGCCGATGGCGGTTATCGCGGTGCCGTCATTTCGCTCGGACGTGAGTTTCAGCGCACGGTTGTTGCAGATGACGGTTGTACGCTGACGGTCGGTGCGGGCGTGATGTTTGCGCGCCTGGTCAACGATGCCCTGTCGCGTAGCCTCTCGGGCCTTGAGTTTGCCGTTGGCATCCCTGGCTCGGTCGGCGGTGCGATATCTATGAATGCCGGCACACGGACCGAGTGGATTGGCTCGCTGGTTGAGGATGTCGTAACGTTTGACCCGGCATCCGGTATCAAGCATTATGCGGGGTCCGAGATCACTTGGGGCTACCGCGAATGTAGCCTTCCCCGCAATGAGATCATCCTCGAGTGTGTGCTCAAGCTTAAACCGGCGCCCAAGGCCGACATTCGCGAGCGCATGGAGCGGTACCTGACGAGGCGCAAGCGAACGCAGCCCATGGGTCGCGCGTCCTGCGGGTCGGTCTTTCGCAACCCGCCCGATGCGAGTGTGGGCAAGCTTATCGAGGATTGTGGATTAAAGGGTTTTTCGATTGGCGGCGCAGAAGTTTCGCCCGTTCACGCTAATTTTATCGTTAATAACGGAACCGCCTCGGCCGATGACGTTGCCGCGGTTATCAGACATGTGCACGGAAAGGTGAGGGAGGCGTATGGCATCGAGCTCAGACCGGAAGTTAAATTCCTCGGCTTCTAGAGCATCGAAACCCACCTTCCGCCGCGCCGGAGGGCGTTCCGGCGCGCCTGCCAAACCTCAACGCAATACCGTCGCGCGCTCTAAGTCTGTCGGGCATGCTCGACAGACCAGTCGTCCGGTCGTCGGCTCGCAGCTCGGTAATCGTCCGGCCGCAAAAAAGTCCTCGCGTCCCTCGGTGACGTCAAAGCCTGTTATGGGCGCCAAACCTGCCCGTCCCATGGCAACTCCTAAGCCCTCGACGGGAACTAAAGCGCCGCGTCCAGGTCGCACGCTGGGCGCATCGAAACCGCGCTCGCTGACATCGGTGCCGGCTACCGCCAAGAAGCCTTCGGGTAAAAAAAACGTCAACCCGTTGTCTTCACTTGGGGCGATGGTAAATAAAACATCAGACGCTGCTTCTGTCGTTGCAGGCAAAGGCAAAATCGTGGGCGGCGTTCTGGCCGTCTTGGCCGTGCTCGTCGTCGTTGCCATCGTGGTGATTAACTCTGGATTGTTTACCGCCACTGATATTCAGATTCAAGGCAGCGAGCATGTGACGAAGCACGATGCTATCCAGCTGATCGATTTGCCCGAGGGAACGTCGCTTTTTAACGTCGATCCCGACCAGATTACCGAGGACCTCAAGCAGAATCCGTGGGTCTCGGGCGTGGATGTCCAGCGTCAGTTCCCGCATACGCTCATCATTACGCCGATGGAGCGCAAGGTCATCGCAATTGCCTATATCAGTTCCGATGACCTTGCCTGGGCCATCGGGGATGATGACACCTGGATCGCCCCACTGTCGACGTCGGTCGAAGTGGATGACCAGGGCAACGTCATCACGACAGGGCAGGGCTCAAATACCTTGACCGGAATCGATGCCGCGCTGGCGCTCGCTAAGCACTATGGCGCGGTGTTGTTGACTGATGTCTCGGCGGATGTCGCTCCGGTTTCCGGCCAAGCAGTGAGCTCCAAGGCCGTTAAGGCTGGCTTGGATTATGTGCGTGGTTTTTCGAGCGAGTTCTTGGGACAAGTCAAGGATATTTCCACGCCTTCGGTCGAAGCCATCTCGGCAAACCTCAATAACGGCATTGAGGTGTCGCTGGGCGATTCGAACGATATCGTCAAGAAGGAGCGCGTAGTCACCAAGCTGCTTTCGCAGGTAGAGGGCGTAACGTATATCAATGTGCGCTCTCCGGGTAACTATACATTTAGGAACGCTCCGACCTCGTAGCGCTGGTTGATGCTTTGTTGAGGGGCCATACCACGCCGTTTATCTGGTTTGTTTGGTTTTCACGGTCAATTATTTGACTGATACGTTCATAATGTGCAAACATAATACGGTTTACCTTTGCATTTACTTTCAACCTGAAGGTTAATGTGCGCAGGGGTCGACCCATGCTATGGCTATAACCTTTGTTCGGAGGACCGACATGCACGAGACAGAGATCAACAACTACCTTGCCGTCATTAAGGTGGTCGGCGTCGGCGGCGGCGGTACCAACGCGGTCAATCGAATGATCGAAGAGGGCATCCGCGGCGTCGAGTTTGTTGCCATCAACACCGATGCTCAGGCACTCGCGATCTCTGATGCCGATATCAAGGTGCACATCGGCACCGACCTTACCCGCGGCCTGGGCGCCGGCGCCAACCCCGAGGTTGGCCGCAAGGCTGCCGATGAGTCCCGCGACGACATTGCCGAGGCGCTCGCTGGCGCCGACATGGTGTTCATCACCTGCGGCGAGGGCGGTGGCACCGGTACCGGCGCTGCTCCCATCGTTGCCGATATCGCGATGAACGAGGTCGGTGCGCTGACCGTCGCCGTCGTGACCAAGCCCTTCACCTTCGAGGGCCGCAAGCGCAAGAAGAGCGCCGAGGAGGGCATTAAGACCCTCTCCGATTGCGTCGACACCATGATCGTCATCCCTAACGATAAGCTGCTCGACATCGCCGAGAAGAAGACCACCATGCTCGAGGCCTTCGCGATTGCCGATGGCGTCCTTTCCCAGGGCACCCAGGGCATCACCGACCTCATCACCGTCCCCGGTATCATCAACCTGGACTTCGCCGATGTTAAGACCATCATGAAGCAGGCCGGTACCGCCATGATGGGTATCGGTACCTCTTCTGGGGATACCCGTGCCGTCGACGCTGCCCAGCAGGCCATCTCCAGCCCGCTGCTCGAGAGCTCCATCGATGGCGCCACGCGCGTGCTGCTCTCCATCGCCGGTTCCAAGGACCTGGGCATCCAGGAGATCAGCGACGCCGCCGACGTTGTCGCCAACGCCGTCGACCCCGAGGCCAACATCATCTTCGGTACCGTTGTCGACGAGTCCCTGGGCGATCAGGTGCGTATCACCGTCATCGCTACGGGCTTCTCCGACTCCAACGTTAACCGTCAGGACGAGCTCTTTGCTGCTCAGCAGTCTCAGAGCAAGGCCGCTGCCTCCGCTGAGCCGCAGCGCACCGCTCCGGCCACCAGCCCGGCTCAGGCCGCTCCGACCCGCAACGTCGGTGGCACCGAGCTTCCTAACTTCGGCAACGATCAGTTCGAGCTTCCCGACTTCCTGAAGCGCGGTAGCTTCTAAGTCGTTCTTTGCATTGTTGTGCACAGGGGCGTGTCCGTATGGACGCGCCCTTTTTATTTCGACTTTGTAAACTAGAACCTCCAATCTCTTTACGTTCCCTTTACGATTGCCTCCAGCGCAGCAGGTATCCTTTTAGAGAAGTATGACAGCCGTATAAACGCGGGCTGTAGCGGCGATGCCGCGGTACTTGTGTTATTAGGAGGCTTTAGTATGGCAGCACGTGCGGACAAAGTTTCGCGTGTCGACCATGATGGAGTTACGTTGGTGGAGGGCGCGACATCCGATGTTCGCTTTGCCTTCACCGAGCGCGCCGGTGGCGTTTCCGAAGATGCGTACTCCTCACTCAACTTGGGCTCGCATGTTGGCGATGATCCCTTTGCTGTTCAAGAAAATCGTCGCCGCGCACTCGAGGCTATGGGTGCCGCGGAGTGCGAGCACAACCTGCTCGTTCCCAATCAGGTCCATGGTGACCATATCGTTGCGGTGACCTCGAATGGCGCCGATGACCTTGAGGACGTCCGCGAGCAGATTGCCGCGGGCTGCGATGCCATCGTCTGTACGGCGCATAACGTGCCCGTGCTGCTCTGCTTTGCCGACTGCGTTCCCGTGGTGCTGGTGGCCCCTGGCGGATTTGCCGTGGTGCACTCCGGTTGGAAGGGCACGATTGCACGTATTTCTGCCAAGGCGTGCCAGGCGCTTTGCGATGCTGCCGGCTGCGATGCGGGCGACGTTTCCGCCTATATCGGCCCCCATATCTTGGGTGACGAATATGAGGTATCCCAGGAACTCATGGATCGCTTTGCCGCCGAGTTCTCTTGCATCGATGCGAGTACCTCTCGCATGCTCGATCTTTCCGCTGCCATTCGCGAGGCGCTGGTAGATGTCGGTGTCGACGCGGATGATATCGTGGATACCCAGCTTTCGACCGTGCGTCAGAACGACCGCTTTTATTCCTACCGTAACGAGGACGGCACCTGTGGGCGCCATGCTGCGATCGGCGTGATGCTATGAGAAAGATCGTATCGGTCCTGAGCGCCGCTGTGCTTACACTTACGCTGTGTGCCTGTTCTTCGGGATCTTCTACCTCTTCCATTACCGTCGCTGGCTCCACGACCTGCCTTCCTATCGCCGAGATTGCGGCCGAGGGCTTTAAGGAGGAGACCGGCATCGACGTGCTCGTTTCCGGTTTGGGTTCTTCCGCTGGCATCGAGGCCGTCAGCGCCGGCACGGCCGATATCGCCAGCTCCTCCCGTGGGCTCAATGCCGACGAACAGGATCTGGGCCTGACCCCCATCGTAATTGCCCACGACGGTATCGCGGTCATCGTGAACGACGATAACCCGGTCGATAACCTCTCGACCGAGCAGCTCCGCGATATCTACGCCGGCAAGATTACCAATTGGAAAGAGGTCGGTGGCGAGGACCTGAGGATTCAGGTCATCAACCGAGACGAGGCGTCCGGTACGCGCGAGGCCTTCCGTACCATCGTGATGGATGGCACGCCGTTCGATCGCCGCTCGGCTGTTCTTTCGGGTACGGGCCAGGTGCGCGACGTGGTATCTCGTTCGCGTGGGGCCATCGGCTACATTTCGCTGGGCTTCGTCGATAGCCTCAACGCCAAGACCTCGGTCAAGGCCGTCTCGGTCAATCATGTTGAGGCGTCCGAGAAGACGGTCGCGAGTGGCGGTTATCCCATCTCGCGCGACCTTTACTTCTTTGTGAAGGGTGCGCCTTCGCAGCAGGCGCAGGATTACATCGACTATGTGACGTCCGAAAAGATGGACAAGCAGATTCGCGAGGCGGGCTTTATTCCCGTCACCAACGACGAGAAGGGGAGTGAGTAGCATGGAAGCACAGGAAAACTCCCAGACTGAGCAGAATGTTCAGACGCCCAAGAAGCGCGAGCTGGCGCTCGTATCGCGCAGTACCTATATCAAGGAGAAGGCGCTGCAGTGGATCTTCTTTGCCTGCGCGTTCTTGGCGGTCGTTACCGTCATCCTGATTTTTGTCTTTACCACGTACTCGGCGCTGCCCGTCTTTACCGACATCGGTCTGGCGGACTTCTTTAGCTTTACGTGGGCGCCTTCCGAGGGCCACTACGGCATCTTGTCGCTGCTTGCCGGCTCGGGTCTGGTGACCGTCGGTGCGCTCGCCATGGGCGTGCCGCTGGGCGTGGGTACGGCCGTTTACCTGGTCGAGATTGCCAGCAAGCGCGTGCGCAAGCTCATCAGCCCCGCCGTTGACCTGTTGGCCGGCATCCCTTCTATCATCTATGGTTTCTTTGGCATGATCATCATCCGCCCGTTTATCGCACAACTGACCGGCGGCCTTGGTTTTGGTGCGCTGACGGCGTGGTTTGTGCTCGCCATCATGATCGTCCCTACCATCACCACGCTCACCATCGATGCTCTCAATTCCATTCCCATGGGCATTCGCGAGGCATCGTATGCCATGGGCGCCACCAAGTGGCAGACCATCTATAAGGTCGTGCTACCTGCCGCGAAGCTGGGTATCGTTGATGCCATCGTGCTGGGTATGGGCCGTGCCATCGGCGAGACCATGGCCGTGCTCATGGTCGTAGGTAACGCCCCGGTTATTCCCGACAGCATTGCGAGCCCTATCTCGACGCTCACGAGCCAGATCGCGCTCGACATGAGCTATTCCTCGGGTCTGCATCGCTCGGCGCTGTTCGGCATGGGCGTGGTCCTGTTTATCATCTCCGCCACGCTGGTGGGCATCGTCCGTCTGATTTCCAAGAAGAAGAGGGGGTAGGCTATGTCCGATTCCGTTGACACGACGGTCGATACGACCTCGTCGCGCGAGCGCATCAAGCGTGCCCTTTCCCACGGCAAGAAGGGCCGCATCAACAAGGACCTGTCCAACAAGATCATGCTTTGCGTGTTTCGTGCCGCTGCCTACATCACCACGCTGGTGCTGGTCGCTATCATCGCCTACGTGGTCATCAACGGCCTGCCACACATCTCGCTCGACTTTATCTTCGGTTGGCCCCAGGGCGTCAACGCCGAGGGCGGAATTTGGCCCACGATCGTCTCGACCGTCTACGTGACGGCGCTCGCCATGCTTATCTGCACGCCGATCGCTGTGCTGGCAGCCGTCTATCTGGCCGAGTACGCCAAGCAGGGCAAGGTCGTCGAGCTCATTCGCTACGCTGCTGACGCTTTGGCCTCGGTGCCCTCCATCGTTATGGGCCTGTTTGGCTACGCCTTGTTTGTCGAGGCCATGGGCCTGGGCCTTTCGATGGTCTCGGCCGCCCTGGCACTCGCGCTCTTGATGCTTCCCATCGTCATGCGTACCACCGAAGAGGCCATTCGCGCCGTTCCGCGCTATATCCGCTGGGGCGCATATGGCCTGGGCGCCACCAAGTGGCAGGTTGTCTCCAAGATCGTGCTTCCTTCTGCCTTTGGCCGTATTGCCACGGGCATCGTTCTCGCCATCGGCCGTGCCATTGGCGAGACCGCGGTGGTGCTCTATACCATGGGGCAGGCCATCAATCTACCTATTTCGCCGCTCGATTCCGGCCGCCCCATGACGGTTCACCTGTATCTGCTTGCCAACGACGGCATCAACATGAACGCAGCCTACGGCACCGCGCTCTTGCTGATGGTGATCATTCTGACCTTCAACCTGTTTGCGCGCTTCCTGTCGCGCAAGCGTCGCTAGTTAAGGAGTCCCATGTCCGTTTATCAGTCCGCTCCCACGTTGGAGCAAGCGGCCATTACGGCCAAGGATTTCAACTTTTGGTACGGTGACTTTCATGCGCTGACGGGGCTTGACCTCAACATCGCCAAAAACGCCATCACCTCCTTCATTGGCCCTTCGGGCTGCGGCAAGTCGACGTTTTTGCGCTGCATCAACCGCATGAATGACCTGATCGAGGGCACGCGCGTCGAGGGCACCATGACGCTCGACGGCAACGATATCTATGCCGAGGGTGTCGACCCGGTCGATCTCCGTCGTCGCGTGGGCATGATCTTTCAGCAGCCCAACCCGTTTCCTAAATCCATCTACGAGAATGTCGCCTTTGGCCCTCGTCTGCAGGGCGTGACTAGCAAAAGTGACCTCGATGACATCGTGGAAGAATCGCTCAAGCGCGCCAACCTCTGGAAAGAGGTATCCAATCAGCTCAACAAGGATGGTTTGGCGCTCTCGGGCGGTCAGCAGCAGCGTCTGTGCATCGCGCGCGTGCTTGCGGTGCAACCCGATGTCCTTCTGATGGACGAGCCCTGCTCCGCCATCGACCCCACGTCCGTCTCTAAGGTCGAGGATCTGATGGCCGAGCTGGCGCCCGAGATGACGATCATCATCGTCACGCATTCAATGCAGCAGGCAGCTCGCATTAGCGACTACACCGCATTCTTCTTGCAGGAAGTTGCCGGCGAGCCCGCTACGCTCATCGAGTATGGTCAAACCGACGCGATCTTCACCAGCCCGGTGGACTCGCGGACGGAAGACTATATCACCGGCCGCTTTGGCTGATCGGTGCGACTAGTCCCAAGCCGATCGGATCTGGTCCGGTGCGTATTCACTGTGCGGGCGGCATGACCGCACCCAACTGATTGGAGTGAACCATGCGCAAACTGTTTTCCCGTCAGCTCATCGAGGCCCGTCACGAGATGCTGAGCATCTACGAGGCCGTCGATCTGGCCCTCCACGATGCCGTGAAGGCCTATGTGACCGACGACCGCAAGCTCGCCACCAAGACCAAGAAGCGCACGCTTTCGATTGACGCACGCTGCGCCAACCTGGAGGCCGTCTGCTACAACCTGATTGCCACGCAGTCACCGGTCGCCTCCGACTTCCGCTTGCTGCAGACGATCATCTACGTCGACTTTAAGCTGCAGCACATGACCGATAAGGTTCGCCAGATTTGCCGCGCCACGCGTCATATGATCAAGGCCGACATCTCGCTGCCCAAGGAGCTTGTCGGCACGGTCGAGGCCGAGGCTGAGGCCGTCTACCAGGTGCTGGGCTCTTCGCTTTCTGCGCTCGTCACCAACGACATGTCCATCATCTGCAACTTGGCCGTCGAGGACGAGCCAGTGCACGCCGCCTACGAGAAGTTCTTCCGCACCTTTAACCGCATGGACACGGGCGATTTTATGGACGACGACAGCAACTATGACGACCTGCGCCGCGCCATCATGGTATCGCGCTATCTCGATCGCATCGCCTCGATTTCCATCGATGCCGCCTGCCGTCTGACCTTCCTGTTGACCGGACAGCGTATGACTGCCGGTGATATCGCCTGCACTGATGAGGATGAGCTCGAGAGCATGCGCGTGCCTTCGGGCGAGGGTGTTATCATGAGGCCCGCCGTCGATGCACGCTACGTTGCCAAGGTGCCCGTTAACGAGGTCAGCGAGGGTCTTCGCTACCTGCTCGATCATCTTGAGGATGAGGACGATGGCGAGGACGACGAGGAGTAAGTAACCCCGTTCGTCGAAAGATTGTAAATACCTAAGTGAGCGCGGCCTTGCACATGCGGGGCCGCGCTCTTGCGTTAGCATGGGACTACTTGTTTGGCTGTCAGCGGAGGCGATTGGCAATGGATAACTATTTGGACTTGATGCGCGCTCGCCGCGAGCAGATTCTGGAACGTTTTTATGCGGCGCTCGATCGCGCGGGCCGTCCCCACGACGCCGCGAGCCTCATTGCCGTGTCCAAGACCGTTGGTGTCGATGAGACCGTTGCCGCCATCCAGGCGGGGTATCGCCATTTTGCCGAGAACCGCCCGCAGGAGCTGGTTCGCAAGCTCACGGGTCTGGCGGAGCATCCGGAGCTGCCCGAGGTGCGCTTCGATATGATCGGCAACCTGCAGACCAATAAGATCAATGCGGTGCTGGGCTCAGCCGAGCTGATTCACTCGGTGGGTTCGCTGCATCTGGCGCAGGCGATCTCGAGTCGTGCTGTTCGCAAGATTGAGGCAGGCGAGCTCGTCGGCCCCCAGCGTGTGCTCATTGAGGTCAATGTGAGTGGTGAGGAGTCGAAGGGAGGCTTTTCACCCGATGAGATTCGCGCCGCCGCGGGTGAGCTTGCAGAACTTGAGGGAATTTGCGTACAGGGGCTTATGACTATGGCGCCCCGGGGGAATAAGGATGTGGCACGCCGCACCTTTGCGGGGCTTCGTGAGCTGAGGGATGAGCTGGAGGCGGCGCATCCCGATTTGAACCTGCCTGAGCTTTCCTGCGGCATGAGCGAGGACTTTGAGTCTGCCCTTGAGGAGGGCTCTACGCTCGTTCGCCTGGGCAGGGTAGTATTTAGCCCGGAGTTTGCAGTAAAATAAGGCTCTGAAGTGCGCACTGATTATCGGGGCGCCTGCACTAAACCGCGAGAGGACACAACCATGGGCTTCCTTGACGAGATTAAAAATAAGATGCACCTGGGCGGCCAGCAGGGTTACGACCAGGGTTATGGCCAGGACGACGACTACGGCTACGATGACGGCTACGACGATAGTTATCAGGGCAACGGCTACAGTGGTGCTTCGGGCGAGGGCTTCTACACCCAAGACGAGCCGAGCAACGGCCTGCTTGGCCAGACGCGCCGCGGTGAAGCTGAGTCGGTTGCCGTGTATACGCGCTCCGGTCAGCTGGTCGGCGATGACTCCCGCCATGCCACGACGTATAACCCGCCTTCGCGCTCGCAGGACAGTGTTGCGAGCGGTTATCGTCCTGGTGCCTATGACACGCCGTCGAGCTACGCCGAGAATACCCGCGCCCGTGCCGCCGCTGCACCCGCGCCTGCACCGAGCGATGCCTCGGCCTATGCGAGCAATATCATCAACGCCACGCCGCAGCTGCCGGCCTATGTCCTGCGCCCCGAGAGCTATGACGACGTGGAGACCGTGGTGCGCCGCGTTCGCACCAAGCAGCCTGTCGCACTGATTTTTGTGGGCGTACGCACCGAAGTTGCCAAGCGCGTCTTGGACTTCTCTTACGGCTTTGCCTGCGGTCTGGGTGCCACGGTCAAGGAGGTGGGCGACCGCGTGTTCATGGTGCTGCCCGCCGGTTGCGAGGTCAAAGATTCCGATCTCAAGAAGCTTCGTGCCGACGGCTACCTTAAGTAAAGACAAGACGAGGAGATTCCCATCAACATCTACACTATCGTCCAGCTGGTCAACACGCTGTTCAACTTCTATTCCACGCTCATTGTCGTCTACTGCTTTATGACGTGGATTCCCATGAAGCAGGGTGGTTTGCTTCAGGATATTGCCGCGGTGCTTGATAGCGTGTGCGGTCCGTGGCTCAACCTGTTCCGTCGTTTCATCCCGCCGATGGGCGGTATCGATTTTTCGCCGGTCGTTGCGATTATTGCGTTGCAGTTGGTGCAGAGGCTGGTTCTGCAGCTTCTTATAGGTATACTCGTGTAGAACTGACTTAGTAACTTACGTCGGGCGTGTAGCGCCGAGGCGATGAAAAAGGAGACTTGTTATGGCTATTACCCCTGCAGACATCCAGGCTCAGACTTTCTCTGAGGCCAAGCGTGGCTACGATCCTGCTGAGGTCGACGTCTTCTTGGAGACGCTGTCCTCCGAGGTTGACGCTATGCTCGCTAAGATCGTCGACCTTAAGGGTCGCCTGACTGCTACCGAGCAGCAGCTTGCCGATGCGCAGGCTCAGCTTGCCCAGGCTCAGGATGCCACCGCCCAGGCCGTTCCTGCCGCCCCCGTGGCTGCTCCCGCCCCTGACTTCTCCGCTCAGGAGCGCCAGATTTCCGCTGCCCTGATCGCTGCCCAGCAGACCGCTGAGACCATCGTCAACGATGCCAACGAGAACGCTGAGCGTATCCGCAACGAGGCTGACGCCAAGGCCCGCGAGGTTATCCGCCAGGCTCTGACCGAGAAGCAGGCCGAGCTCGAGGAGATCGATCGTCTCAAGGCTTCCCGTGAGGAGTTCAAGGCAGAGTATCTCAAGCTCATCCAGCACTTCATGGACGATGCCCAGAACTCCTTCCCGGCCGACCTCATGGCCTCCACGCCGGTCGGTTCTGCCGCTTCTCCTGCGGTGACTGTTCCCGCCGAGCCGCTGCCCGTCGCTGACCCGGTTGTCCCCGTGGCCGATCCCTTCGCCCCGATCGACAACTTCGCTGCCGACGACCTGGACTAACATTCGGCCTACAATTTAGTGCCTAGAAAGGACCCGCAGCTTGCGGGTCCTTTTTTATGACTGTACCGGGGCGCGCAACATAAAAAACCGAGCCCTGCACATAGTGGCGCAGAACTCGGCGAACCGGTGAGCGGTCAAGGATAGGTTTTAGGGCATGTCCCAAAATCTACTTGAGGAGGAAGTCGGAGAGGGGAATGGTACGGGCCTCGCGATGCTCGGGGTCGGCGATGTGGTCGGCAGGATATCCGCAGACGAGCATGTGATAGGGATAGACGCCCTCGGGCAGGTTGAACTGCTCCTGTGCCACCTCGGGCTTAAAATGGCATACCCAGCACGTTCCCAGGCCCTGCTCGGTGGCCTCCATCATCATCTGATCGCACACTATGGACGTATCGATTTCACTGGAATTCATCTGGTCATACGGGCGCACCCAAGCGTCTTCGGTAACGCTACAAATAAGGAAGATGAGCGGAGCGCCAAAGATAGATCCATCACGAGCAAACCGAGGCTGACAAGCAGCAGCCTTCTCCAGAAGCTCAGGCGTATCCAGCACCATCACACGAGAAGGATGATTATTACAAGCAGAAGGAGCAATCCGCCCAGCCTCAACAATGGCATCCACAACAGCTTGCTCAACAGAACGATCCTGAAATTCACGACAAGAATACCGACCCCGAGCCAGATCCAAATAAGACATACAAGCCCTCCAACAATTAAAAATCAAACAAACCCAAAGTAACCCAAAGAGTACCCAAAGCGGCAATCAGCCAATCGCTCATCGAATACCAAAGTAAAACCCCGAGCAATCAAGGGCCATCACAGCAAAGGCCCCACCACGCTCAACCCCTCAGCCAAAGTTCCCAATGGTGGTACGTAAGGGAGCGGGCCCGACCACTAATACCTTTTGAACGACTCTGCTTGCAGCCGGAGTGAAAAAGGTATTAGT
>JAGZBF010000021.1:0-33604 GCA_018370025.1 Collinsella sp. | reverse complement strand
AAAGCGGCACATCCGCGTTGGCGAATCCGGCGTATCCGCGTTGGCGCGATTGGCGAAAATGCGTTGGTGGAAATGGTGAAAATTATATTGACGCTAACACCTGCGGGCGGAGTGGCGGGTCGCCGCCCGGCCCGCGGCGCGCTTCCTCGGCCTGTATCCGACCTTGCGCCTGAGCTCCATGTTGGTCATGCCGTCGTAGCCCGCCGAGACCCAGCGGTAGATGGTCGACGGCGACAGGTCCACGGGCCCGCCGTTGCGCGCCGCCATCTGCTCGGGCGACAGCCCCCGGCGCAGGCAGTCCCTGATGGCCTCCAGCCTGGCCGCCGCGGCGGGCTCGTCGGCGTCTATCCCGCGCCTGGACGAGACGAGGACCGAGTCGGCGCACAGCTGCGCGGCCCGGGCCTCGTAGAAGACGTGGGGGCGGCGCTTGCAGCCGATCGCGCGGTACCGCCCGCACCCGTTGCAGCATCGCGGCCACGCCGCCAGGCGCGGGCAGGCCGCCGACAGGTCGGCGGAGGCGTCCACGCGCTCGCCGCGCCTGGCCTTCGGCGCCGTCGCGAACCTGTGCGACGCCACCTCGGCGCTCACCGTCGAGGGCGACCTGCCCAGCTCCCTCGCGATCTCCCTGCACGACGCCCTGCGCTCCAGCATCCTCTGGACCGTGTCCCGCTCGTGCCTCGTGAGCCTTCCGTAGGCCCTCGGAACCGCCCTCGCGGAGCCACTCTTCTTCTTTCCGGACATGCCGTCCTCCGATCTCCCGGGGCCGACCGGTCCGGCCCTCAGGGTATCGGGTTCCCACATTCATCCGTACATGTGCGGATGAATGTGGGAGGTGTTCGGATAAAGTCGATAATCAAGGGTTCGGATAAAGTCGATAATCAAGGCTTTTGAGTTTTCAAAATGTCCCGAATCGGCTGGGCGATTCGGGATACAATATCAATAGAAAACGACGCACCCCGCGTAAATGTTTGGGAGCGCGGGCGGCCTAGTTTTCAGCTTTTGTTAAATGCCCGGGATCCGACCCCCGGGCATTCTTATTTGCGCTTGTTGCGGCGCAAATGCCTTCTACCGTCCGCACCGCGCGTGCGCCTACGGACCTTAAACCGAACCTCATACGAGTCAAGAAACGCGATGACGGATGAGTCCGCATCGGACGGTGGAGGCTGCCTGTGTTGTCCAAAAAGAACGGGGCAAACTCCAGCGCGGAGTCTGCCCCGAAAAGAGAATGGCAAAGCAAGAACGTCGATGGACGAGAAAAGTGTCCGCAAGTCTCATGGCCATCACATCCCACCTGCCAAAGGGATGGGTGAGTGAGCGTTACTCCTGCTCGGACTCCTCAGCCTGCTTACGGCTGCGGATGAGGTGAGCCACGCCGATGCACAGCACCGCGCCACCAGCGATCCAAGTGAAGGTCACGCCGTTAAGACCGGTGAGCGGGAGGTTGGAGCCCTTCTTGTTCTTGACGGTGAGGGTGACGGTGCCATGATCAAAGGTCGGAGCAACGACAAGTTCGGGGCCTTCCTTGGACGCAGTAACCGTCAGGGTATTATTTCCCTCGTTTTGATTAAGGCCATCGGCTTTAATGGTGAAGGTGAAGGCGCCCAGCGTGTTGTAGCCTCCAAGGGTGTCGGTCTCCTTGACCGTGTAGGTACCAGCATCAAGGCCCTTGATATTAATCTCGCCGTTTCCATCGGTCGTGAAATTCCAGGGATCTTTGCCGAGGGAACCGTTCTCCTGGACATACTGAGTGCCAGCGCCCTCGTCGGCACCCGTGGCCTGGATGGTGAACTTTACGCCCTCGAGCTTGGTGGCCTCGTTAGCAGAGTCCTCCTTAACGAGCTTGAGCGCGTAAGTGTAGTCACGGACGGTATCGGGCACGGACTCGCCCTTGCCGTTGCTCATGGGATTGTTGAAGTAGATGAGCTTGACGCTGTTGGGATTACCCTCGCCGCCAACCACGACATTCGTCGCCTTCTCGTGGTCAAGCTTGGCGGTGTAGGTGACGACGACATGGGAATCCTTGGTAAGCGTCTTGCCCACGGACCGAGCAGCAGCCTTAAGATCCGTAAAGGAAACAGTCAGCACCTGCCCAGTTACAGCCCCGGACTCGTCCGTAGTATTCGTGACACTCGCGGTGTAGTTGTTGACCGCCGTCACGGTTTCGTCATCAATCTTAACGGTAATAGAATTCTCATCCGCGGTCAGACCAGCGGAGAGCTCGTCGTGGAACTCATAGTAGTAGGTGTTGAACGTATCGATGTTCGCAGCCACAGTACCGGTCAGCTGGTAGTACACGGGCTGATCCATCTGGGAGTCGCCCTTGTCAGCCCAGTCGCTGCGGAGCTTGTCATCCTTGACCTTCTTCGTAACCGTGGGAATGCCAGTCTTCTCGGTCACGGTTACTCCAGTACCACCTACGACGGCGAAAATCGGCGAGGTGCCCGTCTGTTTCTTGTTGGAATAGTCTTTATTCGTACCGATGGAGTTATCATCTGTCAGGAAGAGATAGTAGCCAGCGCTCTCAGGCGTAAAAGAATCACCAGCATTGAACGCCGTACCTGACGGCTGCTCATTTTTCTTTACAATGGCGGCTATTTTATTAAGCAAGTCTCCGTTCTTAACAACGAGTTCCCTGCCGCTTTCGGACACATAGGTGCCCAACCAATCAGCAACGTCCTGAGCAGAAGGAGTTCCGGAAAGCTTCTTACCATTACTAGCATCGCTACGGATATCAGTAATAATCTGGTCCTTGGTGGTTTGCGTTATGGTATCAGCCCAATCAACATCAGATGTGACTTTACCATTTTCGCCGTCGTGAACTTTTGCCTTGAAGATTTGGTACGGAACGAAACGCGTCTTAGCGGTGCCCTTGTTGTTCTCGCTCTGCTCGATGATGATGCCATTTGCCGGAGCCGTCACCGGATCATCAGCAAACGCCATACTCACCGGCGCCATGACGCCGCCGAAGCTCAGCGCTGCTGTGAGGCCGGCGGTTACTGCCAGGCGTGCGATGTTCTTGCTCATGCTCATCTTCTTTTCCTCTGCTTTCTGCTCGAATTCCATTTGATCTAAATCTGTCTGTCTGTGTCTTAGCATCTACTTCGCTACGTCTCGCCCCGCTCTCTGTGGGGCTGCCAGCTACTCTTTATGGCTGCCACCTCCCCGCTTGACCAGGAGCGCGACCACGATGAGCGCGGCTCCGGCGACCGCTGCGGCGGCCGCGGCGTACATTGCCATATCGCCAGTCGAGGGCATAAAGCCTCCGGTGGTAATGCTAGGGGGTGTGCCAGTGGGCGTGTTGATGAGCGACGCCTCCAGGCTGCCCGTCAACCCATCCGCGCTGTCGGCGCGCAGGGGCGACTCGGCCGTGATGGTGAGCTTGGGCTTGGCGGCGGCCACCTGGTCGACGTCCAGGCCCTCGGCCTTGACCGTCACGGAGCGCGTGCCCTCGAAGGCGTTGTAGCCCTTGGGCGCCTTGAGCTCGCGGACCTCCAGCTTGCCCGAGTCCACGCCCGAGACGGTCACGCGGCCGTCCTCGCCCGTGGTGACGGTGGCCTTGCCCTCTGCATCCCACGTGCCGTCGGCCGCCAGTGTGCGACCGTGGTCGTCGGCGATGCTCAGGACCGCCCCAGCAAGCGGCTTGTCGCCGTCGCTGCCGCGCTTGGTGAGCGCGAGATCCCAGGTGTAGGCGCACGCATCGTCGCTCGGCGTGCGGGCAAAGCCCGCGTCGCCGGACTGGTCGGTAAAGGGAGAGCGCGGGTAGCGCAGGTAGACCTCGTTGGGGTTGCCCTTCGCGATGCCGTGGTTGCACGCGCTGTTGAGCGGCGCGTTGTACACGGCGACCACGCGGGCGCCCGCGGCGAAGGCGTCGGCCCCGCCGAGCGCGGCGATCAGGTCGCCGGTGCGCACGGTGAAGGTCTTACCGTCGACCGAGACCCCGCACTGGGCCGTGATGTCGGTCCAGCCCTTCGCGGGCTCGGTGCCGGCGCGGCCGTCCTTGCCGGTCGAGACGGCGTCAAAGCCGCCGTCCGCGCCCGCCGCCACGTACACGCGCATGCTCGCGGCCACCTTGGAGGGGTCGAGCCCCGCGCTCATGGTGTCGACGAACCGCACCGTATAGGTGTCGTAGGCCGTGAGCCCCGCCGGGACCGTGGCCGAGAGGCGCCAGTACAGGTCGTCGGCGACCGTGGCGTCGGCGGCCTTCTGCCAGGCGGCGGTGCCGTCCTCCAGCACGTGCTTGGACACCTTGGGCGTCGCCGCCTTGGGCTTGACGGTGACGGCGCTGCCGCCCACCAGGGCCATGATCGGCGCGGTGCCGACCTCGCCTTGGGCGATGGCGTCGTCGTCGGCGACGATGAGCCAGTAGCCGCAGTGCAGCTCGGCCGCCGTACCCGCGTTAAGGGCCACGAACACGGCGCCAGAGCTCTGGAGGGAACGAGCGAGCTGTGCGCTCAGCGCGCTCGTAAGGTGGGAATCGGTGTTGAGCCACTCGGCAGCTTCCTGCGCGGTGGTCTGGGAATTGGGCATGCCGGCGCTGTGCAGCACAGGCAGTGCGGCGTCGCGCGCGGCGTCGCTTGCCCAGGTGAGGTCGGTGGCGATCTTGGCGTCGCTGTCGCCGTCGACGACGTTGGCGCTAAAGATCTGGTAGGCGTCGTAGCTGCTCGCCACGGTGCCGCTCACCGTGATGGAACCGGTCGAGGTCGGCGCGGCCTGCGCGGAAGCGGGGAACACAACCGCGCAGGTGCCGACCACGAGGGCAAGCAGCGCAAACAAGATCGGGAAGGAGCAAACTTTCTTATTCACGACGCTCACCTCCCTTCGCATTCGCCTTGCGACGAATGTGCATCCGGGCTGCAGCAGCGCAAAGCACCGCCGCGCCGGCAAGGTACGTCAGAGTGACGCCCGACGTACCAGAAAGGGGCAAAGAGGTGGAGTAGGTGTTGGTGAAGGTGGGAAGGCTTTGGCCAGCGCTGGTGTCCTCGCCGTACTGCTTCGGGTCCCGCATATTCTCAGGAATTTCATTGCCTTTGGCATCGACGATCTGGGTGTAGGTCACCTTCGTGGCAGTGATCCTGCCATCTTTCTGATCCGTCATCGTGACGTTAAGCTTATAGACCGACTGATCGAACTTGTAATGCGAGAAAATTGAACTCTCTTTCTTCTCGCGCACGTAGTACGTGAAGGTTTTGGAACCATTTTCAAGGTTCTCGAGCTCATATGTCTTCGGCTGGAAATCGACCGTTCTCACATTACCGTTTTCGTCAGTGGGTTTCGCGAGATCAATTGTTGCCGTTTCTGGTTTTTGGAAGCTCGGGTCGTCCTCGTTCGCGAGTTCGAATGAGAACGCCTTCATCTCGCCGCCATCGACCTTCTTGGTCACCTGAGGTTTCCAAGAGCCGCTGGAGGTGTACGTGTTGGTGAAGGTCTTTGATCCATCGGAGTTGGCAATCGAATAATAGCCGTCAGCATCAGGATCTACTGGCGCAGTGTCCGGAGAGTCAGCTGAACCCCCAGGAATCTTGGTCACGTCCACCCTATCAATCGTGAAGTTATAGACCATAAGTTTTTTAGTCTCATTCGGCTTTCCCTGTATCGGAACAGACATAAGTTCAGTCGGCGTGCATTTGACTTTCACCTTAATCTCGTATACAGCATGATCGTATTTGACACCAAGTTCATCGCCCGCATTTTCGACCATGTAGTATGTAATGTCGTAGTCTGTAGTTTCGCCAGTACCACTCGCTTTAAACTGCTTGCTAAGAAGCTCGCTAAGCTGCTTGCTAAGCTTCTCGCTAAGGTCAAAGGCGATGTTGCCGTCAGCGCTATTCGGGACAGATTCGACAAACTCGCAGTCACCAGTGCTGAAATTACCATTATCGTCCCAAGAAGGCGCCTTCGCAGCATCCGAGCCCTTGCGATAAACCGTAAAGGTGAACTCCCCAGCTTTGAGGTTGCGGCCGGTCAACTCCTTGGTCGCCTTCAGCTTAAGGCTCGGATAGACATACGTGTCTGCTTGCTGACCCAAGTACAGGTCACCATTCGACATGATGCCGCCACCATGGTCCCAGGAATAGTTGCCCGTGATGAAGGTTGTCGCATTTTTCTGTACTGCTTCAGTCGCCGTTTTATCCGTGGCACTAACACCCGAAGACAGACCGATGCTATTTTTTACCTGAGCAACACCGTTGGCGGGGATGGTGATTCGATCCGTTAGCTCAATGCTTCCCGAATACCTGGCGTCTATATCGCCAAGCATCTTGCCGCTTACCACTGCGACCGGCGTTATGTGACCTTTCGCTGCGAGGAAGAAATCGGCATGACCACTGTCACGAAAAACATGGTCGCCGTTTTTATCGACATAGTTATAGGCGTACTGGTCTTCATCTTTCTGGTGGCCGCCGCCAGAAAGATGAGGGTTACCATTATTGTTTTCACTATCGTAATTATCGGCGCCTCCAGCGTCAGTGTTACCAAAGATTGCCGTGCCTTTGGTGTTCGTTACCAACGTCTTGCCCGTCGGGCAGACTGCAACGCCACCACCATAGCCACCAGCGGTATTGCTGCCTATATACGAGCTGTATACAAAGAGCCTGCCAGCATTAGATGCGTCGTTATCCGAATCGCCCTGAACGAAGACGCCGCCTCCGCCCCAGTCAAAGCGAGACATGCAGTGGTTATTAGTGATGTAGACTGGGCTATCTTTTGACGCTCCACTTATCATCGCGTCAACCTTCTGGCCCACTCGAATGCCAGCACCCTCAGATTTGTAGCTCACGTTAGAGGCAATATTTCCTCCCGTAATGTCGAGCCATGCCCTACTTTGTTGGCCAAAATTGGTAACGTAAACGCCGCCGCCAGCTTCATCAGAATAATTGCCAGTAATCTGGCCACCGGAAATGATGACATGAGTGCCGTTATTGGCAGCAAGTCCGCCGCCGCCATGGTCACCCTGGCCATCGTTGCCGCAATACTTGGCGTATTTATTGTTAGTGATGTAGCCACCAGAAACGGTCACACTACCGCCCGAAACCAAGATGCCGCCACCGAGACCATCCGAATTAGAATACGTTGCGTTGCCCGAGATGACACCACCGGAGAGATTCAGCTTGGCACCCGCAGCATAAATACCGCCACCAGAAGCGGCCTTATTCGCTGCAATCACGCCGCCGGTCATGTTGACCGTGACTTTCGTGCCCACTACGCACAGGCCACCGCCCCAGCCGCCACGCTGCTGATTAAGATTCGCGCCGGTAATAAAACCGCCCTTGATATTCACCTGAGTTTCGTTACTTTCCCCCACGGCAAGGATGATATGGCCATCACCGGCCAAATCCCTCGGTGTCGTGATCATGCCTCCGTTGAGGTTAAGCGTACTGCCGTCCGCAACCGAAATGACTCGTTTGACCGAACCGCCGTCGGATGCGGCAACGATTGCGCCGAAACCGCTGACAACATGCTTAGTCGTAGTCTCGGTGGTGCCGAGTTTATCTTCATTAGGCGTGCTCGTGGTTTCATAATAGGTTAGGCTCTGAGGAGTAGTACCGTTGCTGTCACTGGTCCATTCCATCTCTGCAAACTGGCCAGGGTTTTTATCATTAACAGTAGTAGTAGTAGTTTTAACAGGTGACTTTCCAGAATCCTCAATGTAATCCTCAATGGTAAGCGCACCGCTCTCTACCGTAATGAATGTGTCTGTCTCGTTCTCAGGAACGCGGTAATAAAGCTTATGACCCGCAAGGTTAATCTTAGTGTCTTTTTTGATATTGATTGACTTGGTCGACCAAGCGTCACTTGTCAGGCAATAGCTTCCGCCTTCGGTAAACTTGCCAGTAACATCACCCTGTAGCTCGATATTACCGTTGGCGTTCCCGCTAGCAAGCGCGATTGCGTTCTCGTCGTCAGCACCATCATCCGCGGGCTGCGCAGCGCTCTCGGCTTCCGTGTCATCAGACAACGGGGGCATCTCGGCAGCGCCGTCTCCGGTCTCGCCACCCTCAGCGTCGTCACTATTCTGGTTTTCGGTATCCCCATTGTTAGTGTTTTCTACATCAGTAGACTCAGTTGAGGAATCAGCCGCCGTCACAGTTTCCTCGGCTGCACCCTCCTGACCATCGTTGGCAATGGCCTGCGAGATCGGAGGCATGACGAGCGACAGTACCAGGCTCAAAACGGAGGCTCCGCACAAAACGCCTGCCAGTACACGGCGCGTCGCTTTATTACTCTACTTAAATTTGTCCGAATTCGCTTTCGTCGATGTCTCCTCCCCAAGAGACCGCGATCTCGCTCTTTCCCTATCAAACGTATCTGCGCAATCTGTAATTGCACACGCTTATTGTACATATTGTAACGATTGTTTGAACATCTAAGCAAAAATACCGATAGTTTTGTAGCGAATTCTCAATTCTCTTGACATTTGCTCGGATTTACCTTCGTTTATTCGCTATTTAGTTTTTATTTCTGCTGTTAATTTAGTTGCCTATCATTTTTTAATAGCATTTTATTTATTTGCACAACATTTTGCTCAAGAGTAAACATCCTGTGAACGGTTGAAAATCGACCGTGAGCGGTAGGTCATCAACCGGGAGGACTAGACTACCAAATTGGTGGGAATATCTTTAACCCATCGGTAGTTAGAAGCGAGATGTTCATACAACCAAATTTGAATTTGCGCGCAGTTTTTAGGCATCAATTCGCCCAAATCGCCTGAGGCTACCGCAAAGGGGCCTGCTCCCTTTTGCGGTGGTTCTCCCCCAGCGCTACAGCAGATGCTCCTCGATAAAGATCGCGATGCCGTCTTTGTCGTTACTCGCGGTTACAAAGTCGGCGGCGGCCCGGGTGGCGTCGCTGCCGTTTGCCATGGCCACGCCCACGCCGGCGTCGGCCACCATGCAGGTGTCGTTGTCCGCATCGCCAAACACGCAGATGTCCTGGAGCTCCATGTCGTTGAGCTCCGCCACGCGTACAAGGCCGCGCGTCTTGGACACGCGCGGATCCATGAACTCGTAGAGCCGCTGCGTGGTCTGCAGGGCCGCTGCCTTAACGGTGCTATCGGCAAACGTCGACGCCCGCTCAATCACCCGCGGCATTACCTCGGGCGCCATGGTAAACATCACCTTGGGCTGCGGCTCGCGCAAAAACTCGGCAAAATCGACCACCTGGTAGGGAACGCCGTCGACGCGCGACAGGTGCTCGACGCTCGCGTTGCTCTCGGGCACGTAGAACACGCCGTCTCGGGGGCAGACGGGCGTTGCCGGAAGGTCCGCCATGTGCTTGCAGATGCGCGCGATGGTCTCGCCCGGCAGCGGATAGCTCAGCTCGTTGATGTCGTGCGCGCGGTCGATGACCTCGGCGCCACCGCAGCCCACGAGCACGTCCACCAGGCCTTCGATGCCCCAGAGCTCGTACATGGCCTCGGTCGCATGGGCGTCGCGCCCGGTGCACAGGCCAAAGAGCACGCCGCGCTCGCGCAGGGCGCGGATCGCCGCCACGGTGCGCGGGGACACCGTGTGCTGGCTCGTGAGCAGCGTGCCGTCGATATCGCAGAACACGGCTTTGATGTGGCTGAAGGTGGTGTCCATGGGGGCCTTTCTGGGTTGTGCGGCGGTGTGGGGTGTATTCGTGAACGGCGTACATGGTATACCAAGGCACAGGCCGTTGGGGCCCGATCGCCACAAAGGTGCCTGTCCCCCTTTGTGGTGGCCGAACTCGAAGGGTGGCCGGACCCGGGGCGCAAACCATCACAACATTCGACGTTTTTCGGCAAAATCGCGATTTTCGCTGAATGTTGTGATGGTTTTTACTGCCTTGCGGCACGATCAAAGTGCCGGCGGCCAAACAGCAGCAGCGCCGCGGGAACCGCCGTCACGACCATGCCCGCCCCGATGAGCGTCTGCTGTACGCCAAATGTCGCCGCCAGCCACGGGGCAATCGCCAGCGGCGCCACGCCGGCGAACATATTGCCAAAGCCCATGACCGAGTTGACGCGGCCGAGCTGTCCGAGCGGGGCCGTCGTTTGCACGATCGTGTTGTGGAGCGGGTTGACGACGCCCCAGGCCACGCCCAGGGCAATCTGGCCGACGAGGGCTACACCCACGTACGGTGTCCCCACATAGAGCAAACTTCCCAGGCCCACGGACATGAGCGCCACGAGCAGGGTTTTAAGGTTGACCAGGTGCGGCGGCAAGCGGAGCGCGAGGACGGCGCCCAGCACCGCGCCCAAACCGCTGGCCGACGAGAGCCAGCCCATCCATTCGACACCGACATGTAGGACATCGCGGTAGAAGAACGACTCCAGTGGATCGAAGGCGCCGTAGCCAAAGTTTGAAAGAAAAATAATGCAGAACAGCAGGGCGAGGATGCTATTGGTAAAGACCGTCTTGATACTGGTCGCGAAGGTGACGCGGGCGGATGTGCTGGGGTTGGAGCTTTGTCCCGCACGCCCCCCTTCCTCTGCCGAATCGGCATCCGCATCTCCGGCGACATGGCTGGTCTGCGGTCTAAAGCCCCAACCGGCGACGAGCGCCAGTACGGTAAAGATCATCATGAGCACGAACACCGCACGCGACGACGCAGCAGCTGCGACAAAGCCGCCCAGTGTGGGGCCGACGATAATGCTCACGTTGGAGAACATGGCGATGGCGGAGTTGATGTCTTTGAGCTCGACAGGATCGTCAGTGAGGTAGGCTGGATAGGATGTGGCGATGGGCTGGGCGAATCCCATCACAAAGCCCAGGAGCACCGCGCCGAGCAGGACGATGCCGGTCGCGCTGCCAAAAACGAGGATCGCCGCGCCGGTTGCCAACGTGCCCACGATGCTCAGCAAGAAATGACGGCGCGGGCCCCAGGCGTCAAGCGCCGCGCCACCCGCAAAGGATCCCAAGATCACGAATACGTTCATAAACAGGACGGCCAGCGATGTCGCCACAACCGAAGCGTCGTCTGCATAGGTGAGCGTTCCGATGACGCCGATAAAGTAGCTGGTCTGAAAACCGGTGTAGATGAGAAAGCGCATCGCCACCAGGCGCTTGGCCTGCACGGACAGCGATGATCGAGGCTTTGAGAAAAGAAAGGCGAGCATGGAGACTCCTTGTTTCATACGAATACGGGCGGCGGGCATTCGCCACCGTCTGTCAAATCAATCTATCCGCATGAAACATTAAGGACGCATCAAGCCCCTTCTCTCCGTTTTTCGCCCGTCATGAACTACTTGGTAGATTTTAAGGCATGTCCCACGCATCTACCAAAGCAAAAACCACCACAAAGGTGTCTGGCCCCTTTGTGGCGGAAATGACGTTTGCCCAGATAAAACCTGCCAAATTAAACCTGTCCCTTTTTGGCAGGTTTTAGGCTAGATGATCTTGGATGAGATCGCAGATGGCTCGGGCGTCGTTGATGTTGATGGCTCGGGTCGCAAAGCCAGCATCGAAGGCCTGACGCGCCAGGGCTTCGTTGCAGGCAAGGGCCAGCGTGTGACCGTCGACCAGGTCGAGCGAGCTCTTGCCGCGCAGACGGTCGACACCAGAGCGCGCGACCACGATGTTGTCGAAGCCCTCGGTCTTGTAGCCCTCGATGATCACCACGTCGACATCGTTGTAACGCGACAGCAGCTCGCGTGCGGGCATCTCGTCCTCCTCGCGCGTGTCGGCGTACTCCGCCCAGCGCGTGGCGCAGATGAGTCCCACGTGCTTGGATCCGGCCTGATGATGGCGCCAGGTGTCCTTAGCGGGTACATCGATATCAAAGCCGTGATGCCCATGATGCTTGAGCGAACCCACGCGCAGGCCGCGGCGGGTGAGCTCGGCGATAACCTTCTCGACGAGTGTGGTCTTGCCCGAGTTCTGGTAGCCGATAAACGCGATCGCGGGGACAGCCGGGGCCGGAGCTGCGGGCGCGACGGCGACGGGTGCGCTCGCGGGCGCGGCACCGTCAGCGGCCACGGCCTTAGCAGCAGCAACCTGACGCTCGGCACGATCCCACACGCCCGAGCGGCCGCCCTCCTTGTGCAACAGGCGCACGTCGACGATCTCCATGCCGCGATCTACCGCCTTGCACATGTCGTAGATGGTCAGACATGCGGCACTCGCGCCGGTCAACGCCTCCATCTCGATACCCGTCTTGCCCGTCACGCCCGCCGTGACCAGCACGTGAAAGCCGACCTGCCCGTCCGCGCGCGCCGGCACCCAGCCCTCGGGCATGTCCTCGGCCGGCGTCCCCGCCGGAGCGATGGGCGCAATATCGCACTTGCTCTTGGTAATGAGCAGCGGATGGCACATGGGGATGATGTCGCTCGTGCGCTTGATGGCCATAATGCCCGCCACGCGCGCGCAGGCAAGCACGTCGCCCTTTTTGGCGCGGTCCTGCAGCACCATGGCTTGCGTCTCGGGGTGCATGAGGATGGTGCCCTCGGCGATGGCAATGCGATGGGTCTCGGCCTTGTCGGACACGTCGACCATGCGCACCTCGCCCTTGGCGTCCACGTGCGTCAGCTCGTCGCGGCGCGCGTCACGGGCGGGCTCGGCGGCAGCGCTGGCAGTCGGCTGCACGACCGTGGCGACATCGCCGGCCGCAGCCGTGGCTTTATGGGCAGACATCGCGGCCCTGCGAGCGGCCTTGGTGGCATCGGCGTACCTGCTCTTGGCCATATGATCATCCTCCGATTTGGGACATAAATCGTTGCGTGCCCTCAATTATCGCGTGTTCCTGCGGTTTGTGGGCGACGGCATCGCGCCAAATCGAAAGTACCTGCATATCATCACCACGGCGCAGGGCGTCGCGCACCGAATACTCGGCATCGCTGAACAGGCACGGACGCACGTTGCCATCGGCCGTCAGACGCAGACGGTTGCAATACGCACAAAAATGATTGGACATGGCGCTAATGAAGCCGACCGTTCCCGCCGCGCCCGGAAAGTGCCAATAGCGCGCAGGGCCCGCGCCGGCAGGAGCGTCGTTGATGTCGAGCGGCTCGAGCTCGCCCAGTCCCGCCGCGGCGGCCCCGGCATTGATGCGCGCCCGCAGCTCGTCGCTCGGCACGGTATCGCTCGCGTCCCACAGCTCGGGATTGAGCGCGGGCGCATGCGGGTCCACAGCGCAATGCGAGCTTGTGTGCTCGTCGCCGATGGGCATGTATTCGATAAAGCGCAGGTGGATGGGGCGGTCGAGCGTGAGCCGCGCAAGGGCCGCCACATCCTGGTTGAGCCGGCGCACAACAACGCAGTTGACCTTAACGGGCTCAAAGCCCCAAGCTAGCGCCGCGTCGATGCCCGTCATGGTCTGCTCGAGTCGGCCCAGACGCGTGATCTTTCCAAAGAGCGTAGGGTCAAGCGTATCGAGTGAGATGTTGACGCGGTTAAGCCCGGCATCTTTGAGCTGCGGCGCCAACTTGGGCAGCAGGGCACCGTTGGTGGTAAGCGAGATGTCCTCGATCTGCGGGATTGCGCGGATGTCACGAATGAGCGGGATGATGCGGCGGCTGACCAGCGGCTCGCCGCCCGTCAGGCGTACGCGGCGAATGCCCTCCCCCGCCACCAAGCGCACAAAGCGGGCGATTTCCTCGGCGCTGAGCAGCTCGTCGTGTGCACGGGGCGCCACGCCATCGGCCGGCATGCAATAGATGCAGCGGAAATTGCACTTGTCGGTAACGGCAATGCGCAGGTAGTTGATATCGCGGCCAAAGCCGTCATGTTGCACGTGCCCGTCCACGCAGCCCTCCTCTCACGCGGCGTTTTATTCTTCGGAAAACATAATACCCCACGAGAGAATCATGCCGACACCCGTACGACAGGACAGGTCGCTTCGAGCAAAACGGACTTTCCAAGCCCATCCTCAGCACGCAAACCATCACAACATTCGATGCTTTTCTCGTTTTTGGCAAAAAACGTCGAATGTTGTGATGGTCTGCCTGCCGCAGCGCCCCGTAGAAGGACCAAAGCACCCCTAAAGGCCGCCGTCCCAGTGCCGAATCACGAATTCTCGCAGGTCGTTTTGACGTTTCTGAAACACCTCGCTTCGGTCGCACTTAAGGCCCATAGCGAGTGCGATGGCATTCATCGCCCGGTGCAATTGCAGCTGGTGGGCAAACTGAGTCCCGGTGAGGACGATCATCCTAAAGCCCAGCGCACTCAGCACGGTCATACGCTCCGCATCCGACGCGCTGCGCTGTTTATCAAGATGGTCCGAGCCGTTGTATTCAATCCCTGTACCGCTTGCAGGCGCATATACGTCAATCTCGAAATACCCGGCCTTTGCGAGATACTTGAACTCGTTGGGAACATCGACCCGATGGTTGAGCTCGATCTTGGCGTATCCCAGCCCGCCCTGGGAACGTTTTGCTACGACCATGATTGCGGTGGCCGTCTCCATGGGCGACCGCGCGCCATCGTGCACGCGCTTGAGCACAGCGGCCGCGCGTATAGCCCCCTGACGAGATCGGTTCTCATTGCAATAAGCAATCAAGTCGGCAACGGTATACCTCTGCCCCATCTCGATATAATCGCCTGTCGACAGATGATTCAAATGGTATCGGGCACAGATTTCGTAGCCATATTCCAGCTGCTCGGACTCGCTCATCCACGAGCCCGCCTGGACAAAGCACATGGCCTCATCAACCACCAGAAGGCCCTCCGCCACCTCGATAAGATGGCCTGGAGGTATCGGCGCCCCAAACACGTGGCACCTAAATCCAGCCGGCGTCGAGCGCTCAAAATCAAAGTTGACGAGCGTGTCGATATGATCGAGCTCTTCTCGCGGAATACCAAGCGAAACCAGATAGTCGGTAACGATCCCAACTGCCGTTGAAGCCCTCAGTCCCTTGGCATCGAGTCCCAATTTGGGCAGGCTCGCGGTCGGCTCCCCCTCGTTGGCAAGCGAGTCCTCATCGTATAGACTGCTTGCTCGCGAGAGCGGCTCGGACGGGCGCGCCACGTTGTGGTACAGCCAGGCAGTCTTATGGGACAGGACGATCGGCAGATCCATGAGCCCTCCAATGGAGTCGGATAACCAACCTTATTCCCCTGCTCACGGGTTCACACACCTTCGTGCGCAAGAAAGCGATTCCACTCGATCGAGTGGCAGAAAAACCATCACAACATTCGATGCTTTTCCCGATTTTGGCAAAAAACGTCGAATGTTGTGATGGTTTGAGGCGAGGTGAGGGGCACGGAGGGATCAAAGCATCGTGCTCGAACGGGTTAATCCAGCTCTTTTAAGCCATGCGCCAGCTGCCAGTACTCGCCGTGCTGGGCGAGCAGCTCTTCGTGCGTGCCGCGCTCGATGATGCGGCCGTGTTCGAGGACCATGATGGCGTCGGCGTCGCGGACAGTGGACAGGCGGTGCGCGATCATAAACGTGGTGCGACCGCGCATGATGCGGTCCATACCGCGCTCGATGAGCTTTTCGGTACGCGTGTCAATGGAGCTCGTGGCCTCGTCCAGGATGAGCACCGGCGGATCAGCGACGGCCACGCGCGCGATGGCGAGCAGCTGACGCTGACCCTGCGACAGGTTGGCGCCGTCGGCCGTGACCGGTGTGTCGTAGCCCCGCGGCAGGCGGCGGATAAACGAGTCGGCGCAGGCGGCCTCGGCAGCGGCGCGCACCTCCTCGTCGGTCGCGTCGAGCTTGCCAAAGCGGATGTTCTGCGCAATGGTGCCGCTAAACAGGTGCGTGTCCTGCAGCACAATGCCGAGCGACCCGCGCAGGCTGGCCTTGGCAATGTGCTTGACGTCGATGCCGTCGTACGTGATCTCGCCGTCATCAACCTCGTAGAAGCGGTTGATGAGGTTGGTGATGGTCGTCTTTCCGGCACCCGTCGAGCCCACAAACGCGATCTTTTGCCCCGGCTTGGCAAACAGGTTGAGGTCCGTGAGCACACGGGTGCCCGGCACGTAGGAAAAGTCCACGGCATGGAAGCGCACGTCGCCGGCAAGCGGGACCAAGCCGCACGTGAGCTCGGTGCCGTCGGCGGCCACCGCGCGGCCCGACTCATCAACGGCTGCCACGTCATGCAAGTGCCCGTACGCGCCCACGCCCTGGCCCTCGGGAATCTTCCACGCCCACGCGGCGTCGCCCGTCTGCACCAGCTCCACGCAGCCCTCGTCCACCTCGGGCTCAAGGTCCATAGCCGCAAACAGGCGCTCGGCACCGGCCAACGCGTTGAGCAAGAAGTTGCCGAGCTGCGTAAATTGGTTGATGGGCATGGCGGCCTGGCGCACAAAGACCAGGTAGCTTGCAAGTGCGCCCACATCGGCGAGCCCCTTGATGCAGAGCATGCCGCCCGCCACGGCGACGATGGCATAGTTGACATAGCCAATCACGACGGTCATGGGCACCATGGAGTTGGCATAGCTCACGGCGGCGGTACCGGTGCGGCGAAGCTCGTCGTTGCGGCAGGTGAAGCCGGCGACATTCGCTGCCTCACGGTTAAAGACCTTGATGACCTTTTGGCCCGAGACCATTTCTTCGATATATCCGTCCAGGTCGCCAAGCGATGCCTGCTGGGCGGCAAAGAAGCGCTTAGAGCGCGCGCCCGAGTAGCGCGCATACAGCACAATGGCTGCATCGCACACGAGCGTGATAATCGTGAGCTGCCAGTTAAGGATGATGAGCATGGCCGTGGTGCCCACGACCTGAATGGCGGCCTGAATCACGTTGGCAAAGCTGTTGTTGAGCGCCTCGGAGACGGTGTCGACGTCGTTGGTGAAAAAACTCATGATGTCGCCCGAGCGCGTGCTGTCAAAATAACTGAGCGGCAGCGTCTGGATGTGCGCGAACAGGTCGCGGCGAATATCGGACACCACGCGTTGGGCCGCACGCACCATGATCTGTGAGTAGCCCAGGGCCGAGAGCACGCCCGCGGCGTAGATGATCGCCGTCAGGATGACCTGCCTGGCAAGCAGTTCCTCCCCGCCCGTGGCCAAACCGTTAACGATGGGGCGCACCATGTAGGTGCCGGCGAGGCTCGCGATGGCGGCGACAGAGGCGAGCACGCCCACCGCGAGCAACGAGAACTTGGCATGCCCCATGTAGGAGAGCAAGCGGCGTACAGTGCGCTTGAGGTCGGCCGGGCGTGCTTGGGCTGCGGTCTTAGGCATGGCGCTCACCCCCTTCCAAGGGCGATCCGCATGCGACGGAGGAAAACGGATCATTCGCGCAACCATCGTCACTGCCGTCGCCGGCTTCCGCGTTCCTCGCAAACTCCATCTGCGAGGCGTAAATCTCCTGGTAGATGTTGTCGCCCGCCAGCAGCTCCTCGTGCGTGCCCACGCCGTGGACACGACCGTCGTCCAACACCACAATGCGATCGGCATCCATGACACTCGCGATGCGCTGGGCGATGATGAGCACGGTCGTATCGGAAATCCGGGCGATGTGCTCGCGAATCTTAGCGTCGGTCGCCATATCGACCGCGCTGGTGGAGTCATCAAAAATGAGCACGCGCGGATGCTTGAGCAGCGTGCGCGCGATGCACAGGCGTTGCTTCTGGCCACCCGAGACACCGGCGCCGCCTTGGCCCAACTCGCCGTCCAGCCCGCCGATGCGATCAAGGAACTCGTCCACGCACGCCGCGCGGCAAGCCGCGAGGAGCTCATCGTCCGACGCCTGCGGATTGCCCCACTGCAGGTTCTCGCGCACGGTGCCCGTAAACAGCACGTTCTTTTGCAGCACAATGCCCACGGCGTCGCGTAGGGTCGCGAGGTCGTAGTCACGCACGTCACGTCCGCCCACAAGCACGGCGCCCTCGGTAGCGTCGTACAGGCGCGCAATCAGCTGCACAAGCGAGCTCTTGCCCGATCCCGTACCGCCGAGGATGCCCACCGTCGAGCCGCTCTCGATGCGAAGGTCGATATGCTCGAGCACATCCTCGGCTGCATCCGCGCGGTATTTAAAGGAAACGTCGCGAAACTCGATACTGCCGTCCGCTGGTGCCGCAATCGCGAGGTCTCCCGCGGGGTTGGCGATAAAGGGCTCCTCATCGAGCACCTCGGCGATACGGCCCACACTCGTAAGAGCGCGCGTGAGCAGCAAAAACACGTTGGAAATCATCATGAGCGAATTCATGATCAGCAGCACGTAGCTCATAAAGCCCGTGAGCGAGCCCACGCCCAGCTTGCCGGCGAGAATCATGCGGCCGCCAATCCACAGGATAGAGAGCGCAGCCACGTACATCGACAGCTGAAACACCGGCAGGTTGAGCACCGCGCTGCCAAAGGTCTTTGTCGCCGTGCCGGCGAGCTCGGTATTGACGGTGTCGAACTTGGCCTCCTCGTGCTCGGTACGAACGTAGGCCTTGACGGCACGCACAGCGGTGAGGTCTTCCTGTACCACGCCGTTGAGGTGGTCCATCGAGGTCTGGAGTTGGCGGTAGAGCGGACTGACGCGATAGGTGATGACGCCCAGTACGATTGCCAGCACGGGCAAGATGATCGCAAAGACGTTGGCGAGCGGGCGCGACAGCATCAGCGCGTAGATAAGGCCGACGATAAGCGTCACCGGGCCGCGCACCATAGGGCGAAAGCCGTTGCCCACAGCATTTTGGATAACGGTGATGTCCGTGGTCATGCGGGTGACGAGCGAGCTGGCGTCGTAGTTGTCCAGGTTACCAAAAGCGAGCGTCTGAATCTTTTTGTACTCGGCCTCGCGCAGGTTAGCGCCTAGGCCCGAGGCAACGCGGGCGGACGTGCGGGCATAACCCAAGCCCAGTACCAGCGAAAGCGCAGCGCACACCAACATGTACGCGCCCTGCAGCAGCATGTAGTTGATATCACCCGCAGGCACGCCCACATCGATGATGTTGGCCATGATGACCGGGATAAACAGCTCGAGCACCGTCTCGACCGACACAAAGAACACGCCGAGGATGGCATCGCGACGGTATGCCCCTAGATAGGAAAACAGTATTTTGAGATTGCGCACGCAGGTTCAACCCCCATCAAACGTTGTTCGCAAACGCACGTATTATTGCGCGCCGAATAATGGTGTCAAGTATTCCGAAATCGTTTTCTGCAAGGTTAGCGCCGGCGGCGAGTTCTCGTGATGTGTGTCCATATTCACTCGGAATAATGGTGCGCGAGACTTTTTCGCTCCGACGTCATCACAAACCTTGACCCTACAATCGTTATAGGGTTTTCACTACACTGGTAGCTAAATGAACCAATCCAGAAAGTACCCCGCCCATGGAACACGACCTCACACGCGGCAATGTCCTTAAGACCATCGCGGTCTTTGCCCTGCCTTATATGCTCTCGTACTTTTTGCAGATGCTCTACGGCATGGCCGACCTGTACATGATGGGGCAGTTTAGCGGCGCCGCCGGCATCACCGCCGTGGGTAATGGCGCGCAGACGCTCTATATCATTACCGTGACGCTCGTGGGCCTGGCCATGGGAACGACGGTCATCGTCGGCCATGCCGTGGGCTCGCGCCGCTTCGACCGCGCCGAGACCGCCATCGGCAATACCATCACGCTGTTTATGGGCGTCTCGGTGGTGTTGGCTGCCATCTTGTTTGCACTATGCCCGCAGGTTGTGGCGCTCATTGGCACGCCGCCCGAGGCGGTCGAAGGCACCGCCGCCTACCTGCGTATCTGCTTTGTCGGCATTCCGTTTATCGCCGCATACAACATCCTCTCGGCCATCTTTCGCGGCCTGGGCGATTCGCGCTCGCCCATGTACGTGATTGGCGTGGCGTGCATCATCAACATCGCGCTCGATTTTCTGTTTATCGGCCACATGGGGCTCGGCCCCGTGGGCGCGGCGCTCGGCACGGTGACCGCGCAGACGGCCAGCGTTGCCCTCGCGCTCGTGTGGCTCAAGAGCCGCCGCACAAACATCCACGTTAAGCGCAGCGACCTGCGTCCCCAGCCCGAGGTGCTCGGCAGCATTCTTAAGATCGGCGTGCCCGTGGCCGTGCAGGACGGCTGCATCCAGATGGCGTTTATGTTTATCACCGTCATCGCCAACCACCGAGGGCTCGTCGACGCCGCCGCCGTGGGCCTGGTCGAGAAGATGATCAGCTTTTTGTTCATTGTGCCGAGTTCCATGGGCGCCACCGTCAGTGCGCTCACGGCACAAAACGCCGGTGCGGGCAAGGGCGACCGCGCGCGTCAGGTGCTCAAGGACGCCATGACGATCTCGGTGGTGTACGGCTGCCTGATCACGGTGCTGATGTGGCTAGTAGCGCCGACGTTTATTGGCTTTTTTGCCAAGGACCCCGCGGTGGTCGCGGCCGGTACCGGCTATATGCACAGTTATATTTTCGATGCAATCTTTGCCGGCATCCACATTTGCTTTAGCGGCTTTTTCGCTGCATACGGCAAGAGCTACATCGGCTTTGCGCACAACGTGCTGGCCGTGGCACTCATTCGCGTGCCCGGTGCGTGGCTGTTGTCGAACGCCTATTCCGACACGCTGTTTCCCATGGGCATCGCTTCGCCGTGCGGGTCGATTTTGTCGGCAGTCATCTGTGTTGTCGCGTTTACCGTGCTCAACCGGCGCGGGGCTTTTGACAAGTTGGTAGCGTAGCGGATCGTTTGTGTCATACGACGGCCGCGCCGCACGACCTCGGCGCCCCTTCCCCGCCCATTGAAAGGAGCGGTCCTGTGACCGACATGCCAAGTGAACATACTGAGGGCCTGCTCCGCATTGGCGAGGCGGCGCGCTTGTTTAACCTGAGCGTGGGCACGCTGCGCCATTACGAGCAGATGGGCCTTCTTGACCCGGCGCACATCGATCCGGCGAGCGGGTACCGCTATTACGGATCGCGGCAGCTCTCCACCCTCAATACCATCAGCCACCTGCGCGTTCTCGACTTGCCGTTGGCGCAGATCCGTGAGTTTGTGACCACGCGCGATGTGGACCTTATGCAGCGGCAGCTGACTCAGCAGCAGGAGCTCATCGAGCGCAAGCGCCACGAGCTCGAACGCGTGTCGCGTAAGATCGATAACCGGCTTGCGCTGCTCCACGATGCCCTGAACACCGAGCTCGACACCATTTGCACAATCGATGTGCCCGAGCTCCGCTGCGTCGTGTTGCGCGAACGCGTCAACCCTACCGATGCCTATGCGCTAGAGTGGCAAATTCGTCAACTGCAGAAGGGCCAGCACGAGACCTTTGTCTTCCTGGGCAACTTGGGCGTCGGTATTAGCGCCGAGCGCCTCGCCGCCGGCGACTTTGATGGCTACGACGAGGTCTTTCTACTACTCGATGACACCGATGATTACGTGGGCGACGTCGAGACGCGATCCACCGCGCGCTGCCTGGCCATAAGCTTTCGCGGCACGCACGGGCAAGCGGGCCCGCGCTATAAGCAGCTGCTCGGCTATATGCGCGAACATAACCTGACACCCGCCGGTCCATCGCGCGAGATTGCCCTGATCGACGACATCATCAGCGACGACCCCACAACATACGTGACACAGATCACGGTGCCCGTTACTGTGCTCGATTAAGAACCTCCCGGACAGGCATGCAGTGCAGCTCAACTAACGAGCGTCAGCTACAGGAGAACCGCCATGTCGAGGACAATCCCCGATATGGCGGTTTTACTCCTCCGGAATCGGAAACGCACGGATGAACTCTGCAGGCGAGAAGGTCTTGATGGTCGAGCGCACAAAAGCGGCGCGGTCACGCGTGATGATAAAGTCCACGCCGGCACGCTCGGCCATCGCACGGATACAGCCGTCCTCAAAGTCCGGCTCATCGGAATAGGCGGAGGTAAAACAAGCTTCTTGGTCGAGAGGCTCTACCGAGTAGCTCTTAAGACAGTCGCGCACTACCTCGCGGGCGCGCGCCTCGTCTGCCTGTTTAGTGAGAATGTAGTACGCGTCCTTGAGAGAGCAGGCCGAAACAACACCCTCGATAAGTCCCACGTCAACGAGCCCCTTGGTCGTTTGCGCCGCCCCATGCTCCGGCCGGCCCGGCAGCACGCAATCGAGCAGAAAATTGGTATCGAGAAATGCCCTCATAGGTAGCGCTCCCTCGCGACGCGCTTTTCATCTTCAACCGTCATCGTATCGAGCGGCGTTCCCTTTGGCATGTTAGCCACGATATCGAGATACTCCTGGTAGTCCTCATTCTCCGCGAGCATCTCACGGATCTCCTTCCAGGTGATCTTGGGATGCCACATCGTACCCACGTCGCGCTTGGGCTTGCCCGTGCCGCACGTCGGTTTTGCGCCCCCACGCTCCTGGGCAGCGTCATATTCCACCGTAACTGGACCTTCATAGTCGAGCGGCACGATCTTGAACAACGGCTTGCTCCGCTTGAAGACCACAACCTCCTCGCCCTCATTGGCAACCTTTTCGGCCACCTGCGTAAGGTTTTGGCGCAGTTCCGAAAACGCGACGGTAACCATAACTGCTCCTCTCAACATATATCTTCACTGCTAAGTATACACGTTAATATTAATGTTAAAGTGTATAAAACTCATCACAATGGGGCAGCCCCGTTGTGAGACCTCACTGCGGGGCCCCTTTGCTTTGAATGAATCTTCTATCGCTCCGGAACGACACCGCTCCGCAGGGTCACCCTCAGCAACCTACATGACGCAGATCATGCTGCCCGCCACCACGCCCAAATAAAAACCTCCCGGAAAGTATCAACCTTTCCGGGAGGTTTTCTAATTTGGTTATCGATGTACTAAGCCTGGGGCACCTCACCAGTCGCCAAGATCTGCTCGAGTGCATCCTCGTCCAGTACGGGTACGCCCAGCTGCTCAGCCTTGGTGAGCTTGGAGCCCGCTTTGGGGCCGGCGACCAGATAGCTCGTCTTCTTTGACACGCTGCCCGAAACCTTGGCGCCGAGCACCTTGAGCGCCGCGCCCGCCTCGTCGCGCGTGCGGTTGACGAGCGTGCCGGTGAGCACGAAGGTCAGACCCGCAAGCGGCTGTGCGTCGGCGAGCTCGCCCGCCACGCCAGCGTCGGCTGCGGCTTGCGCGTGCGCAGCGCCCAAGTCGACCTCGAGCGAAAGGCCCGCCTGACGCAGACGTTCCAGCACGGCAAGGTTCTCGGGCACGGCCAGGAACTGCTTAACGCTCGCCGCAATCTTGGGGCCGATGCCCTCGCACTCGGCAATATCCTCTTCGCTCGCCAAGATGAGCTTGTCAATCGACAGGAATCGCTCGGCGATGACCTCACCCACACTCTTGCCCACGTGGCGGATACCCAGGGCAAACAGCACGCGACCGAGCGGCTGGCTCTTGGACTTGTTGAGCTCGGCGATGATTTTCTCAGCCGTCTTGAGGCCTACCGGGATGGGGTCGCCCTTCTTGACGCCCTTTTTGCTGTTGGAGCTGGCATAGGTACGCCCCGTGTCCAGGCCGGCGATATCGTCGACCGTGAGCTGGTAGAAGTCCGCGACGTCGTGAATCAGGCCAGCAGCGATCATCTTGTCGACGATCTCGTCGCCCAGGCCGTCGACGTCCATGCAGCCGCGGCTCACCCAGTGGAGCAGGCGCTCCTTGAGCTGCGCAGGGCAATCGATGGAGACGCAGCGGTAAGCGACCTCGCCATCCTCGTGGACCACGGGGCTGCCGCACACGGGGCAGACCTCGGGCATGTGCCAGTCGACCGAATCGGCCGGGCGCTTGTCGAGCACCGGACCCACGACCTCGGGAATCACGTCGCCCGCCTTGTGCACGATAATCGTGTCGCCCTCGCGCACGTTTTTGCGACGAATCTCGTCGATGTTGTGCAGCGTGGCGCGCGCGATGGTGGAGCCGGCAACCGTCACCGGGTCGAACTCGGCGACCGGCGTGAGCACACCGGTGCGACCCACCTGGATGCGAATCTCGCGCAGGACGGTCTGCTTTTCCTCGGGCGGAAACTTAAAGGCAATGGCCCAGCGCGGTGCGCGGGCGGTAAAGCCCAGGTCGAGCTGCTGCTGAAAGCTGTCGACCTTTACGACCACGCCGTCGATGTCGTAGTCCAGGTCGCCGCGATGCTCGAGCGCCTGGGCGCAGAACTCGTGGACCTCGGCCGGCGTGGCACAGCGAGCCACGTTGGGGTTGACGCTAAAGCCGGCGCTACGCAGCCAATCGAGGAACTCGCGCTGGCTGTGGACGTGCAGTGGATCGGTATCGGCGATGGCATAGATAAAGGTGGCCAGGTCGCGCCGCGCCGTAACCTTGGGATCCTTCTGACGCAGGCTGCCAGCAGCGGCGTTGCGCGGGTTGGCGAAGGGGTCGCGGCCCTCGGCATCGGCCTCTTCATTCAGACGTACAAAGCTGCCTTTGGGCATATAGACCTCGCCGCGCACCTCGATGGTGCGCTCGCGGTCGGCACCCATGTGAGCGAGCGCCGGCTCGGACAGGTGCATAGGCACGTCCTTGATGGTACGGACGTTGAGCGACACGTCCTCGCCCGTGGTACCATCGCCGCGCGTGGCGGCGCGCACAAAGGTGCCGTTTTGGTAGGTAAGTGCCACGCCCAGACCGTCGATCTTAAGCTCGCAGGTATAGGTGACGCTGCCGGCACCGAGCGCATCCTCGGTGCGCTGGAGCCATGCGTCGAGCTCGTCCAGGTCCATGGCATCGTCCATGGAATACATGCGCGCCATGTGCGTGACTGGCGTAAACTGCTCGCTCACGTAGCCGCCAACGCGCTGGGTATAGCTGTCGGGCGTCACCAGGTCGGGGTAGGTCGCCTCGATTTCTTGCAGCTCAACGAGCATTTTGTCAAAGGCGGCGTCCGTGATCTCGGGCGCGTCGAGCATGTAGTAGCGATAGGCGTGGTAATCGAGCTCGTGGCGCAGCTCGGCCGCACGCGCTGCCGCCTGGGCACGGGCATCGGTCGGCGCAACGGTATCCGTGCTCGTGGGCGTTTCGGTATCGATGTCCACGCCGTCACCAAACAGGCTCGATTGCTCCATAGCGGCACTCCTTCGCTCGATTTCAAACGGATACTAGAGTACCACCGGTCACCATGGCGCCGAATAACCCTTTCGAACCGCATCGAATCGGCAGTCGACGCACCGGGATGGATTGCGCGATTAAACCATGCTCTTATCAACTCTAAATGATCCATTTTCCTCCGTCCCCAACGGATCAATAAGAAAAGAGGGGACTGCCCCACGTTGATGGGACAGCCCCCTCTGGCCTCGATATACGCGATACGGCTCGCTAGTAGCCCTGACCGTAGCCTTGACCCTGGCCCTGCTGGCCCAACAGCTCCTCCAGATACTGGCGCAGCTGCTCGTCGGTAATACCGCCGTTGCCGGTGTCGGTCGCGCTGTCATCCTGCTGCTGGTTCTGCAGCTCCTCATCGGAGCCCAGCTCGACGGTGACCTTCTTCTCTTCCTTGCCGCGCATGAGCGTGATCTCGACCTTCTCGCCCACCTCGTGGCTGCGCAGGGCGATGATCAGGCCATCGGCACTCGTAATCTCGTCGTCGCCCAGCTTGGTAATGACATCGCCCTCCTGGATGCCGGCCTTGGCAGCAGGGCCATCCTCAACGACGCTCGCCACATACGCGCCGCTATCGGTGCTCAGCTTGTTGGTGCGGGCGTTGAGCGCGTTGACGCTCGAAAGCGTGGCGCCCAGGTACGGGTGCACCGGCGTCTTACCGTCGATGATCTGGTCGGCAATGTTCTTGGCGTAGTTAACCGGAATGGCAAAGCCCACGCCCGAGCTGGAGCCCGAGTAGCTCTCGATGAGCGAGTTGATGCCCACCAGCTCACCATTGTCGTTGACGAGCGCGCCGCCGGAGTTGCCCGGGTTGATGGCGGCATCGGTCTGGATCATGTTGGCATAGATGGTGTTACCGTTGGTAGAGCTCATGGCCGTGGAGCGATAGAGCGCCGACACAATACCCGTGGAGACAGACTGCTCGTTGCCGAACGGCGAGCCGATCGCCATGACCCACTCGCCCACGTTGAGCTTGGAGGAGTCACCGATCTCGATCGGCGTGAGCTTTGAGGCGTCAGCATCCTTGAGTTTGATGACGGCCAGGTCGCTCGAGGCATCGTTGCCCACGAACTCGGCCTCGTACGTGGTTCCGTCGTCCATGGTAACCACGTACTGGTCATAGCCATCGACCACGTGGTTGTTGGTGAGGATGTGGCCCTCGGTATCGAGCACCACGCCCGAGCCGACGCTGCCCGAGCTGTCCGACTCGTCGGCAGACTGCGAAAGCGAGCCATTCTGGCTACCGCTCGAAGTGGCGGTGATGGAAACGACGGAGGGCAACGCCTTGGCAGAGACGGCCTCGGCCAGCGTGGTATCCTCGGAGTCGATGGTGATCTTTTGCGCCGATGAACCCGAAGCACCCGCCGTCACGGCGTTCCTGCCGCCGCCGATATCGAGCGTGCCGCTCATAATGAGCGCGATGACCAGCAGAGCGCCACAGGCACAGCCGGCAAGCGCCGTAATAAAGATCGGCAGTTTTTTGGTCTTGGTCTTGACCACCGTGTGCTTGTTTACAACCTGCTGGCCGCCCAGCGGCTTGCCGGTCTGCGTGTCGTAGGCCTGCACGTAGGGAATGTTGCCGTCGGCAGGCGTCGACTCCACCTGTACGCGCGGTTGCTGCTGAGTCTCGCCGGCGTGGCCCGCATCCTGGGGACGCTGGGAATCGTTCTCGCTCATAGCTGCAATCCTTTCGTCAAATAACCAAAGGCCCGCCAAACACGTGGCGGGCCATCATTGTTCACGATGAGTTGTACCCCAATATGCGGGTGCACGTGTATGAGAACGCAATCTTTTAGGAAGGCTTAAGTTCTACTGCAAACTCGAAAGGAACCCGCACCTGCGGCAAAACCACCGCAAAGGCGCCTGTCCCCCTTACGGTGGAAATCTAGTCCTTAAACAGATAGCCCACGCCGCGGACGGTGGTGATGTGTGCCGCGATCTGCGGGCCCACCTTGGAACGGATGCGTCGAATGTGCACGTCGACGGTGCGCGTGCCGCCGCAGTACTCAAAGCCCCACACGCGGTGCAGCAGCACTTCGCGGCTGTAGGCGCGGTTGGGGTGCGTCGCCAAAAAGCTCAGCAGCGAGTACTCCATCAGCGTCAGGTCAATGGGCTCGTTATCGAGTGTCACCTGGTAGGTAGCCAGGTTAATCTCGAGGTTATCGATGTTGAGCACATCGTCGGCGGTGACGGTCTCCTCCTCGCCCATCAGGCGCTGCGCACGAGCCTTAAGTTCGTTGGGCGTCGCCGTGGGGCATACAAAGTCGGCATGCGCGTGATTCGGCAGACGCAGGGTGCCGAGCGCCTCGTCGTCGACGATCACCAGCATGGGAACGCCACCGCGGTCGTCGAGCCATTTGGCAATCTGATCGATGCGGTCGCTGCGGATGCCGTCGGAGTCGAGGATCAGCAGGTCGAAGTCGTGCGCCGCAGTCGGCGAATCGGGTGTGGCAAGGCTCACCTCGACACCCAAGGTGGTCGTCAAGCTGCGGGCAAACTCGTGGAAGCGCGTCGTGCGCGCCATGAACAGGGCACTCTTTTCGGACATATCGGCCTCCAAGGAAATGAGCTCAATCGTACTGGAACAAGTCAGCGCGATTAGGAGTTCGCCAGGTAGTGCTTGATCTCCCACTCGGTGATCGTAGACTCAAACTTATGCCACTCGTCGCGCTTCTTTTTGAGGAAGAAGCTGTGGATGTGCTCGCCGAGGGCATCCTTCATAAACTGCGAGTCCTCAAACACGTCGAGCGCCTCTTTAAGCGAGCGCGGCAGCGGCGTGTAGCCGGCCTCGACCATCTGACGGTCGGTAAGCTTGAGCGTCTCGGCCGTGGCCTCGGGCGGGAGCTCCAGCTTGCGCTCGATGCCGTCCAGACCAGCCGCCAGCGTGACGGCGTTGACCAGGTACGGATTGGCCATGGGATCGGGACTGCGCAGCTCGATGCGCGTGGACAGCTGCTTGCCGGGCTTGTAGACCGGGATGCGAACCATGCTCGCGCGGTTGCGCAGGCCCCACGTGGCGTACTGCGGCACGGAGTCGCCACCCGTGGTGATGCGCTTGTACGAGTTGACCGTGGGGTTGGTGATGGCGCTGATCTCGCGGGCATGCGCCAGGATGCCGGCCATATAGTGCTTGGCAACGTCGGAGAGATGGTACTTCTCGTCGCCCTCGCCCCAAAAGACGTTGTTGCCGTCGTGGTCGAATAGCGACTGGCACAGGAACATAGCACTGCCGTCCTCGCCTGCCAACGGCTTGGGCATAAAGGAGGCGTGGCAACCGCTCTCGTAGGCCTGCTGCTTAATGATGAGTTTGGCCGTGGTGATGGCGTCGGACATGCTCAGGGCCTCGGCGTGACGCAGGCTCATGCCGTGCTGCGAGCGGCCGGCGGCGTGGAAGGTGTACTCCACGGGCACGGACATCTTCTCGAGCGTGAGGACCGTATTGCGACGCAGGTCGCGGGCGGCATCGCTCACCGAAAGATCGAAGTAGCCCACGTTGTCGAGCGGCTCGGGGGTGTGTTCGTCGGGGAAGTAGTAATACTCCAGCTCAGCGCCCACGTTGAGCAGATAGCCAGCTTTCTCGGCCTTGCGGAACATGCGGCGCAGGGCATCGCGCGGGTCGCCGGCAAACGGCTTGCGATCGGGAGTGCACACGTCGCAGAACACGCGGGCGACGCCGTTGTGGCTCGGGCGCCACGGCAGAATCTGGAAGGTCGAAGCATCGGGAAACGCCAGCATGTCGGCTTCCTCGGGCGTGGCAAAGCCCTCGATGGCGGAGCCGTCAAAGCCAATACCCTCCTCAAAAGCGACCTCGAGGTCCTCGGGGCTAATGGCAAAGTTCTTGAGGCGGCCGAGAATGTCGACAAACCACAGACGCACAAAGCGGATGTCACGCTGCTCTACGGAGCGGAGTACGTAATCGATGTTCTGCTGGTTCATGTCGCTCCCCTTTCTTTCGGGCGGGTTTCGACTGGTCTATATCGCAGATACTATCGCAGAAAAATGTTTCCGCAGGGTTAAAGCGTATCAAGCGCTCAAAAAACGTGTGCGAACAGGCAGTTGCGAACGAGCGGCTAGCGCGAGGTCGATGCGCGGTGTTCGATGTGGCCGGGGATCTCGATGCGTTTGGGTGCCAGCTTTGCGGCTTCGCCCACGGTGGTGGTAACAACGTCGATGCGCTCGGACAGGCGCTCGACCACGCGCTCGGCGATGGTGAGGGTGTCCTGCGCGGCCGTGGTCACACCGCCAAAGAGCACATGGTTCCAGGGGTAGTCGTCAAACGTCGCGATCTTGAGCCCCGCCGGCAACGAGGGTCCCAGCTGTGCCAACGCCTCGGTCAGACGCAGAAAGACCAGGCCGTTGACGGCAATGAGGCCGAGCTTTTTGCCTGCATAGCCGCGGATGGTCTCGTCCAAGCGGCCGACGCCCGTGGCACCGCCATCGGCCAAGGTGACAACCTCGCCGGCAAGGCCGCGTCGCGACAGCTCGTCGGTAAAGGCCTCGGCGCGCTCGCGACGCACGGGGCTGTCATCGCTTGCCTCGGTGAGCAGGCACAGGCGCTCGCTGCCAGCGGCAGCCAAGGCGTCTACCAAGCCGGCAACCAGCTCGCGGTTGTTAGATGTCACCAGATCGACACCGCCGGCAGCAACATCGCGGTCGAGCAGCACAACGGGTAAACGTCCCGCGGCAGCGGCGATTGCCTCGTCGTTACCGCCGCAGGTATTGACGACCAGGCCGTCCACGCCGGCGTCGATAAGCCTGGTGAGCGATTCGGCCTCTTTAGCGGGATCGTTGCCGCTAATGGCCGTCATAAGCGAGCAGCCGCGCGCGGCGGCACTGGCGGAAAGCCCTTCGAGCATGGCACTGGAGAACGGGTTGGCGATGTCGGCCAGGATCACGCCGATGAGGTTGGTGCGTGAGCTGCGCAGATTGCGTGCGGCGGCACGTGGGCGATAGCCGGTGCGCTCGATAACCGCCGCGATGCGAGCGCGGGTTTCCTCGGTCATCTGCCCGGGGCGGTTGTTGAGATAGCGCGAGACCGTGGCCGGGCTCACGCCCGCCTCGGCGGCAATGTCCTTGATTCTCATCTGCGCCATGGCGCACCCCGTTTCCCAATTGTCAGCAGTCTGAGCCATTTTAGGCATTTTTTTAAAAATCTCGCTTGCAAAAGGCTGTAGGTGAGTATACTACAACTCGAAACGAAACCGATTTCGTAAACCGATTTCGGCGAGCGTTGGCACGTAGGTGCAAAGATGTACCCTACCGTCTTGGCACCTCCGTGCCAACGCCATATCAAAGGTGTACGCACGAGCAAGAAGGAGCTGCGCAACCATGGGTAAAACGGTTCTTACCTTCGGCGAGATCATGATGAGGCTCTCGCCCAAAGACCATCTGCGCATTGAGCAGGCGACCGAGTTTGATGTCCGCTACGGCGGCGCCGAAGCCAACACCGCGCTTTCCCTGGCCTACCAGGGCGACAAGGCCGCTTACGTCTCCGTTGTCCCGGCCAACCGTCTGGGCGAGTGCGCTCTGCGCTCGCTGAAGGCCTACGGCGTCAACACAACGCGCGTCGTGCGTCAGGGCGACCGTCTTGGCTGCTATGTGTTTGAGGTCGGCGCCTCGCAGCGCGGCAACGGCTGCGTCTACGACCGCAAGTTCTCTGCCATCAACATGGCCAAACGCGACGTCTTTGACTGGGACGAGATCCTCAAGGGCATCGATGTCTTCTATTTCTCCGGCGTGACCCCCGCCGTCTCCGATGAGATGGCCGCCGCCTGCAAGGAGGCACTCGCCGCCTGCCGCGCCAAGGGCATCACCACCGTGTGCGACGTGAACTATCGCGGCAAGATGTGGTCGCCCGAGAAGTCGCAGGCCACCATGAAGGAACTCCTGCCGCTCGTCGACATCTGCATCGCCAACGACGAGGATGCGCCCGCCGGCCTCGGCATGACCTGCGTCTCTGGTTCCCTTGCCCATGGCATCGAGGAGCGCGACACCTACGTCGAGATGGCCCGTCAGATCTGCGCCGAGTACGGCTGCAAAAAGGTCGCCTCGGTCGTCCGCAACATCTCCTGCGTCGAGCGCTCCATCTGGATGGGCATGCTCTTTGACGCCGAGAGCGGCGAGCACTGGTTCTCCCCTGCTCACGACGTGCACGTGCTCGAGGGCGTTGCCGCCGGCGACGCTTTCAACGCCGGCCTCGTCCATGCCCTCACCAACGACTTTGATCCGCAGGACGCCGTCAACTATGCGATTGCAGCGTCGATCCTCAAGCTCACCATCAAGGGCGATTCCAACTTGGTGACCGCAGACGAGATCGCAGCCGTGGCATCCGCCGCCGACGGTGGCACCCGCGTCGCGCGCTAATCCGTCTCCATTCCGCGGGCCGCAGCTTTCCAATCCCATACCCCTGCGGCCCGCTCCCCGATTCCTCCGGTCGGGCAAAACCACCAGTCCCATTCCGGTTTTGCCTGGCATTCCCTACATGACTGGTCGAGCAGCTGGTTTTGGAATTGCTTGAACCCCAAGCAGTGCCTCCGATAACCAATCCAAAATCGGCTCCTGACCAGCATATTTGGCAATCACGCGCCCATGCGCGCCATACATCGAAAGGAACATTATGTTCGATCAGTTCTACACCACGCTTGAGTCCCTGGGCATCGTGCCGGTCGTCGTGCTCGACAAGGTCGAGGACGCCGCTCCGCTCGCCCACGCCCTTATGGCAGCTGGCATGAAGTCCGCCGAGGTCACCTTCCGCACCGCCTGCGCCGCCGAGTGCATCGCCGCTATGGCCGAGGCCGAGCCCGAGATGTGCGTTGGCGCCGGCACCGTCCTGACCGTCGAGCAGGTTGAGCAGGCCCGCGCAGCCGGTGCCAAGTTCATCGTCTCCCCGGGTTACAACGAGGACGTTGTGAAGCACTGCATCGACATCGACCTGCCTGTCCTTCCCGGCACCGTAACCCCCTCCGAGGTCACCGCAGCCGAGAACCTGGGCCTCAAGGTCACCAAGTTCTTCCCCGCGTCCCAGTATGGCGGCCTGAACACCATCAAGGCCCTCGCCGCTCCGTTTGTCGGTCACCGCTTTATGCCCACCGGCGGCGTGAGCACCGCCAACGTCGAGGAGTACCTGAGCTCCTCCGCCATCATCGCCTGCGGTGGCACCTGGATGGTCAAGCCGGCCCTGTTTGCCGACGGCGACTTCTCCAAGGTCGAGCAGATCGCCCGCGAGGCCATGGACGTCGTCAAGAAGGTCCGCGGCTAGGTTTAGCTCTCTATCGTGAAAGGGGGCGTGCCCTAGACCTCGCCCCCTTTCTTTTAAAGCGGCTCGGAAGCGCGCCGTTTCCGTCACGAACAAGAACCAAAACCGTCTTGTATGCTGATAGAACGTGACGGAAGCGACACGCCTCCAAGCCGCTTTGCCTACTCGGCTGGCCGTCGCGCTCAACTAAGCCACTTCGACAAAAGCCGAGCCACCAAAACAGCTGCGGTGCCGTCTGGAGGAATGGACCCTTGCTTCCGGTCTTTTCCTCCAAGCGGCGCCGCAGCTTTTTCGTGCCCCGATGTGCCCCAACGCAGTTGCGGTGAAATAGGGACTGTTTGCGCCACCTAGGCCGCAAAACAGTCCCTATTTCACCGCAACTTATATGGGGATTGATTAGATGGCCGAGTCTTTGGACAGCTCAAAATAGTCGGGATGCAAGGCGATAACCGGACCTTGCTCTTCGGGCATCAGGTGCAGGTGTGTCTCTGCCAGATAGCTCGCCGCGTCGGTATCGCCCCTCTTAATGGCCTCGAGAATCCGGCGATGCTGCCGACGAATCGGCTCCCAATCCAAATCCTGCGACACCATACGCAACCAGTTGTATCGCTCAAAATGCGTGTTGATGCTCTTCATCCAATCCCACAACATGTGACGACCGGCAATCTCAAAACATGTCTCATGGAACAGGTTATCCAGGTCAAAGAAACGGCGCGTTTCGCCATGGTCGAGCGACTCGGACTCGGCAAGAATCTGCTCGAGCCGCTGCTTTTGCTCGGGCGAGGCGGCCGAACAGCATTTAATAAGCACGCTTCTCTCGAGCTTCTCGCGCAAGAAACAAGCGTTCTCAGCGCGTTCCATGCTGATCTTAGAGACGTAGGTGCCGCTTTTGGGACGCGTTTCCACCAGCTCCTGCTCGCGCAGACGCACAAAGGACTCGCGAATGGGTGTGCGCCCGATTCCCGTCTCTTTTTCCAGACCAATCGCCGAAAGGCGCGTGCCGGGCTTGAGCTCGGCATAGATGATCTTGGAGCGCAATGCGTTGTACGCCTGGTCTTGCAGGCTCTGATAATGCTGATGCTGTTCCATAAAGCCCTCGGATGAAGCCCACGGTTTGTCGAATACCACCATGCAATACTATCGCATCCCCCGCCCCCTCATAAGTTGCGGTGGAATAGTTCCTGTTCAAGGCCTTCAGCAGCAAAAACAGGAACTATTCCACCGCAACTTCCAACAGTCTTTTTGGGACGTGGCTTTTTTGGCTACCCTGAGCCGCAGGTCGGCCCCTTGCCACAAAAGGGGCCCATCTACTACGTTAACGCGGAGAGCCCAGACCATGCTGAAAAGTGCGAAAACAAAACCGACGCTCCTATAAGTTGTCAAGAGGCAGTTTGCGGGAGCGTTCTCTCCAATTCGCACAGGAGCTCGTAATACCTCCTCTCCAGTTTCGTCGAC